>JBCDEK010000019.1:0-43027 GCA_039179785.1 Pseudomonadota bacterium | reverse complement strand
GATCGAAGGTGATCGACTGGCGCGCATCGGCGGGCAGGGGAGCCAGGCCCTGGATCAGGGCTTCCATGATCGGCTTGGATTGGCGATCCTCGTTGCGCATGACGACGGCGAAGCGGCTGACGCGCTCGACGAGCGATGTCACGTTCACCTTTCCATGCTCCTTGCGGAACATCATCAGATCGCATTCCCAATGACCAAACTCTGAGCGCTCTGAGATCCTCTCTGGTCGATGCGAAAGGCTTTGGACGTCGAAGATATGCGTCCTGTTTTGCCTGCGGTAACCACGCGGCCTACGGCGTCTCCGATGCTCAGGGAGATGACGATAGAACTGCTCGTCACGACCGTCTTTGGAATAGGCGAACCGATAGATCGTCTCGTGACTGACGCGGATCGGATGGCGCTCCAATCGCATCCGGCCTGCAATCTGCTCAGGTCAGGTGACCAGCCAGCCTTCAGACGATCCTCGATGGCTTCCTTCAGTTCAGGATGCACGATCATCTTGCGATGGATGGCGCGGCGCTCCTCGTACATGTCCTGGGCATTCAGCGCGTAGTAGCCGTTCAGTTCTGGCAGCTCAGTGTCCGTATATCGGTTCCGCTTGATGTCCCGGTAGATCGTGGAAGGGTCACGGCCCAGTCGATCCGCAATCTCAGCAATCGGCATTTTGGCTTCAAGCCACTTTGCGAGCTTTCGTCTTTCGTCCAGCTTCAGGTGAAAGTAGTGGCTTCCCATTCTTCATCCTCCATGCAACTCTCTGTATTCGTACAGAATTTGCACTTCGTTTGTGAATCCACCGCGGGTATATATATGTGAAATATAATGAAAATTATGTTAGTATATTGAGACCGACTTGATCGCGCCCTATGCAATCAAGGTTGCCAACCTTTAATAAGCCGACTAATTTAATCGGGAATACAGACTCACCAGCCAAGCCATTGGGCTCAGCCATCCACGTTGTTCCTCAACTTTCGGAGCTTGGCTTATAGTGACCTTAATCGATCTTTCTGCCGACGACATCCGAGCCAAACGCGCCGCCGCGCCGCAACCACGAGACCGCGACTTTGCAGAAGCGCTTGGCATTAGTGAGGCGGCCCTTGTCGCTGCATATTGCGGTCGGGGCGCCACACGGATCGACGCGCATCCGGATGTCATCATGCGGGCCGCCCAAGACCTGGGCGAGGTCATGGCGCTGACCCGGAACACGTCGTGTGTCCATGAAAAGATCGGTGTCTATGACAATTATCACACCGGCCCCCACGCCGCGATGATCCTAACCGAAGATATCGATCTGCGCATTTTTCCCAGCCACTGGATTCATGCCTTTCTGGTCGAGCGTGAGAGCGATGGGGGCATCCGGCGTAGCATTCAGGTGTTCGATGCAGCTGGGGATGCGGTGCACAAAATCATCTTGCGCGACGGATCGAACCACGATGCATTTGCGCAGCTGACCCGAAAGCTAGCGTCAGACGATCAGTGCCCCGAAGCACGGTTTGCGCAACGTCAGCCCCCTGAGCCTGCCAAGATCGCAGAGGACAAGATCGACATCCTGCGCAAGGAATGGCAGCGGATGACGGACACGCACCAGTTCCTGCGACTTGTGTCCAAGCTGAAGATGAACCGCCTTGGGGCATACCGCGCCGCGGGCCTGCCCTTTGCCCGCAAGCTGGCACCGCATGCTGTCGATGCGCTGCTGGCCCACCTGCAAAGCACGGGCACTGAAGTGATGCTGTTTGTTGGCAACCGGGGCTGCATCCAGATCCATACCGGCGCGCTGCACACGCTGAAACCTATGGGTCCTTGGCAGAACGTGATGGACCCGGGCTTCAACCTGCATCTGCGCCGCGATGAGGTGGCCGAGGTGTGGGCCGTCGACAAACCCACGCAGCGCGGCACGGCCACGTCAGTCGAGGCGTTTGACGCCTATGGCGCGCTCATTTTCCAGGTGTTCGGCGTGCCCAAAGACGGGCGCGACAGCCGCCCAGCCTTCCGTGCCTTGGTCGCGAACCTGCAAGAGGTGGCCGTGTGATGGACCGGCGCACATTTCTGGGCTCTTCCCTCGCCCTAGGCGCGCTACATGCTCCACTTTGGGCGGCCAGCGGTTCAAAAAATGTGATCGCCATCGGAGGCGATGTCACCGAGATCATCTATGCCCTTGGTCAGGAACATCGGCTGCTTGCCCGTGATGCGACGTCAACCTTTCCTGCGGCGGCCCAAGAATTGCCAGACGTGGGCTATATGCGCCGCTTGTCGGCCGAAGGCGTGTTGTCCTTTGCACCCGAACTGATTGTCTCTGCTGAAGGCGCGGGCCCCCCAGAGGTGATCGACATTCTGCGCGCCGCTTCGGTCGAGTTTGCAGAAGTGCCCGAAGGCTATGACACCGAAGCCATCGTGCGCAAAATCGAAACCGTGGGTGAGGCTCTTGATGTGCCGGATCGGGCGGCGGCGCTGGCCGCTGAAACCCGCAAGACGCTGGACGCAGCGCTTGATCGCGCAGAGCGCAGCGACGACGACAAGGCGCGCGTGATGTTCATCCTGTCCACCCAAGGGGGCCATATCCTCGCCTCGGGCACCGGGACGGGCGCAGATGGGATCATCCGGATGGCCGGTGGTGTGAATGCCGTGTCCAGCTTTGAAGGATACAAACCCCTGTCGGATGAGGCCGCGAGTGCCGCCGCCCCAGATGTCATCCTAATGATGAACCGCAGCGGCGATCATGCGTCAACGGATGCAGAGCTGTTTGGCCTGCCCGCGCTGTCCGTCACCCCGGCGGCGGTCGCACGCAACGTGGTGCGGATGGATGGCTTGTTCCTGCTGGGCTTTGGCCCCCGCACCGCAGAGGCGGTGACCGCACTGAACCGCGCGCTCTACCCCGCCTGAGGCGCATGGCGCTGGCCGATCATATCCCGCTAAGCCGGGTGGCCCGCGCCCGACGGATGCATGTCTGGCTGTCTGGCGCGCTGATCATCGTGGGCATCTTCAGCTTGACGGTCGGGGCCACGGATGTGGTGCTTGGCCCTGCCCTTTTGAAACTGGGTCAGGGCGAGGCTCTGACCCGGATGGAGGCCATTGTTCTTTGGGATATCCGCGCACCACGGCTGGTACTGGGTCTGTTGGTTGGCGCGGCGCTTGCCGTAGGCGGCGCGGTCATGCAGGGGCTTTTTCGCAACCCATTGGCCGATCCCGGGCTGGTGGGGGTGAGCGCGGGCGCGGGCCTTGGCGCAATCACCGCGATTGTGCTGGCTGGCTTTGCGCCGCTCTGGCTTATGGCTGCGGTCGGGGACCAGTTGGTGCCGGTGGCCGCGTTCCTGGGCGGCTGGGCCAGTACGATGGTGTTGTATCAGGTATCGACCCGCCGGGGGCGCACCTCTGTCGCCACCATGTTGCTGGCTGGCATCGCGCTTGGGGCGCTGGCCGGGGCGCTGTCTGGTATCCTCGTCTATATTTCAGATGACCGGCAATTGCGTGATCTCACGTTCTGGGGGCTTGGATCGCTTGGCGGGGCCAGCTGGGCCAAAGTGATTGCCGCTGGGCCTATCATCCTGGTCTCGGTGATGGCGGCCTGCGCGCTTGGGCGGGGTCTGAACGGTCTGGCCTTGGGCGAGGCGACGGCGGCACATATCGGCCTGAACGTTCAACGCGTCAAAAACCTGGCCATCCTGACGGTTGCCGCCGCCACGGGGGCGGCTGTCGCCGTGTCGGGCGGTATTGGCTTTATCGGGATTGTGGTGCCGCACCTGCTGCGCCTTGGCACCGGTCCGGATCATCGTCCGTTGCTGATCAATGCTGCGCTGCTGGGGGCACTGCTTCTGGTACTGGCTGACGTGATTGCGCGGGTCATCATCGCCCCCGCCGAGCTGCCCATTGGCATCGTGACGGCTGTGCTGGGCGCGCCGGTCTTTCTGTGGATCTTGTTGCGTCAACGCGGGATGGTGGATTTATGACGCTTGTCGTGCAGGACCTGTCTGTCGCCTATGGACGCAAAGAGGTCCTGCACGGGCTTTCAATGAACGCACAGCCCGGCACGCTGACGGCCATTGTCGGACCCAACGGATCAGGCAAATCGACCCTGATCAAGGCGATCTGCGGCGACCTGCCCTATCATGGCAGCATTCACCTGAACGGCATCGACGTCGCGCAGGCCAAGCCGTGGCAGATGGCGGCGATGCGGGGGGTGCTGCCGCAGGCATCGACGCTTGCCTTCCCGTTTCATGCCATTGAGGTGGTTCGTATCGGGTTAACCTCTGGCATGGGAGCTGATCACGCTGGCCGGGCCGAAGCGGCCCTCGCTCGTGTAGGTCTTCAACACTATGCCCACCGCTATTACCAAGAATTGTCGGGCGGCGAACAACAACGCGTACAACTGGCGCGCGTGCTGGCCCAGATCTGGGAGCCGGTTGCGCAGGGCGGAGCGCGCTGGTTGATGCTGGACGAACCGGTCTCATCGCTCGACATCGCGCACCAGCTGCAGGTCATGTCCATAGCCCGCACCTTTGCCCAAGATGGCGGCGGCGTGATCGCGGTGATGCACGATCTGAATCTCACCGGCCTTTTTGCCGACCACGTTCTGGTCATGGCGGAGGGGCGCGTCCTTGCTTCTGGCCCGCCGGAAGACGTGATGACGAACGACATTCTATCCTGCGCCTATGGGTGCAGTCTGACCGTCAACGCGACACCCGTTGGAACCGCCCCATTCGTGCTGCCACACAGCGCGCATGCGACCCTGGACATGGGGCACTAGCATGTCTGTTTTTCCACTCATCGAGCACGTCTCCCCAAAATCTTAGGAGGTCAGTATGAAACTCAGCACCAAAGGACGCTATGCGCTGGTCGCGCTGGTCGATATGGCTTTTCATCAGGACGACGCGGGCCTCGTGACCATGAATGACATCAGTCAACGGCAGGACATTTCCATGCCCTACCTGGAACAGCTTTTTGCGAAGCTGCGGCGGCGTGGGCTGGTCATTTCGGTGCGTGGCCCCGGTGGGGGGTACAAGCTAGCCAAGCCCCCAAGCGAGATTCGTATCGATGAAGTGCTGTCAGCAGTAGACGAATCCGTCGATGCGCTTAGCACCGGGGCCGGGGCCAAGGGGGGTGCATCGGGCACCAAGGCGCAGTCGTTGTCCAACCGTCTGTGGGAGGGACTGAGCGCACATGTCTATGTCTTCCTGCACAAGACCACGCTCGCCGACGTCATTCGTGACGAGCTTATCCCCTGCCCGGCCATCCCCGTGATCTTCGAGGTTGAAGACGCCTAGACTTTGACCTCATCCCGTGCCGATGCGCCGACCAGCTCTGCAAAACCTTGCGCGGCGATACGCACCTGATCGGTATTGTGACCCTCGCACAAAAGCATCGCCGAGGACGCTACCAACGACCCCCGCCGCGCCCGCGCATGCTGGATCAATTGCAACAAATGTCGCTCATCTTCCGTGACGATCCCGGTGCAGATTTCGCATCTTGGATTCGAAAAGCGGAACGTGGACCTGCGTGACGTGCGCATCTCGTGCACGACAGCCAGTGCACGCCGCATCTTTTCTGCGCTGCCCTCGCCGGGAAAGAAACACTCTGCCCCCAGCATTGCCGTGACCCAGGCGCCGCCCTGCGGCTCGGAAAACGAAAGGCAGAAGTATCGAGCGGCAGTCAGAAACCCGAACTCAATCGGATCAACATGAAGTGCGGCAAGCGATTGATCGCCCAAAGCCATGCGGTTGTCGCAGTTCCGCGAACAGTCAGACATCAGAACACCTTTCGGGTTGCGGGACGGGGCGGTGGCTGTAGGCGTCCATCGGATGTGTGCCAAGGCGCATCATCTCAGGTCGTACACCGGCTGCAATGCACCGAAAAAGGCGACGCACGTATCGGTATGACAGCGGATCAAGGTACAAGTTTAACCCCCGGGACAGGATGAAAATCACCGGGCGTGCAGCACTGGCTGCGGCTTGGTGAGACAAACATGACCGAAAAAGTCAGATTTTTTCAAGTGATTCCCGACAATTTCACTCGGAAAGGGTTGCCTTATGTGCTCAACACTGCAATTGACTGTTTTCGTAAGATTAAGATCAGTGGAAAACAGGGAGTATTTCCATGACCACCAGAACAACTTTCGTCACACTCGCAGTTGCGGCCATCACCGCCACAAGTGCCGCCGCCGAGGGCGAACTGAACCTCTATTCGTCGCGCCACTACGACACCGATGAACGCCTCTATTCCGATTTCACTGACGCCACCGGCATCACCATCAACCGGATCGAAGGCAAGGCCGACGAACTGATCGAGCGGATGAAAGCCGAAGGCGCCAATTCACCTGCGGACATCCTGCTGACGGTCGACACCTCGCGGTTGGAACGCGCCAAGGATGCAGGCGTTCTGCAGTCCATCGAAAGCGGCACGCTTGAGGACCTGATCCCCGCCAACCTGCAGGATGAAGACAACCAGTGGTTCGGCTTCAGCCAGCGCGCGCGGATCATCTTCTACGACAAGAATGACGTGGCCAACCCGCCAAAGTCCTACGTGGATTTGGCCGACCCAGCCTTCAAAGGTAAAGTCTGCCACCGCTCGTCGTCGAACGTCTACAGCCAAACGCTGCTGGCTTCGGTTATTGCCAACCATGGCGAAGACGCCGCCAAAGGCTGGGCCAAAGGTGTGGTCGACAACTTCGCGCGTGACCCGCAAGGCGGCGATACCGACCAGCTGCGCGGTCTTGTGTCGGGTGAGTGCGACATCTCGATCTCGAACACCTATTACTTTGCCCGTGCCATCCGCAAAGACGTTGACGGCTTGCCCGCGGACGCCCGCGCCAACATCGGCTGGGTGTTCCCCGCGCAGAACGGCGAAGGCGCGCATATGAACCTTTCGGGTGGCGGCGTCGCAGCCAACGCACCGAACAAGGACAACGCAATCAAGTTCCTGGAGTACCTCGCCTCTGCGCAGGCCCAGCAGTACTTCTCTGCTGGCAACGACGAATACCCCGCTGTGCCTGGGGTTGGGATCAGCCCGTCGGTTGCGACCCTCGGTATGTTCCGTCCCGACGATCTGGACGCGACAACGATTGCCAACAACGTGCCCAAAGCACAGGCCATCTTTAACGAGGTCGGCTGGGAATAAGCCAAACTCTGCCAAGATTCTGGAAAGGCGCGGTTTTTTCCGCGCCTTTTTCTTTTCTTACATTAATACTCAGGATTGACGTACCCGACAAAAACGATCAACATATTCAAAGCGAGTCTCAGCCACCCCTCAAGGGGCAGCCCGGACGCCCCGATCCGACAGGAGCAGAGACATGGTCAAACCTGGCAAACCCGACCACGACAAGGCGCAGAGTAAGCGCTCTGAGACGCCGTGTGGTCAGGAATTGTTGCGCGAGGTGATGAATGGGGATGTTCCAGCGGACCAATATGTCGAGCGGATGCTCGACCACCTGGAGCGGACCAAATGAATATCATGACAGACGTCCCAAAACCCACCACAGCACCCGACGCAAAACAGATCGACACCTATGATGCGCGCGACTTGATCAAGGACGGCAGCCAAGCCTCAATCGTGCTGGATGGTCAAATCTATTATTTGCGCATCACCCGCGCAGGAAAGCTGATCCTGAACAAATGATGCCGGAACATCACAGACGCGGCGGTGCGACTGTTGCAGCATTGAACCGCATGGACTCGTGGGAAGCAAACCTGGTTCTCAATCTTCGGCTCTGGTGTGAAGGGCCAAGTGGCCAGACCCATGCACGCCGGGATTACACCGGGGCATTGCCTGAACAGGATGCAGACCGTGCATGGGCCAACTTCGAACACTTGGTGAAAAAGATCGTCGGCACCGCGCACAGGCCCCTCGTGCGCCACGAGGTGGGCTGCAACTGCGTTGGCTCGGATGAATGTGTCTTTGTGCATCTGATCCGTACGGCGTCCGACGGGCATCTGAACGACGCGGCCCTGATCGCGACGCTTCTGTCGGGGCCGGCCCACGCGGAACACATCGCCATATTGGCCGGCGAAGTTGGCGACACGATCCGACGCATCCACCGCGCCGCAAACGCCCCCCATTCACCTGCAGACAAGGCGCGCGTCGTCCGTCTGCATTAACCCGTCAGAAAGAACACAAGGGAAAGCCACCTCATGAAACTGACTATGACGACGGCACTTGGGACAGTGCTTTTGGCAGCCGCCCCCGCATTTGCGGACAAGGCTGCTGTTTTGGACAATTATGCCGATATTGCTCTGGCAAAGTACTCCGATAGCCTGACCACCGCGCAAACGCTGCTCGCAGCGGTGAACACACTCACGGAAACCCCTTCTGCAGAAGCGCTTGAAGCCGCCAAGCACGCGTGGCTGGCCGCCCGCGTGCCGTACCAACAGACCGAGGTTTACCGTTTTGGCAACGCCATCGTCGATGACTGGGAAGGCAAAGTGAATGCCTGGCCATTGGACGAGGGGCTGATCGACTACGTAGATGCGACTTATGGTGGAGCGACGGACGAAAACGAATATGCCGTGCTGAACGTGGTGGCCAACGCGTCGTTCACGCTGTCGGGTGAAACCGTTGATGCGTCCTCGATCACCGCAACCTTGCTCGAGGACACGCTGCACGAGGCCGATGGTGTCGAAGCCAACGTTGCCACGGGCTATCACGCCGTCGAATTTCTGCTCTGGGGCCAGGATCTGAATGGCCACGGATCAGGTGCCGGCAACCGCCCCTGGACGGACTATGCCCAGGGTGATGCCTGCACAGGCGGGAACTGCGACCGCCGCGCCGACTATCTTACAGCCGCAACGGAGCTGCTGGTGTCCGATCTGGAATGGATGGTAGCGCAATGGCAGGACGACGGGGACGCCCGCGCCCAACTGACCGCAGACGAAACCGCCGGGATCAGCACAATTCTGACCGGCATGGGCTCGCTGTCTTATGGCGAGACCGCGGGCGAACGCATGCGCCTGGGCGTTATGCTGAACGACCCGGAAGAGGAACACTCCTGCTTTGCCGACAACACCCACAACGACCATTTCTACAACGCCGTGGGCATCCGCAACGTCTATCTGGGCAGCTATACCCGCGTGGACGGCTCGATCGTGTCCGGTGAATCCCTGGCCTCGCTTGTCGCCGCCGCGGACGCAGGCGTGGATGCGGAAATGCAGGCCCGGCTCGACACGGCTGTGCTGGAAATGCTGGAAATGAAAATTGCTGCCGAATCCGGTTTTGCCTACGACTCCATGCTCGAACGGGGCAACGCCGCAGGCGAGGCGCTGATCATGGGCGGGGTGAACGCGCTGATCGACCAGACGCGGTCCATCGAACGTGCCGTCGCTGCCCTTGGCGTTGACGCGATCGAGATCGAAGGCTCCGACAGCCTCGACAACCCCGACGCCGTCTTCCAGTAACGGCTCTCCCGTGTGCGGCCCCGTCGTTGTTCCCAGACACACTGGCCGCGCACAGCTGCTCCTTTGGGCAGCCACTGCGCGCATCGGCTTATCCGCGTTTGCCGATGCGCGCATTGCAATTCCTGACCACACGACCCAGCTACTGTTCCATCAGCGAGGTTCCCCATGGCCAAGACCCCAAGCCCCTGCATCGACGTCTGCAAGTTCAAACGCCAAGGCCACTGCATCGGCTGTTCGATGACCAAGGCGCAAAAGTCGCTCTTCAAGGAGTTGAAAAAGAACAAGCACCGCGACGCCTTTGTCGAAATGCTGGTGGGTCAGCAATCCCGCTTGGGTCGTTACAAACACTGGGCGCCGCAATACCTGCGCAAGTGTCTGAAGAAAAAGGTCAAACCTGTCGCCGCCGTGCGCGACGCCGCCTAAGGAGGCTCATATGCGCCTACCCTTGATCGCCTGTCTCGTTGTCTGTGCGGGCCCTGTCGCTGCCGACTATACGCTGTCTCTGAAAGAGATCGGCAAACGCGACTATTACTGCACCATCACGGTTGAGCTGATCAACGACACAGACCAGCCACTCACCGAAATCAACGCGTTCTTTCTGAATTATGTGGGCGACACCGAAGTGGGCCGGTCCAAGGGCGCGTCCTTTGCCAATGTGGCCCCGGGTGCGTCAGCCACCGCCACGTTCGAAACACCGAACGCACCCTGCTCTGACACCGATACCGATGTGGAAAGCTACAAGATGATCATCGGCGCCTGCCGCATCGACATCGGGTTCGAAGATAAATCCGTCTGCGTGGACAAGATGGACCTGGCTCCACCCTTTTCGGCAGCCTCTGCCCTGAACTGATCGAAATCAACAAGGGCCAAGCCAACGCCGCTGTGAGAGAGACGTGGCTTGGCCCCGGGTCTGGGACCCTGCGTCGGTCGCTGCCTGGATACCTGGCGTCCGAATGGTGGCTCAGTATCTGGGTCGCTTCCTGCGCTTCAAAGCGTGTGTCAGGCCAGATGCGACCGAAGGAACCACGCAAACTTCTCGTGTTCCTGCCCGCGGGCGATACACAGGTCTTCGGTCAGCGTGTCACCGGCTTCAGCGGCGGTTTCGCCCGCCCCCGCCAGGGTCGCGGC
Organism: Pseudomonadota bacterium; assembly: GCA_039179785.1. Classification (GTDB taxonomy): domain Bacteria; phylum Pseudomonadota; class Alphaproteobacteria; order Rhodobacterales; family Rhodobacteraceae; genus Tateyamaria. Next base: position 32,525 of record JBCDEK010000019.1, on the reverse strand, counting down.
CAGCGTTTCCTGTGCCTCCTGCATCATCTTGATCATCTCTTTGTCGGACGCATGACCGTCATGTTCCTTGACCTTGGACCGCGCCAGCATCCCGGTCAGCGTGCCCTCGGCGTGGGCGTCCAGCGCGCGGATACGCTCGGCCAGATCGTCCTGGGCCACGAAATGATCTTCGTAAATCTTCTGGAACAGGTCATGCAGCGGGCCAAAGGCCATGCCCTTTACGTTCCAATGAAAGTTCTGCGCCAGCATCGTCGTCACGGCGGTCTCCGCCACAGACTGGTTGAGTGCTTCGACAATGGCGGCGCGCGCGTCGGTGGACAGCGCAACAGCTGTTTGGGTCATCCCTAACTCCCTCGAATTTCGGCGCTGGCTTGCATCATGCTGGCTGGCTTGCCCAACAGTAATTAGGCAACCAAATCCAAGAGACAAGAACTTTTTAGAATTATTCTAAATCAGAGAAAAATACTCTGAAATCCGCCCGACCAAAAAGCGCACCAAACGGCGGTGTTCTGGCAGTACACGAGACTTCAGAAGAAAGGCGATGCTGCCATCGTCTTCTCGCGCAAGCGCTTCACCCAACTGGACCAGCCAGTTCTCATCGAACGACATCTCAACCGTGCCGGGTGCGTGCAATCTTGGTTGTTTTCCAAGGGCTTCAGCCAGACACCGCATCAGCGCCTCTGCATGGGCCTCTCGGCTTGCGGACCGGCTGGCATGCAGTAGCGCGCAGGCCTGAAACAGGTCCGTGCGCGGTTTCACCCGGCAAGACATCGACATGAATCGCAGAAAGTTCAGATAGGCAAAGGCCGTGTCCGAGACGTGCCGTGGTTGTGGTGCGGGGCGTGCATCTGCCACCAAGTCTAATCGCAAGGGCACCATGTCGCAGTCTCTCCAGGCGGGCCGAGGCAGGAATCACCTCGCTATTCCAAATTCCTGAGTATATTTATAAGTCATGCTCCGCCATACAACCATAGTCCTGATGCTATTTGTCGGAATTTTGTCATTTCCGCTGGACGCCACGGCTGATCTCACAGATTTACACCTGCACGTGATCCATCGGACCGAGGCGGAAAAAGAGCGGATCGCAGCGGTCATCAAACCCACCACCGACTTCTCGAAACCGGAACAATTCGAAAGCAATCCGGCAGGTGCCGCCACCGTGCGCGTGATCGACAACCGCAACGCCTTTTCGCAGCCCTCCGGCAATATCAGCTTTGAAAAAGAGCTGGATTTTAAGGTCGGCAACGGTCTCTTCAAGAAATTGTGGGTGTCCTCCCCTTCCTCTACGCTCGCATCAGACGGGTTAGGCCCGCTGTTCAACGCCCGATCCTGCCAGCGCTGCCACCTGAAAGACGGGCGCGGCCATCCGCCGGAAGGGCCAGAGGACACTGCCACCTCAATGCTGATGCGCGTGTCGATCCCCGGCGGTGCCACCCCGGACGAGATTGCCGATTATATCGCAACCCAACCCGAACCGTCCTATGGTGGCCAGATTCAGGACTTTTCCATCGCGGGCGTCCCGGCAGAGGCGCAGATCAAGGTCACCTATACCGAAGAGGTGATCGAACTCTCCGGCGGCGAAACCGCTTCGTTGCGCACACCCACTTATGATCTGACTGATCTTGGCTATGGCGCGTTGCATCCTGATACGATGATCAGCCCGCGCGTTGCCCCGCAAATGATTGGCCTTGGTTTGCTTGATGCGATCCCTGCTGCGGACATTCTTGCGTTGGCTGACCCGAATGACGCGGATGGCGATGGCATTTCGGGGCGGGCGCAGATCGTGATGTCGTCGGAATACGGCGTGCCTATGCTGGGCCGCTTCGGTCTAAAGGCGGGCAAGCCCTCGGTATGGGAACAATCCGCCGGTGCCTTTGCCGGCGACATCGGCATTTCCACGACATTGCATCCCGCAGGCTTTGGCGATTGCACCCAAGCGCAGGCGAAATGCCGCGCAGCACCCAATGGCAACACCGCAGTGCATGACGATGCCGAGATTGGCGATGTGGGTCTCGAACTCGTGTCCTTCTACTCGTCCAACCTGGGCGTCCCCGCCCGCCGCGACACGGACGACCCACAGGTCTTGCGCGGCAAGCAGGTGTTTTACGAAACCGGCTGCATCGCCTGCCACACACCCAAGCACGTGACCCACCGGCTTGACGGTCAGCCTGAACAAAGCTTCCAGTTGATCTGGCCCTATACCGACATGCTTTTGCACGATATGGGGCCAGGGCTTGCCGACAACCGCCCCGAAGCGCGCGCCAACGGTCAGGAATGGCGCACGCCACCCCTCTGGGGCATTGGCCTGACCGAAACCGTCTCCGGCCACACCTACTTCCTGCATGACGGGCGCGCCCGCAATTTGCTCGAAGCCGTACTCTGGCACGGGGGCGAGGCCGAACCGCACAAGCAATCGGTGATCGACATGCCGCCGCCCGACCGCGCCGCCCTGATCCGCTTTCTTGAAAGTCTCTGACATGCGCCTTGCCCTCGTTCTCTGCCTGACCGCCCTGCCCGCCCTTGCAGATGTGCAACGCGCCATCGACACGCATATCCTGCCCGGCCAAACGGCGCTTGCACACGCCACCGATGATCTGGCCTCGGATGCCGCTGCGAATTGCACGCCCGAAGCGGTGCGCCCAGCCTTCCACGCCGCCTATGACGCCTGGATCAGCATCAGCCACATCCAGTTCGGCCCGATCGAAGACCAGGCCCTGACCCTGCAAATGTCCTTCTGGCCCGACCCCAAGGACAGCACCGGCAAAGCACTGGCCCGGCTGACGGCTGCCCAAGACCCCATCGTTGACGATCCCGGTGCGTGGGCTGAGGTCTCTGCCGCCGCGCAAGGGTTCACTGCGCTTGAACGGCTGCTCTACGAGGCACAAGCCGATGCCGATTATGCCTGCCGCTTGACGCAAGTGATCGCCACGGGCCTCGCCGACAAGTCCGCCGCGATCCTGGCCGATTGGCCCGCCTTCGCCACGCTGATGACCACGGCAGGGGCTGACGGCAACACCCGCTTCCAAAGCGAGGACGAAGCGCAGCGGGCGCTTTATACCGCGCTGTCGACTGGCCTCGAATTCCTGCACGATCAGCGCCTGGGTCGCCCTTTGGGCACGTTCGACCGCCCCCGCCCCCGCCGCGCCGAAGCGCGTCGCTCCGAACGGGCGCAGCGCCATATCGAACTGTCGCTGGCCGCATTGGAAGACCTCGCCACCAGCATGATCGACAGCGACCTGACAGACACCCGCGCCGTGTTCACAAAAGCCCGGGAGTTGGCCGCAGCCCTCGAGGATCCTGCGCTCGCGGGCGTGTCCGACCCGATCCGCCGCATCCGGGTCGAGGCATTGCAGCGCACCGTGCGCGACATCCAGAACGCCGTGAACACGGATATCGGCAAGCCCCTCGGCATCACGGCTGGCTTCAACAGCCTTGACGGCGATTGATGCCCTCGCGCCGCGCCTTCCTTGCGGGGCTGACATCAGCATCCCTGACACCCACGCTCGGCTGGGCTGCTGCAGGGAACCCCATCGCCCTCAGCGCCGCCCTGCGTCCCGACGGGCAACACGTGCTGGTGGGGCTGACGGCCAAGGGCACCATCCCCTTCGAAATCCCCCTGCCCGCCCGTGGTCACGCGGCCGCCGCTCACCCGCACCTGGCCGAGGCGGTCGCCATCGCCCGCCGTCCCGGCACCTTCGCCAAGGTCATCGACTGCGCGCGCGGCCACGTCCTGCAAACACTCCACGCCCCGCTGGGTCGCCACTTCTACGGCCACGGCGCGTTTTCATCCGATGGCACGCAGCTCTTCACCCCCGAAAACGGCATCGCCACTGGCCAAGGCTGGATCGGTGTCTGGGACCGCAGCGCAGGCTACAAACGGCAGGGTAGCTTCACCTCCGCGGGCATCGGCCCTCATGAAATCCTGCGGCTGCCAAATGGCCTGCTGGCGGTGGCCAACGGCGGCATCCGCACCCACCCCCGCACGGGCCGCGACAAACTCAACCTCGACACCATGCGCCCCAACCTCGCGCTCTTCGACACCAGCGGCCAGCTCACCGACGTCGCAGAATTGCCCCCAGACCTGCACCAAAACTCCCTCCGCCACATCGCAGCAGCCCCCGACAACACGGTGGTCTGCGGGTTCCAATGGCAAGGCGACCCGTTCGACGCGCCCCCGCTTGTCGCGCTGTACACCGGTGCCGGCAGGCTGACCAAAGCACGGATGGACGACACGGCCCTCTTCGGCCTTGATGGCTATATCGGCAGCGTAAGCGCCTTTGGAAATGGCCACTACGCCGCCTCGGCCCCCCGGGGCAACACAACCTTTGTCTTTGATGCTCTGGGCCGCCAGACCGACACGTTTAAGGCAACGGATGTCTGCGGTCTCTGTGCTGGCCCAGACGATACCTGCCTTGTCACCGATGGCACAGGACGCGTGCACGCGCTCAGGGACGGGGTCCTCGCCCAAATTGCAAGACACCCGCTGGCCTTTGACAACCACCTCGTGGCCCTGAAGGCCTGACTAACCCCGCAGTCGGCTACACAAACGGGTGGCGGCCTGCAACGCCCTGTCACGAGCGGCGCGATAGGCGGGCGGCGGTACCCTGACCACCAGCCAGCCAAAGACGCACAAGGCCGACAGCCACAGGACAAAACCGGCGCTTTGCCCTGCAAGGGCCAGCAGCAGGCCGGGCAAGACCATGCCCACCCATATCACCCGCCGCGACACGGGTATTGCACGCGGTGACAGTCCAAAGCTGCGCCGCCGCTTGGGATCAAACCGCGCCATCCACCCGATACAGATCAGGCTGATCAGAATGGCCGCCACCAGCACCCGCTCAGAAAGCGCGCTGCACAAACACACCGATAGTGCGCGGCTCACCCGCCCGCACCAGACTGTCCACACCGGTCAAGCTGGCGGTGGCATCGGTCCGTTGCGCGGCGAACTCTTCGTCAAAGAGGTTGCGCACATAGATGCCCGCGCTCAGCCCCGCATCGTTCAGGAACACAAGCTGCGTGTCCACGATCCAGCGGTCATCACTTTTGGTCCCCGGATCATTGTCAGCGAAGAAAAACGCCTCGTCCGTATAGGACGCGTTCAGTGACTAGGTCAGCGTGTCGGTCAATTCCACACTGCCACCCAGCGACACCGTGATGGGGGCGGTCTGCGGCAACTGGTTGCCCGTGAAATCTCCGGCAGTGGACACGAAGTCGGTAAACTCGCTGTCCACATAGGCACCGCTAAGATACAGGTTTGTCCGCTCGGTCACCTGTGCATCGATGCCGAACTCGAAACCAAACAGTTCTGCCTCACCGCCATTGACCACATTCTGGTCCAGCGGGAAGCCGCTGGGGCCAAGCACTGACACCTGAATGTCATCACATTCGGTGTAAAAGACGTTGGCCGTGACCCCAAGCCGATCCTCGAAGTAGCTTCCACGCAACGCAATCTCGAAGTTGTCGGTAAACTCGGCGTCAAACGGGTTCAAAAGACCGGTGAACTGGTTCACCTGCGCTCCACCTGCCCGATACCCGCGCGGATATGTAAAGCTCAGGCGCTGGTTGGCATCAAACTCATAGGTCACGCCCAGTTTGGGCAGAAACGCATCAAAGGTGGTCCGACCGGACTGTACGCTGTCTTCAAACCCGGGAATGCTGTTCAGATCGATCAGGTTGAAGGGATCGAAGACCTCGTTAAAGTCGATCAAATTGCGGAATTTAAAGGTCTCGCGGTCATAGCGGAACCCGGCGGTAAAGCTCAGGCCCGGTGCCCAGGCAGACGCGTCGATGTCGACTTTGCCAAAATCGCATAGTTCTCTGTCTCTTCGGTAAAGTTGTTGATCCGTTCACCAACAAAAAGGCCGGGCGCAGGGGGCTGCAAAAGGCAGATTTGGGATTGCAATCGCATCCGACACCAGCAAGCTGTCGCGCGTCTCCTCGATGTCATTGTAGAAAAACCCGACAACGCCTTCAAAAATCCCGTCGCTGAACGACAATTGGATGTCCTGTTCGAAGGACCGGTCCTCATCGTCAGCGTCAAAAGTGCCGAGGGCGGCCGGGCTCAAGTCGAAATCCTCGATTCGGGTGCGGTCAAACCGGAAGTAATTGGTCTCGGTAGTCAGGACAAAACCATTGGCAAACTCATAGTCCGCGCGAATGCCGAACAAATCATTTTCCGCACCCTCACGCGCCGAAAAGGTTGTTGCGTTGACAAAATCGTTGGGAAACGGCGGCTCCAGCACCAAGTCCTCACCAGCAAAGCTCTCGGCACGGGTGTAGGAAAAGTTGATGTCGAGTTGGTCAACCGGTTTCCAGCGCAGCTTCAGCCGATAGGTTTCCTGATCAAACGGGCCAGCATCCCCGCCGGTGTTGATGTTGGTGACAAAGCCATCGCCTTCCAGAACATCAGCCGAAAACCGCAACGCCAGCGTGTCGTCGACCAGCTCAGTGTTTGCGGTGACTGCAAAGCGTAGAAAGCCGCGCTCACTCACCTCAGCGCGCAGTTTATATTCTTCTTCAAAAACGGGGTCTTTCGAGCGGATGACAATGGCCCCAGCCAGTGCGTTCCGGCCCTGCTGTGTTGATTGGGGCCCGCGCAGGATTTCGATCTGATGCAGATCCCAGGTGGAATAGGGGCCAAACAAGGTGGCCTGGTTCGAGGGCAGCGCAACACCGTCCACCTGTGTCGAGATTGTCAAGCCGGTGCCTCCACCGGTTGCGCCCCGCTGGTCGATCCCGCGGATGACAAACCCTTGACGGTTGTTGGCTTCGACCATGCCGGGCGTCTGATCAATCACGTCATACAGGTCGAGATCCCCTGACACATCCAGCTCTTCACCCGTGACTACAACGGCGGATGTTGGCGATTCCTCGATTGGGCGATCCTGAAGCTCGCCGCGTAGCACAAGGGTACCCAGGTCAAACGGGTCTTCACCGTCTTGTGCCGCAGCGAATGAGGCGGTCAGGGCAAGCATAGAGACGCTGGCCACCAGGAAAGTGGTAAGGGATTTCATGTCCGGCTCCGCAGATTTCTCTTGTTTTTCTCGCGGTGTCCGGTCGTGTTCGGACCATAGCTGGATGGGCTGCAAGGCACACGCCATTTCCTGACAGAAATTGCAAGGAATTTTCAAAATCGTGCGATGGGCGTATCGCTTTTCGCCTGCAAGCGCGCTATTTTCGACACATCGCGAGCAAGCGCAGTGGGCGCAGCCAGCTTATCATGCAGGTTGACACAATGCGCGCGTGGCTTGACGTCTCGAAAACCGGTCAGATGTGGTTGGAACGCCGTGTGGCACAGCGCCCGACCCGGTGGCGCTGGCTGTTGGCGGGGCCGCTGGCCTTTCTTCTGTCGATCTTTGCCATGGCGGGTCTGCCCAGTGTATTGCCTGCCGGGGCGGGCGGCGTGAACCATCTGGTGCTGCCTGTCGTGTTGTTTCCGCTGCTTTGGGCCAGTTTTGTGGTCTGGCCGGTGGCTGCGGTGCAGATTGGTCGGGTTGCGTCCGTTTACATCGCGCTTTTCATGGTCTTTTTGGTCCTGATCGTGCTGGCGTTTCTGGCATGACCGACAATACACAAGCCACCAAACGCCTGGTCGCGCTGCACGGTTGGTCCGCCACGGTTCTGGCGATCCTGCTCTATGTGGTGATGCTGACCGGCACGATTGTCGTGCTCGATTCCGAGATCACCGCCTGGTCCGTGGGCCAAGCTGATACCGCATCCGTCTATGGCCCGCGCACCGGCCCGCTGGTGGACCGTTTCGCCGCGCAAGTGCCGTCCGAACTTCATGACACCGTTTTCATCGGGCGCGGCGGCAACGGCACGCTTAGCTTGTTTTACGGCGCGCCGCGCGTCCATCCTGATAGTGGCCGTCAGATCTTTGGCCGCGGCTTCCTCGTGAACCCACAAACCGGTATGCTTCAAAAGGCGCGAGCCGGATATCTGGGTGACGTGTTGTCCGACCGGCCGGAGAGGGCGCTGTCGGATTTCCTTGTGGAGTTGCATGTCCAATTGCATATGCCGGGCCGCTTGGGGCTGTACCTGACGGGGCTTTTCGGCGTGACGATGCTCGTGGCGGCGATCACCGGCGTGTTGATCCACAAGCACATCCTGCGGGATCTCTTTACTACCGAACGACCCGGCGCACGGCTCGTGTCCTTTCGCGACAGGCACACGCTGGCGGGCGTCTGGTCCCTGCCCTTCGCGGTGCTTTTGTCGTTCACAGGCGCCTTCCTCAGCTTCGCCATCTCGCTTGGCCTGCCTGTTGTGGCGCTTGTGGCCTTTGGTGGCGATCAAGAGCGCGCCATTGCCACCGTGCTTGGCGAACAGAAACAGATCGACACCACCAGCGCACCCATGTCGGACCTCACCCTGATCCTCGCCGATGCCGAACAACGCGCCGGTGGCCCGCTCGAAGCCGCGCAAATCCACGACTACGGCACAGCTGGGGCCACCGTCCGCACCTTCCACTCCCAAGCCGACGGCGCGCTCGCGGGCACCACGCTCGAGTACAGCGGCGCAACCGGGGCCTTCCTCGACGCCCCCGAAATCGTTGGGAGCGCGCCCTCGGCGGGCTCCACCATTGCCGCCCTCATGGCGCCCTTACATTTCGGCAACTTCGCAGGCTGGTGGTCGCGCACCATCTGGGTGGGCCTCGGCGGGGCCATGACCTATACGATCGTGTCGGGCATGCAGCTCTGGCTGCGACGGCGTGAGCACAACCCCACCTGGCGCCACGGATCACACGCGCTTAGCATCGTCGCCTGGGGCCTGCCGCTGGCCATCGCACTCACGACGCACGCCTTCCTGATTGCCCAGCTCGCCAGCGACCCCGAACACTGGAGGCCCCGCACTTTTATCTACAGCAGCCTTGCCCTCATCGCTTACGGCCTCGCCGCCCACAAATGCCCCTCCGCGCAAATCAACCGACAGCTTGGCACCGCCCTTGGGTTCCTGCTGCTGCTCCTGCCCGTCATGCGCCTGCAAACGGGGGGCCTGTCCTGGGGCGAGGCGCTCATATGGGGCGGTGACACCGTCCTTGTCCTCAACGGGACTTGTATCGGCCTGGGGCTGCTCTGCCTTGCTGCCCTGCGCCGCACACATACCCTCAGCCCAGCCACCGCGCCAGCCGAATAACGCATCGACCCGGAGCCCCAAATGAACACACATTCCGCCCTTGTCCCCGCCACCGGCCCTGCCCTACTGGACCCGTTGGCCAAAATCGCCACGCGCAACGGCTTTAGCGTCGAACGCGACCGCAACGCCATGGTGATCGACGCCCCGCTGGGCCGCGTCGCCTTTGACCCGGCAGACACAGGCACTCGGCTGACGCTCACCGCAAACACACCCGCGGAGCTGCAACTTCTGACCGACCTTTACGCAGGCAGGCTCACGGACCTCGCGCTGGACCAGCCTGTGGCCTGGGCCGCGCCTAAGGCCACGATGCCGCTGAACCAGATCATTGCGACAGTCACCGGTGTGCTGCCACTGTCGCCCAACTTCGCGCGCCTGCGCCTGGCGGGTGACTTCAGCACATTCACAAAGCCCGATACTGGCCTGCATTTCCGCCTGCTTCTGCACCCGGACAGCCCCAGCTGGCCCACGCTTGACGCGGGCGGACTTACGCAATGGCCCGGTGGGATCGGCACCTGGCACCGCCCACCCTACACCGTGCGGCGTATCTCGACCGAAGGCACATGGATCGACGTGGATATCGTACTGCACGATGGCGGGCGCGTGACGAATTGGTGCGACGTGATCGCACCGGGGGACGAGGTTGCGGTGCACGGCCCCAGCGGGTCCAAACAGCCCACGGCGTCCTGGCTGGGTCTGATCGGCGACGAAACCGCCCTGCCCGTCATACTGCGGATCATCGAAGACGCCCCCGCAGGCACCACAGGCCAGGCCGTGATCGCCATCCGCAGCCGCGATGATGCGCAAGAGGCACCAACCAAGGCCGACATCCCCATAACCTGGGTCGACATGGCTGATGACGGCGCGCTGATCCAGGCGCTCAACAGCCTCGACATCCCCAAAACAGACCGCCATATCCTCTTTGCAGCCGAACGCGCCCAGGCCACTGCGGCCCGCGATATCCTGCGCGCCCGCGGGCTGTCAGGGGCCGAGGCCAAAGCCGCCTCCTACTGGACAAAATGAGCGCCGGACGACCGGCCAGAAAGGACCCACCATGTATATCGCAATGAACCGCTTCACCGTGGCCAAAGACAATGAACAGGCGTTCGAGGATCTGTGGCTGGGCCGCGACAGCCACCTCAAAACGATGGACGGATTCGTCGAATTCCAGATGCTTAAGGGGCCCGAAGCCGAAGACGGCACACGGCTCTATGCCTCGCACACCGTCTGGGCGTCCGAAGACGCGTTTCGCGCCTGGACCCGGTCCGACGCGTTCCGCGCCGCGCACAAGGATGCAGGCAGCACGGCCAAGCTGCATCAGGGCGCGCCCAAGTTCGAAGGGTTCTCTGTCATTCAGGAAATCGCGGCAGACTAGGGTCCTGACCCTAGACCCTAATCACAGGCCCCCGGCACGAGATGAGGGTCATCCACGCCCGGCAAAACCATGGCCAACAGAGCGACACAGGCAGACAGGGGCGACCTATGCTCTGCCGTGGGCCTGCCCCGATGGTTCAGGATGGTTTGTGCGCGCTCATGGCCCGCTGCCGCCGCATGCTCTAGATATCGCAAGCCCTGCGCACGGTCCTGCGGCGCGCATCCGTCTTCAACCCAACGTTCGCCTAGAAACACCATCGCTTCGATGTCTCCGCCTTCGGCCAGGCGCTGCACTGGATAGTCTGCAACGCCATTGCACGACGCTAGCTGTGGCGCGTCTGATGTTGGCATCACAAGGGCTGCGGTGACGAAGACACCGGCCAAAAGGCAAATCATAACAATCAGATACCGGGTCATTGGCACCGCCACATATGCTCAGCCCAATACATCACAACAACCTACCGCCCTTTGATCTGGATCGAAAAAGACCGCCGCGCGCCCTGCGGGGGGGTCGGAAAGGGGGCGGCCTGGCGGATAACCTGCATCGCCGCCCTGTCCAGTTCCGCCGACCCTGAACTGCGCGCGACCGATACCGCGCTCAACCCGCCATTTGATGCGATGCGAAAGGCGACCGTCGCGGCGCCGCGCGTTCGCACTTTTGGACGGCGCACACGCTGGATTCGCTTCATAACCTGCCCCGGATAGTTCGAAACAGCGGCATTCCCGACACTGGCGGATTGCTGATTTCCGGTCGCACGCTGTGCTGCAGGAGCGTCTGCCGATCCGTTCGCCTGCCCGGCGCGTTGATTGGTTTGGGCCTGATTGCCCCGCTGCAAAGGCGCAGCAGGCGCAGGTTCGGCGCGCGTGACCCGGCGCGGTGCGGGCGGTGGAGTGTCGGGTTTGTTCCGTTCTTCGAACGCCCGGCTGCGGACTTTAGGGCGCAGCGACTGCGTGAGGTCCAGTTGATCCGGCTCATCGGCGGTCAGCGTGTCGGGCTGCGCCTGTGGTTCGGTTGGCGTGGGGTTGGTTGGCGCGACCGGGGTAACAGCGGCCAGCGTTTCTGGCTGTGGCGCGGCGGTGACGGTTGCGGTCACCGCGTCTACCGTTTCGGGTGTCGTCACTGTTGGCGCTGTGGCGCGCAAAGTGGGGGTCGGCACGGGTTCTGCATCGGGGACAGCCACGATGGTCGCTTGCGGATCGGGTTGCTCGGTAAGGTCATCGGTTGTTTCTGTGGTGACCACAGGTTGGGGTTCGGGTCGTGCCGGTGTTGTTTCCACCGGTGTCTGGCGTACTTGCGTTTCGGCTTGGGTGCTTGGCGTCTCCTCTGTCGTGTCGGCTTCGCTTACCGTCTCGTCGGGCGGCACGGTCTCTGTTGTGTCTTCTGGCCGGACGTCCTCAACCGTCTCTTGGGCATCGACAGGTTCGGTCACATCTTCGGTCTCAACAGCCTCCAGCGTCCCTTCGATAAGATCCGCAAATGCATCGCCGAGCGAGGCTTCGGTGGCCCCCGCTTGCCCTCCATCGATCAGGACATCCTGGTTCAGATCAAGCCGCATGACCCCTGCGAGGTGCAGCGCGGCAGCAATGCCCAGGGCAACCGTTGCGATCCAGCGCGAGGCCGCAATCATTCCAGCCCCCGTTCGGTCACGATAATGACCTTCTCTGCCCCCGCCCTGCGCAGATCGCGTCCCAGCGTGACCAACTGCGCCGCGGGCAGGTCCCGATCTGGGACAATCCGCACCTCAGCCTTTGCATCGGGGCCCAGACTGCGCACATAGAACGCCGCATCCGGCTGATCCGTGCCGCGAAAACTCATTCGCCCATCGGCATGGACCACCAGCGCGTCGGGTGGCGGACGCCCCTCAAGGTCGTCGGTGTTGATCAGCGCCAGGTCGCGATCCAGCGGGGGCGACAACGTGCCCGCCACCATGAAAAACACCAGCATCAGAAAAACGATATTGATCAGCGCAATGGTCGGCTCGCGCTTGGGTCTGGCCGCACGCACCCACATCACGCGGCGCCCAGCACGGTCACGCGCAGGCCCGGCACGGACCGCAACACAATCAGCAGATCGGTCAACCGCTGCGCGGTCACACCGTCCCGCAGACTGACCAGAACGGGTTGCACCGTGCCCTCGGGCAGGTCTTGCCGCAGCGACATCCCCAGCGCATCCATGGCGACCGCCGCGCCATTCAACGCAAGCTCACTCTCGCCCACCTGCAAAAACAGTGGCGGCACCACAGCAGCCTCGGCCCCCTGCCCTGCCCCGCCCGCAGTGAGCTCAACCTCGGCGAATTTCGAAAAGGTCGAGGTCAGCATGAAAAACAGCAGCAGCAGAAAGATGACGTCGATCAGCGATGTCATCGACAACCGCCGCCGCGCCCGGCGCGCCCTAGCCACGGGCAGGCACCATATCAGTCTCTAACCTAGGGGCATCCTGCACCCCCACCGGCGCCACAGCCGTCAGGATCAGCGTATCGGCCACCACCCGCTCCTGTTCCATCCGGCCCTCGAACCACGCCAGAACCAAAGCGGTCGGCATCGCCACCACCAACCCCACAGCGGTGGTCAGCAAGGCCACCCAGATGCCCCCGGCCAAGATCGACGGATCCACCTGCGCCCCCGCCGCCTGCAGCGATTGAAAGGCCTCGATCATCCCCAGAACAGTCCCGAACAGACCCAAAAGCGGCGCCAACTGCGCCACCGAATCCAGGTACCGAAACCCCCGCTCCAGCCGCACGAACCGCTCCTCGGCCATGGCCTGCAAGCGCGCCCGATCCCGCCTGTCAAACGCCGCCTCGACCAGCGGCGCCAGATAACTTCGCGACCGCGCCAACGTAGCGCGCGCACCCGCACGATCGCCCGCATCCCAAGTCGCCACAGCCGCCCGCAACGCCTGATGTCGCCCCACATGGGCGGCCGCAAACTGCCACAGCTTGTACAGCACCACAGCCGCAGTCACGACCGATATGGCCAGCAACAGCATCACAACCGGCCCGCCCAGATCGAAGACCGCCACCAGTTGGGCCACCACCTGATCGATCATCCCAGCACCTCAATCGCGACCCGGCTTGTCGGCACCAACCCCTCTCCACATGCGCTGGCCTCAAGACCGGTCGCCTCACACGTGTGCAATCCGTTGAACAGGACCCGGCCCAATCCACCACAGGTCAGGTTCGGCACCGCAAACTGCCGCACACGCGGGCGGCCCACAGGCAACGCCCCGAAATCAAACAGGGTCAGGCGATCCACCGCGCCCCCTGCGTCAAACAAAACCGTCTCGAACACCAGCTTGTCGATGGGCGCGGCATGCCCATTCGTGACCATGAAGGTCAGCGTGCAACTGCTGTCGCCGTCGCTCACGGTATTCAGTTCAACTGCGATCTTGCCAGTCAGGTCCATCTCGTCGGCGACGGCCCCTAATGGTGTCAAAGCCAGGGCCAGGGCCGACAGACGCGCCCACGTCTTCCCCATCGTTCACTCCCAAAATAGATGTGATTGGGCGTGCCTGGCGCTGGCTGGGGGACCCTGTCGGCCTTAAAAAGAACATGTCTCAGGGGGCGGCGCAATACCTGATTAAAATGCTCAAGTGTCGCAGGCGGCTCCTTGTGGATCGCGCCCTGAGAACCGCCATATGTAGATAAGTCTTGCACGAATCCCGCAACTCGGCCAATAGTCACGGAAAAAGACGGGCAAACGGCGAAAAGCGTGACCCGGAAAACAGGCAGGTGGCAAAGGAGCCGGGGCAGATGGACGGCGCTCAACCGCAAAATGACCTCAATTCCGTCATTCGGCAACACTCCGAATGGCTGGCCACGCAGTTGCATGCCCAACGCGAAAGCCTGTTTCCCCCCGACGCGGCCAAGGAGATGCGCAAATTCACCTCGGGTGAGGCGGCAACCCTGCTCGGCGTCGGCGACAGCTATCTGCGCAAGCTGCATCTTGAGGGGCGTGGCCCCTCGCCCGAAATCACGTCGGGCAATCGTCGCCTGTATTCCGCCGCCGACATCCAGTCTCTGCGCTGCACCTTAGAGACGACAGCCCGCCGCCCGGGTGAATACCTGCCGGGCCGTCGCGACGGCGACGACATGCAGATCATCGGTGTGATGAATTTCAAGGGCGGGTCCGGCAAGACCACAACCGCCGCGCATCTGGCCCAGCGTCTGGCGCTCAAGGGGTATCGCGTCCTGGCCATCGACCTTGATCCACAGGCGTCGTTGTCGGCCCTGCATGGGGTGCAACCTGAATACGACCTGCCCGAAGGCGGCACGCTCTACGACGCAATCCGCTATGATGACCCCGCTCCTATCAGTTCGGTGATCCGCAAGACCTATATTCCCGGGCTGGACCTGATCCCCGGAAACCTTGAATTGATGGAGTTCGAACATGACACGCCCCGTGCGCTCGCCAGTGGGGCGGCGGGTTTGTTCTTTTTCCGTGTCAAACAGGCTCTAACACAGGTCGAAGGCGACTATGATGTGGTGGTCATCGACTGTCCGCCGCAATTGGGATTTCTGACCATGTCGGCCCTGTCGGCGGCCACGGGTGTGCTGGTGACGATCCACCCCGAAATGCTCGACGTTATGTCGATGTCGCAATTCCTGCGCATGACCGCCGATCTGATGGACGTGATCGCGGAATCCGGTGCCGACATGAAACATGACTGGATGCGCTATCTGCTGACCCGCTACGAACCGGCGGACGCACCGCAAAACCGCGTCGTGGCCTTCCTGCGCACCATGTACGGCGATCACGTGCTGAATGCGCCCATGCTCAAGTCTACGGCCATTTCCGATGCCGGGTTGACCAAACAAACGCTGTACGAGGTGGAACGCTCGGCCTTCACTCGCTCGACCTATGACCGGGCGATGGAAAGCCTGAACGCCGTCAATGATGAAATTTCGTCTCTAATTCAGGCAACGTGGGGACGCACATGACCGACAATCGCAAAAAACGCCTCTCGATGCTGGACAGTCTGGCCGCTGCCCAGGCCCCTGCCCCGTCCAGTTCGATGATGACAACCAACCGTGCGCTGCGGTCGGCGCGTGACGCGGTCGATGCCCATCATGTGTGGGATCTGGACCCGTGGGCGATTGATGATCTGCGTCCCGCAGACCGGCTGGATACGAACGATGTCTACGATTTGCGCGATGCGATCGAGGCAAATGGCCAGACCGTGCCTATTCTTGTCCGCCGCAACCCCGATGATGCCGATCGGTATCTGTTGGTCTATGGGCGTCGGCGGCTCGAAGCGATCCGCCAGTCCGACAAAGTGGACAAAGTGCGCGCGCTGGTTGCCGCCCTTGATGACGATGGCGCCGTTCGGGCCCAAATCTCTGAAAACATGGCCCGCCGCGACCTCAGCTATATCGAAAAGGCGCTGTTCGCGCGGTCCCTGATTGACGGCGGCTTTGGCACCCAGGCCCAGGTGGCCGAAGTGTTGACGGTCAGCAAATCGGCGATCTCGATGGCTTTGGCGGTTGTTGACATGGTCAGTGTTGATCTGGCCCGCGCCATCGGCCCGGCACCAGGCATTGGTCGCCCGCGGTGGGATGCCCTGGCCCGCGCCATCGAAGGGTCGGGCGTGGAAGCCGAACACCTGATCCCGTTGGCGCAGGACGCCCATGAAAAGGCCGAGGTGGACGCTGTCAGTGACCCGTCGGCCCCCCTGCCCCAGGACCCGTCTGTGGTCGCGTTCGAGGCTGTTTTGGCCGAGTTGGAGACACATAAGCCCGTCAAATCCGTTCCCAGCACCCGCAAAGGGGCCAAGACCCGAACCGTCCATAGCGGCGAGCGCCGGATCGGCACTGTCCGGCGCATGAGCCAAGGCGTGCGGTTGGATGTGGATGCGGGTAATTTCGCGGACTGGCTTGAGCGTAACGCTGATGCCGTCCTCAAAGAGCTTCACACGCGCTGGCAAACGCGCGGCGAAGACTAGGCAAGAGCAGTAACCAAAGGAGGCACGCAACAGGAAAGGCAAAAGAAAAGGTCCCGCAAAGCGATGGCGCCCCACGAGACCCTTGTGTTTAGCAACTTCAAGGTACGATTTCGCGCCCTTCCCCGCAAGTCCTTAGTGATTCGCGGACCAGATTTTTTGTGCCTGCGTGAATGAAAAATCATGACTTATGTCCCCATCACACCGTTCCGCGGAGCGGTGAACAGCGTCGTCTTGGCCAGTGAACAGCTTGCGCGGAGGGCCGAAGAACTGCCGCATGCCGATAAGTGGGAGGTTCTGCGCGAATTGGGCGTCGCCGCGGCCCGTCTGGGCGTGACCGACCGTCAGTTGGCCGTGTTGCAGGCTCTGATAAGCTTTTTTCCGGCAACCGACCTCTCTGATCCCGACGCCTCCACGATCGTGTTCCCGTCAAACGCCTCCATCTGTGAGCGTCTGAACGGCATGGCCTGCTCGACCATGCGCCGGCATCTGGCCGGTTTGGTGCAAGCGGGCCTGATCGTGCGCCGCGACAGCCCCAACGGCAAGCGCTATGCCAGCCGAAAGGGGGATGCCTTTGGCTTCGATCTGGCCCCCCTCGCCCTCCGCTTTGCCGAGATTTGCGCCGAGGCCGAGATCGTCCGCGCCGAACGCGACCGCTTGAAACGCCTGCGCCAGACTGTGAGCCTGATGCGCCGCGACCTCGCCGCTTTGGCCGAATACGGCGCCGAAACGCGCCCAGAGCTGACCCTCTGGGACGCTTTCTCTGACATGGCGACCCTCACGGCCCGCGCTTCGCGCCGTCAGCTCTCTGAAGCGGATTTAGGCGAGATGGAAGCGTCTCTGAAGGACGCGTTAAACCGGGTCCGAGACGTGTTAGAGACACAAAATATGAGCACCAATGATGCTGAAAGTGAGCAGCACTATCAAAATTCAAATACAAACCCATCTGTTCTTGAACCTTGCTTTGAAAAAGCAAAGGGTGGCGAGCCGGACGATCCTGAAGCAGAGGACGATGCCAGCCATATACCGAATATACCGTTAGGCTTGGTGCTGGCCACTTGCCGTGAAATAGCAGTCTATTCTGACAGGCCCTTGCGGCATTGGCATGACCTTGTTCGCACCGCGGACAAAGTCCGACCGATGATGGGCATCTCACCCTCGGCCTGGGCGGAGGCGATGGAGGCAATGGGGCCGGAAGAGGCGGCTGTGGTGGTCGCGGCGATGCTGGAGCGGTTTGACCAGATCAAGTCACCGGGTGGCTACCTGCGGCACTTGGCGCGGAAGGCAACGGACGGGCAATTCTCTTGCGGGCCTATGGTGATGGCGTTGATGCGGAGAGAGGCGGCGTGAGGGTTCACAGCTGTGAACCCTCGACCGTGCGGTCTGGTTACGGAATGTTCACAGCTGTGAACTTTGCCGTCCAGTCAGAATCGCATGGTGGCAGAGAAGCCAACGGTCAGTGGGTCGCCGACCTCTTGGATGCCCGATGCCGGATCGACGTTGATCAGAACAAGTTCGTCAAACAGATTTTCGACAAAACCCTCAATGCGAACCGACCGATCATAGATCGTGGTATCATAGCCCGCGCGCAGGCCAAAGGTGGTGTAGCTTGGCAAGTCATCTTCACCGAGGAACGACGGGGCGCGATCCCCAACGTGACGGACGTCGATCCCGAAATCCCAACCATTGGGGCTGACATAACTGTACCCAAACGTGGCTGTGATACCGGCGGTGTTCGGCAAAGATTGCCCGGCAGCTGCTATCAGGTCCGGGTCCGAACCGACATCTGTCAACTCGGTTTCGACAAACCCGAGGCCACCATAGAACCGACCATTTTGACCCACGGCAATGCTGCCCGAAAGCTCAAGCCCCATGCCTTCGGCTTCAGGCACGTTGCCAAGAAGAAACCCAGGACCTGCACCGGAGACCTGCGCGTCATCGAGGCGGTAGTAGAATGCCGCGGCATCAAAAGAAAAACGCCCCGCAGGATCGTTGAAGCGCGCCCAAACCTCGTGCTGGCGCAGGGTTTCGCCGCCAAACGTTGTCGTATCCAGAGTTGGCGAAAACACGTCGAAATCAACCGAGCCGGGGCGGAACCCTTCGCTATACTGATAGCCCAAAGTCAACGCCTCGGTCGGTTCATAGCGCAGGCCAACCCGCGGTGTGAGACGCGTATCATCCGTTCTGGATGTCGCGTTTGCCGTGCTGAAAAACTGGAACAGGACCGACCGTTCGATGTCTTGTTCTTCGTACCGGCCACCTGCAAAGAAGAAGAGATCATCGCGCAGAGCGAACTCTGCTTCGCCAAAGATCGAACGGTTGATGAACTGCCCCTCGACATCCAGCAGGAAGCCAGCTGGGTTTCCGAGCGTGTCATTCAGCGCATCTTCGGTCTGGTTCTCGTACGCAAAGCCGATGACGCCGCGCCGTAAGAACCCGCTGCCTTCGTATCGTGCGAACACTTCGCCCTGGATGTTCTCAAAGTCCTGATCCAGGTCGAAATTCACGTTGGTTGGCAGAATTTCATTGCGGCTATCGGTGTAGGACAATCGGCCTTCGAACGTCCAGTTCGACGACAGTTCATACGATGCACGGATCGAGAATATATCCTGTTCCAGTCGTTCTTCACCAACGTTGGCGGCAAACTCACTGAGCGAAAAGTCGTCGCTCCCCAAATCTGTTTCTTCGGTGTTGAGACCCTCGCGGAATTCGTATTCGTAGGAGAACACGATTTCCAGTCCCGGGATGGATTCTGGTGCAAACAGGGCCTTGGCGCGAAAGGTTGCGGCATCGATGTTTTCGATATTGTCGCGGATTGAGGCGACAGACGGATCCACGACGTCAACAAAGCTGTCGCCCAGCAGCCCATCAAAGCTGAACCGGACGGCAACACTGTCGGACAGTGGCGCGTTGTAGACACCAGAAAGACCGTAGAGCGGTTCGCCTTCGCGCGTGGCGTAAGAAAAGCGCACAGCCCCTTCGGTATCAAACACGGGATCGTTGGTGACGACGTTGATGGCACCAGCCAGAGAAGAGCGACCGCCAAGCGTGGTCTGTGGCCCGCGCGCCACTTCGATTTGTTGAACATCCCAAGGCGATGATAGAGCCCCGACTGTTCCGTTCACGCCGGACACGCGCGACACACCGTCCACGACGACATTGATCCGTGGAAAGCTGCCAGAGCTTGCCGCGATGGCACCGAACTGTCCGGCGGTCCCGTCAATCCCACGGATGACGGGCAATTGAGCGCCGTTTTCGGTCACAACGTTTGGCGTGCCTTCGATTGCCTCCAGGACGTTGCGGTTGCCGGTGCGTTCAACCTCTTCCTGAGTGACGACAGTGTTGGCGGCAGAGGTTTCGTTGATTGGGCGGCCGATGTTTTCCCAGTCAAGGACGAGCGTCCCAAGCTCGACCGGGGTTTCCTGGGCCCAAGCGCCGTTGGCTGCGCAGAGCGCAACAGCCGTCGACGCCAGAAGGCGCGTGTGTAAGCGTGACATGTTGGTTTTGTCCCTTGATCCATTGGCTACGGGTCAACGTCGAAAGGATCCTGGGGATGTTTCGCGCCAACCGTGATTTTTTGGGGCTGGCGCAGGGCTGGCGTGGGAAGGCTAAACGAATGCCGACCGCAGTGGCAAGTCCAGGGCAGGGCGGTAGGGTTGACTTGAACGTTGGATTGCCGATGCTTGGGGCGCAGCCACGTCGATGTGTCCGACGCAAGCCAACAGTGCATCTTTCAGACAGGTCTGCGTCCCATGACATACTTTGATGTGCCGCCGCGACGCGCGTCATTGATTTTGTGGGGTCTGGCGGGGCCGGGCGTGCTGCTGGCCGCATCGTCGATCATGGCCGCCATGCCGCTGTGGTGGCCGCGCGGGGCAGGGGGCATTGATCATTTGATTGTCCCCTTGCTGGTGTTTCCTGCGATCTGGGCTGTTTTGTTTTTCTACGTCGTTCTGACCCGAAATGTCGTGCGCGCTGCCGCTGTTTTGGCAGGATTGACCGCGTTGAATGGTGGTCTGGCTATGATGGGCGCATGGGGGATTTGGCCATGATGGCGCTGTCGACTGATCGCACCAAACGGTTGCTGTCCATTCATGGTTGGTCGGGCGCTGTTCTGGGTTTGTTTCTTTACGTCGTTGTGCTGACGGGCGCGCTGGCCGTTTTTGCCAGCGAGATTGCTGTCTGGTCTGTGGGGGGCAAGAGTTGGGACATGCCGCTTGGCCGTTGGACATCTGTGGCCGTGCGCGAAACAGCCGAGATGGTGCCCGAGGCGTACCACGAAGAGGTATCTGTCTTTCACAATTCTGAAGGCCGGTTGGTGCTGTTCTGGCATACCCATGCCGTGAACCCTGCTGGCAATTTCGACGACAAAGGTGTGTTGTTTGAACTGGACCCTGTGAGCTTTGACATTCTGGCGCAGCGGGAGGGATTTACCGCAGACGTGTTCGGGCAGGACCCCGCCGGGGCGTTGGACGAGTTTCTGGTGGATTTGCATGTGTCGTTGCATGCGCCGGACCCGTGGGGCCTGTATCTGACGGGTGTGTTGGGATTTGCCATGCTGGTGGCCGCGGTGTCGGGTGTGATCCTGCATCGCCATCTGTTGGCTGATCTGTTCTTGTCACCGCGTCGGTCGAGTGCGTTGTTGACGGCCAGGGACCGCCACAATCTGATCGGGTCCTGGGGGCTGCCCTTTGCCTTTGTCCTGGCGTTTACTGGCGCGTTTTTGAGTTTTGCCGGGGCGTTGGGGTTGCCGCTGCTGAGCACGGTGGCCTTTGGCGGGGACGAGCGGGCCATGATCGAGACGTTCTTTGGTGAGGACGGGCAGGGCGAAGCGGCACGCCCTGCGGCGTTGGCCCATTTGGACGGGGTGCTGGCCCAGTCCGAGGCGCGCGCCGGGGCGCCTGCGGAGTTTGTGGTGATTTCCCATTACGGGCAGTCGGATGCCGAAATCACTGTGTCCCATCCGCCCGTGTCCGGTGAGTTTCGGGATGTGCAGATGGTGTTTGACGGGGTCAGCGGGCAGTTTGAGCGTGAGCGCCCTTTGCTAGGCACGGAACCATCGGCAGGGGATACGCTGTTTGCGCTGTCTTTTGCGCTGCATTTCGGCACGTTCGCCGGTGTGTTGTCACAAGTGGTGTGGCTGGGTCTTGGTCTTGCCATGGCGTATCTGGCGCTGACGGGCGTGCGGTTGTGGGTTGTGCGGCGCGCTGAGGCGCCTGTGTGGACCGTGTTGGCCCGTTTGGTGCCTGGGGTGGGCTATGGGCTGCCTTTGGCTCTGTGCGGCGCTTCTGCGGCGTTTTTCGTGTCGGGCTTGTGGGACGGGCAGCGGACTTGGACGCCGGTGGGCTTTTGTGTGGCTGCGGGCGCTGCGGTGTGGTTGGCGTGGCGGGCAGAAACAGCTGAGCATGTGGCGGCGCGGTTCGTTGTTGTTCTTGGTCTGGGGATGATTGCGCTGCCGGTGTTGCGGGTGATGTTCACAGGCCTTGGTTGGTTTGAGACCGATGGGGGCATGGTGCTGCTGGTGGATGTTCTGTTGGTCGCTGGGGGTGTGGCCTTTGTTCCCGCGTTTCGGGCGCGGGTAGCGGCTGCGCTGTGGCGTGTGAGCGGTCGGTCCTCTGCGCAGTTAGGGGCGCCTGCGGAATGAGTGTGTGGGTGTGGACCCTGGTGGCGGTGGTGTGCTCGTCGCTGGCGATTGCACGGCTGGTGACGCGTGACCCCAAGCGGGGGCGGGCCTTTGGTGTGCCGTTTTCCGGGAATGAGGGGCGGGCGGGCAGCTGGGTGTTGCTGCTGGTGCCGGGTGTCGTTTTGCTGGTTCTTGATCAGTTTGCTGCCTTCATGATCTGGGCGGGGGCAGTGCCGCTGATCGGGTGGGGGTGGTCCGTGCTGTCGCCCGAGCGCCACGCTGCGTTTCAGGCCTGGCGCATGGGTGTCATGGCGCGAATGCGGGATGTGCACATCCCGCGACCGCGGCCCCTGAGGACACGCCGCAAGGCCCGTATCGCAGCGCTTGAGGCCCGTGTGGCCGAGTTAGAGCAACTTTTGCACGACACACGGGCACCGCGTTCAGCCGCTGAGTGAACAGCGTCGCAAAATTCTTTACTTCTTTTGTCGGGATAGATATCCGTATCGCTGACGCGCGCCCCACCCCTGACTTGGCAGGCCCCGTGCTGAGTGTGGGACAACATGTGGGGATGACATGCAGAGATGCATTATTGGGGGCGTGGCCATGCTGGCTGCGTGTGCAAATTCTGTTCAGGCGCAAGAGGATCCGGTGGAGTTGCCGCCGCTGATCCTGGGCACGGCATTGCGGGATGATCGCGATATTCGGGACACGCCCGTGGCTGCGTCTGTGATCGAAGGCGAAGAGTTGGAAGAGCGGCAGGCCGATACATACGAGGAACTGATTGGCGATCTGCCCGGCGTTTTGATCGAAGGCGGGCCGCGCGGTGTCGCGCAAGAGCCCAACATCCGTGGTTTTCAGGACGAACAGGTCGTGCTGAGACTGGATGGCGGGCGGTTGAATTTCAATCGGGCCCATAGCGGGCGGTTTTTCTTTGACCCCGACATCGTGCAACGGGTCGAGGTTGTGAGGGGAGGGGGGTCCACCCTGTTTGGGTCTGGTGCCATCGGTGGTGTGATCGCGGTCGAGACCAAAGACGCCGCCGACCTGTTGCGCGATGGCCAGACCACGGGTGCACGTCTGCGGTTTGGATATACGGATAACGGCGAAATCTATAGCCCAAGTGCGACGATCTATGGCGATCATGGGGCGTTCGACTATCTGGCGTTCCTGGGTGGTCGTGAGGCCGGTGAGGATCAGGATGACGGAAATGGAGATGATATTCTGCGGTCCGAAGTCGATTCCTACAATGGTCTGCTGAAATTCGGCTTTGAACCGAGCGACGATCAAAGGTTTGAGTTGAACCTGTCCTATTTCGAAGACGATGGGCGCATTCCGCCAAATGCCAACACCACGGCCAACCTTGATCCGGATACAGGCAATGATTCCGATCGGTCATCGGAAATCTTCACCTATCGCTTGTCCTGGGACTGGAAGCCGGAGAATTCGGACCTGATTGATCTGTCGGTGCTGGTATTTGGCAATACGCTTGAGATCGAGGATGACCGCATTCGTGATGGCCGCGCCGACATTACCGAATACGATACGATCGGGTTCGAGGTGGTGAACCGATCCCGGTTCGATATTGGCGTACCTGTCAGCCTTGTCTACGGGGTCGAGGCGTTCCGCGATGAGCAAACCGGGACGCGCAGTGGTGGGCCACGGACGCAGTTCCCGGACGCCGAGGCGACAACCTACGGTGTTTTTGCCGAAGCAACCTTTGGCGTAACGGACCGATTGGATATCATCGCGGGCCTGCGATTTGACAGCTACGACCGTGACGTGGATGATCCCACGCTGGCGGATGTGGACGATGATTTCTTTTCGCCGCGGATCGGGTTCAGTTTCCGACCCAACGACAACTGGCAGATTTTCGGCAACGTGGCACGCGCCTTCCGTGCGCCGACGTTGACCGAGTTGTATAATGACGGTGTGCATTTTCCGCTCGGCACGCAGGTGTTCGGTCCGCCGGGAACACCTGCCACCGAATTCACCAACAATTTTGTTCCGACCCCTGATCTCGAACCTGAGCGATCAACGCAGGTAGAGATCGGTGCCCGATTTGAGAAGGCAAGTTTCTTCCGCCCTGGTGATGCGCTGCGGTTTTCGGCCAACGCCTACTATGCAGACGTTAAGGACTTCATAGATACTCAAGTCGTGACAGATTTTAGTCGGTTCTTCGCTCCAGCGCCCGGTGCTCTTCCCACCCCTATTGTCGGAGATACGTTCCAACGGAACGTGGATGCAGAGCTGTATGGCTTTGAAGCCGAGGTCGACTATGACGCGGGTAATTGGTTCAGCGGTTTGGCTTTGACCCTGGCAGAGGGCGAGTCCAAGGAGGAGGGCGACGAGTTGGGGTCCATCCCGCAACCGCGTCTGACGGCCACGCTGGGCTACCGTCCGACTCCAGAGTGGACCGTTGGAGGGCGCGTGACGTTCGCGGGCGATCAGAACGATGTGCCCGAAAATGGACGTCCCGGCGAATCCTACACCGTGGTCGATCTGTTCGGGTCGTGGTCGCCGTCGCAAGGGCCATTGGACAATGCGGTGTTCCGTGCGGGCATCGATAATGTGTTTGACGAGCAGTATACGATTTTTCCCAATGAACTGCCGCAGCCGGGGCGATCGTTCAAGGTATCTGCCACATTTGAGTTTTAATTCTGAGGTCACACGCGAGAGGGAAGGGCGCGCTGTGATGGCGCGCCCTTTTTTCGTGATGTTGCGCAATCACCGTACGATGCTTTTTCGGGTCTTGATATATCCGATTAAATCTGTCAGGAAATTGTCGCCTAGCTGGAACACGTACCCCGTCTTGCCCGGTAGAACTGAGATGCGAAGTGGTGCGCGCTTCGAGATAGAAAGCTGGATGGCATGACGATTTTTACCGATTTGTTGCGGATGGATGAGGTGGCACGCCCATATGGCAGCGGGTTGCATCCCCGCTTGCGGGCAGCGATTGAGGCCGATTTAAGCTGGCCCAGCACCGCGGCGGCGCCGGTGCCGACCGAGCCGGTTGATCCCGGAGTGTTGTCGGACAATGTCGTGCCTTTGGCTGCCCCTCGTGATGTAGTTGGGCAGAAACAGGCATGAAGTTGCATGCACTGCCCGCGGATGGGTCGGTATTTGACCTGGAGCACCTTGGGTTTGATGCGTGTGAACGCGGTTTGTTGGCGGTCGCGCGGTACTTCTTTTGGGTGCGGAGGGCGCCAGAGCGTCAGTCCTGGCATATGGCGTTTTGCGTGGCTGTTGAGCGGTGGGGGCCGGAGAACGGGCTGCCCGCAGCGTTTGCTCTGTCCAAGCTGGTGCGGGCCATGGTCGAAGTGCGGGGCGACTTTGACAGCCGCGATCCGTTTGACGTCGAGGCGCGCCGGTGTGCAACCTATGACGAGGCTATGATGATGCGGATGCTGCATCATATGCGCCGGGACCAGACCCCGGATGCGCGCGATGCGGTAGAGGTTTTGACCTGTGGTCTGATGGACCCGCATGTGATCCGTGCGGCGCTCGCGGTGGCAGCGCGTTTTGGCTGTGGCGGGCCGGTGCGGCGGCGGCCTGTGTTGCGCGTGGTGTCCTAGGCGGGGCGCTGGCAGCGGAAGCAGAGCTTCCAATTGGTGTAGACGTCCACGCGGTCCAGATCGCTGGGGAAATAATCTGACGGGCCTTCAACCGGGATCGGTGCTTGGGCCAGAAAGCGGCTGACAGACACCTCGAACCCTGCCGTGCGGAAGGCGTGGGTGATGTCTGCCACGCTGTGGTTTGGCACCCCAATGTTCGAAAAGGCTCCGATCTTGGTTCGCCAATGCGCCCAGAGCGGGTTGTTGGCGTGACAGCAGGTGATCGCGTCGTAGTGCCCACCTGGGGCCAGCACCGACATGACCTGGCGCGCATGGTCCGCGAGGTCGTCGATCAGGTAGATCACCTCGTGGCTGAAGGCGAGATCGAAGCCCTGGCCCGCCTCTGCCAGCGTTGGGGTTGCGATGTAGGTGAGCGGGCGGTGTCCCGCGGCTGCAGTGGCCAGAGTAATCCGGTCGCGTGCCAGATCGACGCCGGTGCCCGCCGCGAAGGGCATCGTGTCGTAAAGCATCCGCAGGAAGCCGCCCTGATTGCAGCCGATGTCGAGCACATACTTGTCTGACAGGTCCGTTTCGGGCATGCAGCGGATCATCTCGCGCCAGATCCAGGCATGTTCGTCGGTCATACCGTCCTCTTCGGACGGGTCTTTGGACCAGGTGTCGATCAGGGCCGTCATAGCTTAGGCCTTTCCCTCTTCGAGTTGGCGCAGCAGGGCGCGGAAATTGGTGCGGGCGCTGCCGGGGTGGCGCACCTTTTTGACTGCGTCGAGGTTGGACAGGTCATTGTCCACAACGATCAGCCCGACCATGCCCCAGTCGTAGTGCGGCAGGCAGAGGTAGCCGTAGATGCCGGGCACGGTGAGGGTGACGGTGATCTCCTCGTCAATGCCGCCGTTCCAGGACTCGGCGCCGTCGGGGATCATTCCGCGTTTGGAGGCGGAGTTGTGGCTGGGATCGGTGGCGAGGAAAGTGACGCTGTCGCCCACATCCAAGCGCAAAATCGCTGGGTCAAAGACATTGACGATGTTGCTGTCATTGCAGTCCGCGTTGAGCATGAGAACGGAGTGTTTGCCCCCCTCTGCCGTAGGCACAGGCGTTTTGGCGGCGGCATAGGTGCCCGCGAGAGCGGCGAGGGAGATGGTGAAGTTACGACGCGTAAGCATGAACGACGAGGTCCTCTTTTGGGCCGGTGGTGATGTGAATATCGACGCCATAGGTGGCACCAATCTCGGGTTGGTGCAGGACCTGTGCTGGCGCGCCTTCGGCCAGCACGGTGCCTTGTCGCAGCAGGATCAGGTGATCGGCGAAGCGGGCGGCGAGGTTCAGGTCGTGCAAAGCGACGATGCCGATGGCGTTGCGGTTCGAGATGGTGGCGCGGATGCGGCTGAGCACGTCAAGCTGGTGGTGCAGATCGAGCGCCGAGGTCGGTTCGTCAAACAGGTACACATCCGCCTGCCGGATCAGGGCCTGCGCGACGGACACCATCTGGGCCTGGCCGCCGGACAGGTCGGAGATATAGGCTTCGGACAGGTGCCCGATGCCCGCGCCGTGCAGCGCCTCGCCCACGGCGTCCATGTCTTCGGTCGTGACGCGCCAGCCCGAGAGGTTCTTGCGCGCCATCATCACCACGTCAAACACGGTCAGGGCGGCGTTGGCGGCAAAGAACTGCGGCATGAAGCACACGCGTTTGAGCCGGGTGCGGAGGGGCAGGGTGGCAAGGTCAGTGTCCCCGAGCATCACTGTTCCCGCCGATGGGGTCAGAAGCCCTGCAATCACGCGGAACAGGGTCGATTTGCCGGAGGCGTTTGGCCCGATCAGGGCCGTCAGCTCACCTGGTTGCAGGGGGTCAAAGGCGGCCCCTTGCAAGATGGGCCGCGTGTCATAAGCAAAGTTGAGGGCGGTGGCGGTCAGGGTCATTGCCAGTGCCTTTTGCGTTGGCTGAGGATCAGGCTGACAAAGAACGGTATGCCGATCAGTGATGTGATCATACCGATAGGGTAAACGATGCCGGGTGTGATCGCCTTGGACGCAATCGATGTGCCCGACAGGATCAGGGCCCCAGCCAGCGCGGACAGGGGCAGGAAGCCGCGCTGATCCTCGCCCACGATCATGCGGGCGATGTGCGGGCCTACAAGGCCGACAAAGGCGATAGCACCGACAAAGGATACGGCGACCGCCGAGAGGAGCGACACGCCTGCCAGCACCATCAGCCGCAGGACCGAGACATTGACGCCGAGTGCGGCGGCTTTGTTCTCGCCCATGCGCAGGGCGGTGAGCGCCCAGGAGCGGCTGAGGAAATAGGGCATGACCACCGCCAACACGATCAGGCAGATGCCAACCTTTTCCCATGTGGCGCGGGCCAGCGAGCCCAGTTGCCAGAAGATCAGTTGCGCCAGCTGCAGCTCGGATGCGCCGTATTGAAGAAAGGCCAGTAGCGCGTTGAAGGTGAACAGCATCGCGATGCCGACCAATATCATCGCTTCGGGTGTGACACCGCGCAGGCGCGTGAAGGCAAAGAGCGCCAGAGAGGCCAGCATAGAGACGACAAAGGCGTTCACCGTCACAAACAGCCCGCCCACGCCGGGGATGACCGACAGGCCCATGACGATGGCCAGTGCGGCTCCGAAAGATGCGGCGGATGACAGGCCGAGGGTGAAGGGGTCCGCCAGCGGATTGTTGAGGATCGTCTGCATTTCGGCACCTGCGGCACCGAGCATGGCGCCGACGACAACCGCCATGAGGGCGACGGGCAGGCGCAGGTCCCAGATAATCACCTCTTCCCGTGTTGTGGCGACGGATGGGTTCAGAATGACACGGGCCACCCGCCAAAAGCTGAGGTCGGCAGGGCCGGTGATGACGTCGATGACGACTGTGGTGAACAGGGCGAGCGCAGCAAGGGCCACAAGTGCTACGCGCCGACCGGATCGGCGGCGATAGACCGTGACGATACCCTGCGCGGTGAGTGGGGGTGTGGTGTCTGTGGGCATGGCAAAAGACCCACCGGCGCGTTTGGGGCCCGCCCGTGGGTGAAACCGTCAGTTGGCAGGCGCAGAGGCGCTGAGCCAGAACTGGCCGGAATTGTCGTAGGGCATGAACTTGGCGTGCATGCGGTCAAACGTGTCTTGCGGATCAAGATTGGCAAAATCGTCCGGATAGAGCCACTTGGCGATCTGTTGCACCGCAATGAAGTGATAGGGCGAGTTGTAGAACTGGTGATAGATGGAGTGGTAGTTTCCATCCTGCACCGCCCGCAGATCACGGAAGCCCGGGCGCATTGCAAGCGCGTCGATCTTCTCGGCATTCACCGCCGGGTCGCCTTCGTACCCCAGCAGGGTCGCGGTCACTTCGGGTTTGGCTTCGGCCCAGTTGGCCCCGGTGCCGATGATATGGTCGGGGTCGGCGTCAATGATCCCTTCCATCGAGATGTCGACGGAATAGGCGTTGGCGAGTTTGGAGGCGTAGTTCGTCCCGCCTGCCAGTTCCACGAAGCGCCCGTAGTTGTAGGGGCCAAAGGACCAGCAGCAGAAGTCATTCTGCCAGCCGGCGGCGTTTTCGACCACCACGAGCGGGCGCTCCTCGGCCGGGATTTGGTCCACCACGTTTGTGACTTTGCGCATTTCCGCGATGTAGAAATCGACAAACTCAAGCGCGCCCTGTTCCTCGCCCAGAAGGCGGCCCAGGATCAGAAGTGACGGCACCGTGTTTTCGGTTGCGTTGCGGCGGAAGTCGATGAAGACAACCGGCACGCCCGCCTTGTCCAGCTTTTCGATCAGCCCGGTTTCTTCGGCTTTGAAGAGGTTGCCCACGTCAAGCAGCACAAGGTCTGCGTCGGCTTCGAGCACCGCTTCGATGCTGAAATCGCCCGCATAGGGGTTGCCGAAATTGATCATGCGCGCCGCATCTTGCGGGAACTCCGCTTCGAATTTGCGGAAGGCGTCGGGGTCGTAGAGGATCAGGTCATCTTTCCAACCCACCACTTTTTCGAAAGGGTTTCCGTCCGAAATGGCGGCGATGGAATACATCATCCGGCCTTCGCCGAGGATGATCTTGTCGGGGGCTTCGGTCAGAGTGACCTCGCGGCCCGCGATATCGGTAAGGGTCAGCGCTTCGGCATGGGCGTCAGGGGCTGCTGCGAGCAGGGTCGCAGTGGCTGCTATAGCGGGGACGAAGCCGCTGACATTCGTGATGAACGTCATAGCGGTCTCCTGTTGGCTACCTTGTGGTGGTAGCGCGAGTCGTTTGTAAATCCAAGTGAAATTATCAGGATTGAGGTTGTGGTGCGCGGGGTAGGAGAATCCCTGCCAAAAGTGCGGCCCCGGCCACCGTGCTGCCAAGCGCCCAGGGCAGGGTGCTGGGGTAGAGGAGGCAGAGGCCCGCAGCGGCGATGATGATCTGGCTGAGGGTCGTGAGCGGCCCGCGCAGCCAGCCGGTGGCTGCGGCAGAGATCAGGTAAACACCTATGATGGCGGTTGCGACGTCCCAGGCGATCAGGGCGGGTGCGCCGGACAGTATCAGCGTGGGCGAGAAAACAAAGACAAAGGGGATGACATAGGCCACCCAGCCGTAGCGCATGGCGGTCAGTGCTGTTTGCATGGGCCGTGCGTCGGCAATCGAGGCGGCAAAGAACGCGCCGATGGCGACAGGTGGTGTGACCATGGACATCATGCCGAGATAGAAGATGAAGAGGTGTGCGGCGATGGGTTCCACCCCGCTTTGCACCAGGCTGGGTGCGATCAGGACGGCGAGCAGCAGGTAGACGCCGACCGTGGGCATGCCCATGCCGAGGATGATGCAGACGCCTGCGGCGATCAGGAGCAGCAGGAACAGGTTTTCACCGCCCAGATCTACCAGCACGAAGGTGAGGCCAAAGCCGAGACCGGTGACGTTGAGGATGCCGATGATGAACCCCGCAGCGGCTGCGATCATGATGATGTCGACGACCGAGCGGCCTGTTTCCTCGAACGCGGCGATGATTTGGGGGAGCGAGATGCGGGCCTGGTAGCCCTTGGCGATGCCGACGAGAAGTGCGGCGCCCGCGCCCCACAGGGCGGCAGTTTCGGGGCGTTGGCCGAAGAAGAACAGCGCCGCGATGATGACAGCAAAGGGCAGCAGGAAGACCCAGCCGCGGGCAAAGACCTGGCCTTTGGCCGGGATTTCGGACGGATCGACCAGTGCGATCTCGTCCCGGGCGGCTTGCAGGTCGGCCTGGGCAAAGACGGCGACGTAGTAGAGCAGGGCGGGCACGATGGCCGCGACCACGATGTGGGTGTAGGGCATTTGCAGGATGTCGGCCATGAGGAAGGCGACGGCCCCCATCACGGGCGGTACGATCTGGCCGCCGGTGGAGGCGACCGCTTCGATCGCGGCGGCTTGGTGGGGGCGGTAGCCTGCGCGCGTCATCATGCGGATGGTGACGACGCCGGTGGCGACGATGTTCGAGACGACAACGCCCGAGATAGAGCCGAAAAGGCCCGAGGCGACCACGGCGATCTTGGCCGCCCCGCCGCGCTGGCGGCCCATGAGCGCCATGGCGATGTCGTTGAAGAAATCTGCCCCGCCGGATTTGAGGAGGAGCTGGCCGAAGAGGACGAAGGCGATGACGATGGACGCGGCAACCAGCAATGTCAGGCCAAAGAGGCCGTTGGCGTCATAGGCGACGTACATCAACAGCCGGTTTGGCGCGACCTCACGGGTTTGCAGGGCACCGGGGATGAGGTGGCCGACGATGCCAATGAGGGCGATGGTCAGGACCACGATGACGAGCGGCCAGCCGGTGCATCGGCGCAGCCCTTCGAGCACTAGCAAACAGAGGGCCCCACCCAGCCAGAGCGCGTCGGGCGGCATGGATATCTGTTCGGCGATGAGGCGCGGATAGTCCCACGTGACCCAGAGGGCGGTGCCCATGCCCGCGAGGGCCAAGACGATGTCCAGCGCGGCAAAGCGCGAGGGGCGGGTGAGGAAGACGAGGGCGAGCGAAAGGGCCAGGACGAGGGCCAGGAACTGCTCGGAATAGGGGGCGAGGCCGACGCGGCCCGGCAGGTCAGCGGCCCAAGCCACCGCCACGAGGGTGAGGCAGATGGCCAGCCCGCGCCCGGCCACAGCGCGGATCGCGGACACGGGGCCGCGCTGTGTCGGTGTTGTCATGGCTCAGAGCTTTTGCTTGGCGATGCCGCGGGCGTCGTAAAAGGCCTCGGCCCCGGGGTGCCAGGTGGCGCCGGGATAGTCGACATAGGCCCCGTCGATGTCGAAGGCGCGCAGGGGAGGATAAGCTTCGCCCATGGCTTCGTCCCCGTTTGCCATGGCTTCGAGCAGGGCGGCGATAGTTTCGTCTGGCACGTGGGCGCCAGCGAGCAGCACGTTGTCCCAGGTCACCATCATCATCGGTTCCTCGACCCCGACGCGGAAGGGCGCTGGCTGCACTTCGGAGAAGTAGAAGGCGGGGCGAACCGCCTGGATACGGGCCAGCGCATCTGCGTCAGATGCGCCTTTGAGAAAGCGCACGCCGCCGACAGAGGCCGCAACCTCGGCCACTTTGGGGCCGCCCACGGCGAAAAAGGCCGCGTCAGTGCGCCCGGCGGTGAGGTCATCCGAGCCGCGGATCAGACCCGGCACTGGCACGCCCTGTACGTCGTCATAGGAGAGGCCCCCGGTGGACAGGATGGCCGTCACGTGGCTGTTGGCGATGGGAAAAGCGTTCCAGCCCGAGGAGACCTTTTTGCCCGCAAGCTCTGACATGTCCGTCAGGCCGCTATCGGCGCGCACGTATAGGCCCACATGCAGCGGGTTCAGCTTGGCGATCACACGCAGGTCGTTCAGGGGCTGGCCGTCATAGTGGTCGATCCCCTGCGAGGCGGCGATCACATCGTTGATGTCGTTGATCGAGAATTCGGCCAGG
>JBCDEK010000064.1:0-19413 GCA_039179785.1 Pseudomonadota bacterium | reverse complement strand
GCGTCGATCTGGGCGGCGCGTGTACCGGCCGCGGACCGGATCGTATTCAACTCAGCCATTGTTGACCTCCAAATTGATACAAATTCCGATGGTCCCCCCATCGGTCGCGGATTTCCGCCCGCATTGCGTTAAATATCGGGTCAGTTCCCCTGCCATTCAAGGGTTTTTCAGGGGTTTTCGGGCCTTTTGGTGCGACATTCCGACCAAATTTGTCATAAATGTCGCACAGTCTCTGCCGTAACGGCAGATTGTCCTAATCGCGCCAAGTGGCCGGGACATCCCAGATGGGCTTTGCCGCTTCTTGTGCGGCGCGATCTTTGGTCAGGCCGACATCCTCAAGCGCCCGTGCGTCAAGCCGGGCCAGGGCACGGCGGGATTTCCAGACCGCGAAGAATGTGCTGAGCGGATGCGCCCGGCGGGCGACGGGCTTGAGGGCGGCGCGATGGGTGGTGAATTCGGTCAAAGCCATGAGATGTCCTTTCGGTGTCCGTGATGTATGATCGGTGTCGTATCAAATTTCTTGATGTATATGGCGGATCGTGACACATTCTCAAAACGAATGTTTATGATGTGAAACATCAGGGAGATTGATGTGAGGAATCTGGATATCACCACGCTCAGATCGTTTGTCGCCGTAGCAGAAAGCGGTGGCGTCACCCGGGCGGCGGGGTTTTTGCATCTCACGCAATCTGCGGTGTCGATGCAGTTGAAGCGGCTTGAGGAACTGCTGGGGCTGGACCTGTTCGACCGCAGTGGACGAACCATTGCGCTGACCGCGTCAGGAGAACAGCTGTTGGTCTATGCGCGGCGCATGGTGGCGCTGAACGACGAGGTGATCACGCGGCTGACCGATCAGGCCTATGAGGGTGAGATTACACTGGGCGTGCCACATGACATTGTCTATCCGGCGATCCCGCGTGTGCTCAAGCAGTTCCATACGGCATTTCCGCGGGTGAAGGTGCAGTTGGACAGCTCATATACCCGGCGGCTCAAGGCGGAATATGCCAAGGGCGCTTGTGACATCATCCTGACAACCGAGACGGGGATCGATGCGGGCGGGGAGCAGTTGTGCACCAAGCCGTTGTGTTGGGTGGGTGCCCCTGGAGGATCGGCGTGGCGTCAGCGCCCGCTGAAGCTGGCTTTTGGACGTCAATGCACGTTTCGACCGCGGGTGGTTGAGCAGCTTGATGACGCGGGCATCCTTTGGGATGTGGTGGTCGAGACCGAAAGCGACCGCACGATTGAGGCGACGGTGAGTGCCGATCTGGCAGTGCACACGATGATCGAGGGGACGGAGCCGCCGCATCTGGACCGGATCGAACATGGCGGTGCGTTGCCTGACCTGCCGATGCAGAGCATCAACCTATATGGTGGCACCGGTGCGGCCAACGAGGTGCATGACGCGCTGGTCGGATTTCTGAGGCGCGCCTTCCAATCGGCGGACACGGTGTCATTGCGGGCGGTCGGGCAGCGCTGACCTTGCCGCATCGAATCGGGTCCATAAGCGGGAATTGGCCGACCGGTCTGGTGGGGCCACCGATGGGCGGCCCGATCTTTTTATTGGTCTATGGGCAATCACATTGCACTTATAAGTAGATTTTTGAGGAAGAGCTTTACCGTCTAACGTGTTGATGCGTCCGTACAAACCTGGTCCGATGTGGCAGCCCGAGATGTACAGCATGGGTGTTTTGGCGGAAATGACCTTGGGTTTTATGCGCCTCTATGTGCAACCCAATGCGGGGCGTTCGCGTTCAGCGGGTAGATTTCATTGAAAACAGTACAAAAGACGCCTACACTAACACAGCTCCGTCTTACCGTGTGGTATGGTTGGGACATAGCGTAGCAACGGATTGGGAATACCATGGCACATCTGGTCGACGTACACGTAGGCAAACGTATTCGTCAGCGTCGATGGTTGATTGGCATGACCCAACAGAAACTTGCCGACATGGTTGGGATCAAGTTTCAGCAAATTCAGAAATACGAAACCGGTGCAAATCGGGTCAGCGCGTCCCGCTTGTGGGACATCGGCGAGGCCATGGGCGTGCCGGTGGCATTTTTCTTTGAAGGGATCAAAGAGGATGCAAGTCAGGCCCCGATGGGGGGCAATGTGCCCGCAGACATGCTGAGCGATAAGGAAGCGATGGAATTGGTGCGCACCTACTATGCCATCCCGGAAGCGCAACGTCGCCGTTTGTTCGAATTGGCGCGCGTGCTGAGCGACGTCGCCTGAGCGTAGCCTCCTAACCTTCGGGTCTTGCGTCGCGGGTGCCAGTCTGGCACCCGATTTGTATGAGATACCCAATTTCAGAATTGATAGATGTGGCGCATGCCATGGCAGATGCCGCACGGGTGGCGATCTTGCAGCATTTCCGTGCGCGTGACCTTGATACCGAAAACAAGGCATCGGAAGGGTATGACCCCGTCACGATCGCCGACCGCGCCGCTGAGACAGCGATGAGGGACGTGCTGGCGGCGCGGCGGCCCGATGACGGGATACTGGGTGAGGAGTTTGGTGCGCAGTCGGGCAGCAGTGGTCTGACTTGGGTGCTTGATCCGATAGATGGCACGCGCGGTTTTGTGGCGGGGACGCCGACATGGGGGGTTTTGATCGCCGTCAGTGATGAAAATGGCCCGATCCTGGGGATGATCGACCAACCCTATATCGGGGAGCGCTTCTGGGGGGCGCATGGTCAGGCCTGGCTGCGCGGGCCGACGGGGGAGCATGTGCTTGCGACCCGCGCGCCGCGGGCGCTGGGTGAGGCCGTGTTGTTCACCACGTTTCCAGAGGTGGGCACGGCAGAGGAACGTGCCGGGTTCGAGGCGGTAGCCCGACAGGTGAAGCTGGTGCGGTACGGTATGGATTGCTATGCCTACGCGCTTCTTGCCGCGGGCCAGATTGATCTGGTGATCGAGGCCGGTTTGAACAGCTATGACATTCAGGCGCCCATCGGGGTGATCGAGGCGGCAGGCGGCATTGTCACCGATTGGTCGGGCGCGCCGGTGCACGAGGGCGGTCGGGTGGTTGCCGCGTCGCATGGCGATGTCCACCGCGCGGCGCTTGATATTCTGGCGGCGCACCCGTGACCCGCACGCTGATCCGCAGGGCCGCCCATGTCGTGACCATGGATGACACGCGGCGCATCCTGCGAGACGTCGACATCCTGATGGAAGGTGGGCAGATCAGCGCCATAGGTCCGGGTCTGTCGGCGGATGAGGTCATTGACGGCAGCGAATGTGTGGTCACGCCCGGTCTCGTGAACACGCACCACCACCTTTATCAGACCCTGACCCGCGCGGTGCCTGCGGCGCAGAATGCGCTGCTCTTTGGATGGTTGCAGACGCTTTATCCCATCTGGGCACGGTTCACGCCCGAGCATATGTTTGTCTCGGCCCAGATTGGGCTTGCGGAACTGGCGCTGTCGGGGTGCACGCTGTCGTCGGATCACCTTTATCTCTATCCAAATGGCGTGCGGCTTGAGGACACCATCGCCGCCGCGCGCGAGGTTGGCATTCGATTTCACCCGACCCGGGGAGCAATGAGCATTGGGGAGAGCGCCGGGGGCCTGCCGCCGGACGCTCTGGTCGAGGACGAAGCGGCGATCCTGGACGATATGGCACGCGCGATCGATGCGTTTCACGATCCGTCGCCGGGGTCGATGTGTCGTGTGGGTGTTGCACCCTGTTCGCCCTTTTCGGTCAGTCGTGAATTGATGCGCGATGCGGCTCTGCTTGCGCGGGACAAGGGCGTGATGATGCACACGCACCTGGCCGAGAATGACGAGGATATCGCATATTCCCTGGCGCAATTCGGCTGCCGTCCGGGACAATATGCTGAGGACTTGGGCTGGGTCGGGTCTGATGTCTGGCATGCCCATTGCGTCAAGCTGGATGCGTCGGAGATTGAGTTGTTCGCACGTACGGGCACGGGGGTGGCGCATTGTCCCTGTTCCAATTGCCGATTGGGGTCGGGCATCGCGCCGGTGCGCGCCATGCGGGACGCAGGGGTGCCCGTGGGTTTGGGTGTAGACGGATCGGCCAGCAATGATGCAGGCAATCTGGCGACCGAGGCGCGGCAGGCGATGCTGTTACAGCGTGTGGCCCATGGCGCCGATGCAATGAGTGCGATGGAGGCGCTTGAGATTGCCACACGCGGCGGTGCCGACATTCTGGGTCGGCCTGACTGCGGACGACTGAGCATTGGTTGCCGGGCAGACCTGGCCATTTGGGATGTCAGCGGGATCGATGCGGCGGGCAGTTGGGACCCGGCAGCGTTGTTGTTGGCCGGGCCCACGACGGTACGCGACCTGTTTGTCGAAGGGCGGCAGGTCGTGCGGGACGGGCAGGTGACCACGTTTGATCTGCAAACGGTAATCGCCCAGCAGAACCGTTTGGCGCGCGCGTTGAGCGAGGCGCTGTGATGCGGGTTCTGATCGCCATACTTTTGATTCTGGTCGGGTCTATCGCGGTTGCGGACCCGGATACCTTGGCCGCGGTCAATGCCGAGCGCGCGACGCAGGGCCGCGCGCCGTTGGTCTATGACACCAAACTGGAAGCGGCGGCGCGCGTGCATGCGCAAGACATGGTTGCCGCCGGGCTCTTTTCCCATACGGGGTCGGATGGGTCCGATATCGGGCTGCGGCTGGAGCGCGTTGGCTATCGCTATTGCTTTGGGGCCGAGAACATCGCAGCCGGGCAGCGGTCCTTGACCGAGGTGATGGCTAGCTGGATGGCGTCGCGGGGCCACCGGCGGAATATCCTGCACCGTCGGGCGGAGGCTGTCGGGGTGGCACGTGGCCCCGGAAATCACTGGGTGATGGTGCTGGCGGCCCCCTGCTAGGTCCGTCGTACCCCCGCGATCCAGACATCCGCCACGGCGCGGTCATCGCCCATCATGATGGTGGGAAACACCGCATCCCAGACGTCGTTCGCGCGGGCATGGCGTTGCGCAATTGCCGGGGTGGAGGCGAGGTCCAGCACGCACAGGTCAGCTGCGTGACCTGGCGCGATCTGCCCCAGCTCATCCTGTCGGTGCAGCACACGCGCCGACCCGGCAGTGGCAAGCCACAAAAGCTGGGCGGCATGGACCGCGACGCCGCGCAGTTGCGCGATCTCGTAGGCGGCGGCCATCGACCGCAACATGGAAAAGGACGACCCGCCGCCTGTGTCGGTGGCAAGACCGACGCGCAGGCCGCTGCTGGCAAGCCCCATCAGATCGAACAGGCCCGAACCGATAAAGGTGTTGGAGGTCGGGCAGTGGACCAGACCTGCGCCAACCTCGCGCAATCGATCAATCTCGCGCGGCTCAAGGTGAATGGCATGGCCGTAGAGACCGCGCGCACCCAGCAGTCCGTGCTTTTCGTAGGTGTCGAGATAGTCGTGTGCGTCCGGATAGAGGTCATGCACCCAGGCGATTTCGTCCACCTGCTCGCTCAGATGCGTTTGCATCAGCGCATCGGGTTGTTCAGCCCAAAGCGCGCCAAGCGCGGCCAGTTGGTCCTCGGTCGAGGTGGGGGAGAAACGGGGCGTGATGGCATAGCGGGCACGGCCCGCGCCGTGCCATAGGGCGAGCAGCGCCTTGCTGTCGTCATAGGCCGATTGTGCGGTGTCCCGTAGGCCATCGGGCGCGTTGCGATCCATGCAGGTTTTGCCCGCGACCACGGCCATATTGCGCGTGTCGGCGGCTGTGAACAGGGCGTCCACGCTTTGAGTGTGGATCGTGCAGAAGCTGGCGACGGAGGTTGTACCGTGGTCCAGCAGCAGGTCCAGATAGCGCTCCGCTGTCTCCGTCGCGTAGGCCGGATCGGCAAAGCGCATCTCTTCGGGGAAGGTATAGGTGTTCAGCCAGTCAATCAGGCGCTTGCCCCACGAGGCAATGATGGCGGTCTGGGGATAGTGGGCGTGGGCGTCGATGAACCCGGGGCAGATCAGGTGACCGGGATAGGCGTGCCGTTCGGCCTCTGTGCCCTGCGCCACTGCAGCATCTCCGACCGCGGCGATTTTGCCGTCTTTGACCAGTACCGCACTGTTTTCCTGAACGCGCACCGCATCCGCCCAAGGACTTTCAAAAGGATCGCTGTCAAAGGTCAGGACGTGACCGGTTAAAAGATGCGCATTGCTCATGCCCGCCTTATGCCGGGCCGTGCTGAGACGCGCAAAGCGAAATCGCGCCCATTGTCACCCCTGGGGGTGCGCCCTATGGTCTGGTCCATCGCGCAGCAGGGGAGACGCACGCCATGTCAGATCAGACCGACGTGACCGATCCTGCCACCGAAGACAACGCCTATGTCCTTGAACGCAAGGATGTTTCAGCGATCCTATACGCGGTCGACATTGAGGATCGTGATCAGCTGACCAAGCTGATGGAGCCGCTGCACGCGGCCGACATTGCTGACCTTCTGGAACAGATCAACGCTTACGATCGGTCGCGCCTGATCCGGCTCTATGACCGTGAATTTGACGGCGACATTCTGACCGAGCTTGACGAAGCGATCCGCGAGGAAGTGATCGCAGTTCTGAAGCCTGCGGTGTTGGCAGAGGCGGTGCGTGACCTCGACAGCGACGACGTGGTCGATCTGATCGAGGATCTGGACGACGTTCAGCAGGAACAGATCCTTGATGCGCTGGAGGACACGGACCGTGCACTGGTCGAGCAGTCCATGGCGTTCCCGGAGTATTCGGCGGGGCGTCTGATGCAGCGCGAGGTGGTCATGGCGCCCGAGCATTGGACTGTGGGGGAGGCCATCGACCGGTTGCGGGGCGCAGAAGAAAAGGAATTGCCTGACCAGTTCTATCACATCGTGCTGGTCGACCCGCGGCTGCATCCGGTGGGCAATGTGACGTTGGGCAAGCTGATGCGATCGCGGCGCGAGGTGGCGCTGGCGGATCTGGTGGAGGAGACCTTTCACGTGATCCCGGCGACGCAGGATGAAAGCGACGTGGCCTATGCGTTCAACCAGTATCACCTGATCTCGGCCCCGGTGGTCGATGACGAGGGGCGGTTGATTGGTTTGATCACCATTGATGACGCCATGGCGGTGCTGGACGAAGAACACGAGGAAGACATTTTGCGTCTGGCCGGTGTTGGCGAGGAGTCGGCCCTGTCAGACAGCGTGCGCGAGACGACAAAGCGGCGCATTCCGTGGTTGGCGGTGAATCTTGTCACGTCGATCCTGGCGTCGATGGTGATTGCGCAGTTCGATGCGGCCATCGCGCAGGTCGTGGCGCTGGCGGTTCTGATGCCAATCGTTGCATCGATGGGGGGCAATGCCGGCACGCAATCGCTGACCGTTGCGACACGCGCGCTGGCGACCAAGGACCTGACCGGCGCCAACGTATGGCGTGTGATCCGGCGCGAGGTGCTGGTGGGCCTTATCAACGGTGCCGTTTTTGCGGTCGTGATGGGGATTGTGGGCGTGATATGGTTCGGCTCTCCGGCGCTGGGTTACGTGATCGCGGCGGCGATGGTGGTGAACATGGTGGTGGCCGGTCTTGCGGGCACGGGCATTCCCATCGTGCTGGACCGGATCGGGATCGACCCGGCGCTGGCCTCGGGCGCGTTTGTGACGACCGTAACGGATGTGGTTGGGTTCTTTGCCTTTCTGGGCCTTGCCGCAGCGGTGCTGCTTTGAGCCTGAGCGAAGACAAGGCCGCATTGCGCAAGCGGGCCTTTGCGGCGCGCAAGGCGGCGTTTGACTTGGATCGGGGCGGGGCATCGGGCCTCTTGTCGTCCGTTTTGGCAGGCTATCGCGGTGTGCCATTGTCGGGCTACATGCCCATCCGATCCGAGATCGACCCGTTGCCCGCCATGGCAGAGGCCGCCGCGCATGGCCCCGTCGCCGTGCCGGTCATCCGCGCGGCGGGGCAACCGCTGGTCTTTTCCCGCTGGACCCCGGAGGCGGCGATGGTCGAGGGGCCGTTTGGGGCGCAGGTGCCTGCGGTCCAAGATCTGATCGAACCGGAGATCGTGATCGTGCCGCTGGTGGCCTTCACACGTGCGGGCGGACGGCTAGGCTATGGCGGGGGCTTTTACGACCGAACGCTGGAAGGCTTGCGGGCACGGCGCGCGACGTTGGCGATTGGATTTGCCTATGGCGCGCAAGAGATGGACGAGCTTCCGCTGGAACCGACAGACCAGACACTCGACATGATCGTGACGGACGCCGAGGTGATCGAGGTGGCACGGTCCTGAAAGGTGTCGAAAGGGGCGTAAACCCCTTTCAACATGGTGCTTTACCTAGTGATTGTGACCGCCGTGCCCGGCCTTGATCATTAGCCCCGGTGCGGGGTTGTCGATGTCATGCGGGTCCTGACCTGTGGCAGGAATGACGGTCCAGTCTGCGGTTCCGTTGGCGCAGGTCTGCACGGTGGGGAAATGGATCATCGTGCCGTCTTCCCAATCGCCTGCCAACTTGGCGCGAAAGATGAATTCGTCGTAATGGCCGTCATCCAACCGCCCCTCCCATGTGATGGTGCGCACGCCTTCGGTCAGGGTGCGGCCGTAGTAATCATAGGATTGCGCGTAAGCGCCGGTTTCGGTTGTCAGCGTCCAGCCCGGCTTGGGCATGGGTTTGACCGAAATCACGCCCTCGGGGACGGTGATGTCAACCCGCTGGGTGGCCTCGCCATCGCAGCCATGGCCGATGCGCATG
This sequence comes from Pseudomonadota bacterium, assembly GCA_039179785.1. Classification (GTDB taxonomy): domain Bacteria; phylum Pseudomonadota; class Alphaproteobacteria; order Rhodobacterales; family Rhodobacteraceae; genus Tateyamaria. Next base: position 10,762 of record JBCDEK010000064.1, on the reverse strand, counting down.
ACGCCTTTGTAAGTGCTTCCGGCTTCGGCCTGCTGCACTTCCAGCGTGGCATGTGCGGTGGCGGTTGTTGCGGCAACGCAGGCCGCCGCGATCAGGTATCCAAGTTTCATGTGAATACGTCCTTTGAGGTTCAGTCATCCGGGTGCAGGGGAACGCCCCTGCCGCACCCGGTCAGGCCAAGGACGTGGTCAGGATGGGTCGGGAAAAGGCGGGCGGCGCACGCCCGAGCGAGGGTTCATCTTCGGGTGCGGGAGAAAAGGTCACGGCCTCTTGTGAGGTGAAGCCGAACGCATAGTCGAGGTTAAAAAGCTGCCATGTCGGCGCCAGATGCGCGTCGCGAAGATGCGGCGTTTCGCTCAGGCATTCGAGCCCGTGTATTTCGGCCTGATCAACCGGTTCGCCGTGCTGATCAAGTGAGATGGTTATCACTTCGGACCCGGTGCAGATCACGATGGTCGAAAAGCTGCCGGGCAGCAGAATGGCGAGTGTTGCCGTCGCCTTGGGCAACAGCAGGCCGACACATAGAAGCAGAATTAACGCGCTGCGAAACATGGGCACATAAAAGACCGCATACGCCGCATCGCCAATGCGCCCTTTGGCCTCATGCAGCTTTCCGCTTGCCCACAAGGCCCTGGGCCGCATATGGGGCAGATATGAAGCTGCTTTTTCTGGGTGACGTCATGGGCCGCGCGGGCCGTCAGGCGATCACCGATCATTTGCCTCGCTTGCGCGCCGACTGGGACCTCGACTTTGTTGTGGTCAATGGCGAGAACGCGACCTCGGGCATGGGCTTGTCGGGTGCGCACGCCAAAGCGCTGCTTGAGGCGGGCGCCGATTGCGTGACGCTGGGGGACCATGCGTTTGACCAGAAAGACATGCTGGGCTTTGTCGAGCAGGAGCCGCGTATCATCCGGCCCCTGAACTTTTCCAAGGCCGCGCCGGGCAAGGGCGCGCGGGTGTTCACGGCCCGTGGGGGCAAAAAGGTGTTGGTGGCGCAGGCGCTTGGGCAGGTGTTCATGAAGCGCCCCTTTGACGATCCGTTTTCGGCGCTTGAGACTGTGTTTCGCACCTATCCGCTGGGCGGTCAGGCTGACGCGATCATTGTGGATTTCCATTGTGAGGCCACGTCCGAGAAGATGGCGATGGGGCATTGGTGCGACGGGCGGGCGAGCCTGATGGTGGGCACACACACGCACGTTCCGACCGCCGACGCGATGATCTTGGCCAGGGGCTGCGCCTATCTGACCGATGCGGGTATGTGCGGGGACTACAACTCGGTGATCGGGATGCAGCGCGACGAACCTCTGCGCCGGTTCATCACCGGGATGCCGAAAGAGCGCTTCTCGCCTGCACTTGGCCCCGCAACGCTGTCTGGCGTCTATGTCGAAACGGGCGATGACGGGCGCGCCACCCGGATCGAGATGGTGCGCGAGGGCGGCTTGCTGCAGTCGAGCGGGCCGTGACGCCCCGCGCAGCGCTGGGGTTCACCGCGGTCCTGATCCTGCTTGGGGCAGGGTGGGGGTTGACCATGCCCCTGACCAAGATCGCGGTCAGCACTGGATACCAGCATTTTGGTCTGTTGTTTTGGCAGATGGCCATTGGTGCGGTCGTCATGACGGTAATCGCAAGCGTCCGACGGCTTCGGTTGCCGCGCGGAAGGGCGCACCTGCGCGTCTATGTCATCATTGCACTGATCGGGTCGGTGTTGCCCAACTCGGCCAGCTATCAGGCGGCAGTGCATTTGCCTTCGGGCATCATGTCTATCCTGCTGTCGATGATCCCGATCTGGGCCTTTCCCATCGCTCTGATGCTGGCGCTTGACCGGTTTGAGTGGCGTCGTTTTGTGGGTCTAGTGGTCGGACTGGGCGCCGTGCTGCTGATTGTCTTGCCCAATGCCAATATGGCGGGTGCCATCCCGATCTTCTGGGTCGGTGTGGGCCTGATCTCGGGGCTGTTCTATGCGTTCGAGGGCAATTATGTGGCGCGTTGGGGCACTGCGGGGCTGGATGCCGTCCAGGTGCTGTGGGGCGCGTCCATTGTGGGGGCGCTTATCGCGTTGCCTCTCGCGCTGCTTAGCGGCCAGTGGATTGACCCGCGTCCGCCTTATGGCGCGCCCGAGATTGCGCAAGTGATCAGTGCCACGATGCACGTACTGGTCTATGCCGGGTACGTTTGGCTGGTGGGTCGTGCGGGTCCGGTCTTTGCCGTACAGGTGAGTTTTCTTGTCACGCTTTTCGGCGTGTTCTGGGCGCGGCTTATACTGAACGACGCCTATGCGCCGACCGTTTGGTCCGCGCTGTGTCTGATGCTGGTGGGCATGTTTCTGGTCCAGCCGCGCCGGACCCGGGTTGAAGCGCCAGCCCCGTTGGGAGACAGTGCACGCTGAGCGCGCATGAACAAAGGCGGTGCCAATGGGGCTGATTGAGCTTTCGCAGACAGGCAATGCCATTCTGACACTGGTAGTCGTGGGCATAATGTTTGTCCTCTTCCTGCGCGAGGTTTTTCCAACCGAGGTGGTCGCCATTGGTGGCGTGGCCCTGATGCTTGCCTCAGGCGCGTTGCCCTATGATGACGCGCTGGCGGTCCTGTCAAATCCCGCGCCGTGGACCATTGCCGCGATGTTCATCATCATGGGCGCACTGGTGCGCACGGGGGCGTTGGACGCCTTTACCGGAGTGGCGGACCGACAGGCCCAGACACGTCCCGCGCTGGCGGTTGTGATGTTGATGAGCTTTGTCGTGATCAGTTCCGCCATCGTGTCGAACACGCCGGTGGTGGTGGTGATGATCCCGGTCATCATTCAACTGGCCAAGACGATGGGCCTGAGCCCGTCAAAGCTGCTGATCCCGCTAAGCTATGCCGCGATCCTTGGGGGGACGCTGACCTTGATTGGCACCTCGACCAACTTGCTGGTCGATGGTGTCGCGCGGGCGCAAGGCATGGCCCCTTTCACCATCTTCGAAGTCACGCCGCTGGGCGTGATCCTGGTGATCTGGGGTATGATTTACTTGCGGTTTGTGGGTCCGTACCTGCTGCCGGACCGGGACAGCATGGCCGGGCTTTTGAGCGACCGCAGCCAGATGAAGTTCTTTACCGAGGCGGTCATCCCACCGGAATCGAACCTTATCGGGCGCGAGGTCACGGGTGTGCAACTGTTCAAGCGCGATGGGGTGCGTTTGGTTGACGTGATCCGCGGTGACCGCTCCTTGCGCCGCGAGATGGAAGGGGTCGAGTTGCAGGTGGGGGACCGGGTGGTGCTGCGCACGCAGATGACCGAACTTCTGAGCTTGCAGCGGAACAAGGAACTCAAGCGCATTGATCAGGTCGGCGCGGTCGAGACCACGACGGTAGAAGTGTTGATCACGCCCGGCTGTCGTATGGTCGGCCGGTCGCTGGGCGCGCTTCGTTTGCGGCGTCGCTACGGCGTCTATCCACTGGCCGTGCATCGGCGAAATCAGAATATTGGCCTGCAGCTTGATGAGCTGGTGGTCAAGGTGGGCGACACGCTGCTGCTCGAAGGGGCGCCCGAAGACATTCAGCGCCTGGCCAGCGACATGGATATGGTGGATGTGTCCAAGCCATCGCAGCGCGAGTACCGCCGCAGCCACGCGCCCATCGCGCTTGTCGCGCTTCTGGGTATCGTGATCCTGGCTGCGCTGGGCGTTGCGCCCATTTTGATGCTGTCCGTGCTTGCCGTCGCCGTGGTACTGATCACCCGGTGCATTGACGCGGACGAGGCATTTTCCTTTGTAGACGGCCGCCTGCTGGCACTGATCTTTTCCATGCTTGCCATCGGTGCGGCGCTGGAGGCGACGGGTGCTGTCGCCCTGATCGTGGATGTTATTGCCCCAAGCCTGATGGTGCTGCCCCCGTTTCTGATCGTTTGGGCGGTGTATCTGTTGACCTCTGTGTTGACCGAGTTGGTCAGCAACAACGCGGTTGCGGTGGTGGTGACCCCCATCGCCATCGGCCTGTCCTCAGCCCTTGGCATCGACCCGCGGCCGCTGGTGGTGGCGGTGATGGTGGCGGCGTCTGCCTCATTCGCGACGCCCATCGGATACCAGACCAACATGCTGGTCTATGGTCCGGGCGGGTACAAATTCACCGACTTCATGCGCGTGGGCATCCCGCTGAACCTGAGCGTGGGGCTGCTTGCTTCGGTCGTGATCCCGTTTATCTGGCCGCTCTGAGCGCAAGAGACTGTTAACGGCGGGATGGTATGCGGGCGCTGCACCCAAGCACAGAACGTCATGCCCGACCATCGCCGCGCACCGCATCTGATCACACCCGCCTATGAGGACAATGGCCTCTTTCGTTCGCCCGTTCGGCGGATCACCGTCGGGCTTGTCCCGCAGATGCATCGCAACAATCGCCAAGATCTTGTGGTGCGTGGCTTTGTGCAGGATGGCGCGACCATTCAGGTGCTCTTTGCCGGGCGCCGCGCGAAACAAGCGCAGGGGGTTGAGGCGCGGCTGCGTGCCCTGCTGTTTCAAGCGCGGGCAAAGACGCCCGGTTGGCGGCCTGAAGGGGTTGATACGATCCAGCTTCCCCTGCGGATCGAAGGGGTGTGGCGGTCGCGCTTTTCGCGCGATGCCTGGGGGTGCGAAACGCGGTATTTTCAACTGATCGCAGCACGTTGGGCGCTCTTCGATGATGCGGGCGTGGCGCATCTGTTCGGCGAGCCGCCTGTGCATCTGACGCCCTCGCGCCCGGTGCAGATCGACGCCGCCTCAGGCGATGGAGCGTGATCGCCCCGCATTGCGACCCGAAAAGATGCAACCGCCCAGAAAGGTCCCTTCGAGCGCGTTGTAGCCATGATAACCACCCCCGCCAAAGCCAGCGACCTCACCGGCGGCGAAGAGGCCCGGCACGGGTGTCCCGTCGGCCCCGATCATTTGGGCATCCAGCGTGGTGTGTAGCCCGCCCAGGGTCTTGCGTGTCAGCACGTGTAGCTTGACCGCGATGAGCGGGCCATTGGCAGGGTCGAGGAACTTGTGTGGCTTGGCCGTGCGCAGCAGCCGGTCGCCCCGATAGTTCCGCGCGGCGTGGATCGCCATAATCTGCGCGTCCTTCGAGAACGGGTTGTCTATCTGGGCGTCCCGCGCTTCGATCTGGCCGCGCAATTTGGCCTCGTCGATCAGATTGCCGCCAGCGACCTGGTTCATGCCGCGCACCAGCGTGCTCAGGTCGTTGGCGACGACAAAATCCTCACCCCGCTCCTTGAACGCTTCGACCGGGCTGGTGGCATTCTTGCCCGACAGCACGCGCTGTTTGATCACCTCTGACCATTTCTTGGATGTCAGATCCGGGTTCTGTTCAGAGCCGGAGAGCGCGAATTCTTTCTTGATCACCTTTTGCGTCAAGACAAACCAGCTGTAGTCATAGCCGGTCGCCAGTATCTCGCGCAGGGTCGACATGCTGTCAAAGCCGGGCAGGGCGGGGGGCTTGAACCGGTTGCCCTCCGCGTCGAACCACATGGACGACGGGCCGGGCAGGATGCGGATGCCGTGGCTGGGCCAGATCGGGTCCCAATTCTTGACCCCTTCGGTGTAGTGCCACATGCGGTCGCCGTTGATGACATGACCACCCGCCGCTTCGGAGATGCCGATCATGCGGCCGTCCACATGCGCGGGCACACCGGCGACCATGTCCTTGGGCGCAGGGCCAAGGCGGTCGGTGGGCCAGACCTTGCGCACCATGTCGAAATTGCCGCCGATCCCGCCGGATGTCACGATGACCGAAGGCGCGCGCAGTTCGAACTCTCCCACGGCATCGCGGTTGGTTTTCTGGCCGCGGTCTGCCGTGTCGTCGGCAAGAAGTGTGCCACTGGCACCTTGCGCAACGCCGCGCGACATATCGATCCGGTCAACCTGATGGCGGAAGTTGAACTGGATCAGACCCGCTTTCTCATGCTCTTCGCAGCGGCGCACGAAATGTTCGATGATGCCGGGGCCGGTGCCCCACGTGATGTGAAAGCGCGGGACAGAATTGCCGTGCCCGTCCGCATAGCTGCCGCCACGTTCGGCCCAGCCGACAACGGGGAACCAGCGCAGGCCCATGGCGTGCAGCCATGGCCGCATCTCTCCGGCGGCAAAGTCGATATAGGCCTCGGCCCATTTGCGGGGCATCGCGTCTTCGTCCCGGTCGAACTGCGCGCTGCCCATCCAGTCGTTCAAGGCCAGGTCCCGGCTGTCCTTGATCCCCATACGGCGCTGTTCTGGCGTGTCGACCATGAACAGACCACCCAGCGACCAGAAGGCCTGGCCGCCCAGAAAGCTGCGCGGTTCCTGGTCGACGATGATGACCCGTTTGCCTCGATCCCCAAGTTCGGCTGCGGCAGCCAGACCGGCAAGGCCCGAGCCAACGACAATGGCGTCTGCTTGCTCCATATATGCTCTCCTAGCGGCTGCGGAACCAAGCCACAAAGGGCGCGGCGACAAGATACATGAGGATGCCGTAAACGCCCGAAGGCAGCGCCATTGCGCTGAACCCATCGGCCTGTCCCGAGATCAGCGCGGCCAGTGTGATGCCCAGCGTGGCGTTCTGGATACCGGTCTCGACAGAGATGGTCTTGGTCTGGTCCCAGGGCAGTGCAGCGAGGCGTGCGAGTGCCAGACCAATCACCAGCAATGCGACATTCAGCAGGATCAGCGCCGGGCCCAAAGTGCCCAGATTGTCTATGAAGATATCCCAATTTGCGGCCAGCGCGGCGACGACGATGATCACAAAGAGCAGCGTGGCGAGGCGTGAGAAAAAGGGCTCGACGTTGATCGCAAAGCCGGGCGCATAGCGGCGGATCAACACGCCGAAGAGGACCGGCAAGGTGACGATGACAAAGACCGAGATGGCGAGGCCAGTCACCGACACGTTCGGTGCCGCGTCGCCCATGAAGTGAACCACGGACCATGCAGCCAATGCGGGAACGGTCAGAATGCTGAGCAGGCTGATCACCGCCGTGAGCGACACTGACAGGGCGACATCACCTTTGGAAAGGCGTGCAATCATGTTTGATGTGACGCCGCCGGGACAAAAGCTGAGCAGCATGAAGCCAACCGCGATTTCAGGGGGCAGGCCAAACAGTCGGACAACCGCATAGGTGACAATCGGAAGCAGCATCACCTGTGCGATGGCCCCGATGGCAAAGGCTTTGGGCGTGCGCAAAACGCGGGCGAAGTCGGCGAATGTCAAGCCGATGCCCAGGCTCAGCATGATGATCGCCAGCGACAGCGGCAGCACCACATTTACAAGTATATCCATAGTCTCACTCCCTGTGCGCGACGTTAGACACGGGACCTGCGCCCGCGCAATGCCCAAGCATCGTCAGAGCGGCCAAAAGAGCAGGATTGCCGGAATGGAAACGGCCACCACAATCACTTCAAGCGGCAGGCCAATGCGCCAGTAATCGCCAAATTGATACCCACCCGGGCCGAGGATGAGCGTGTTGTTTTTATGGCCAATCGGCGTCAGGAAGGCTGACGAGGCGGCCACTGCGACAGCCATCAGGAACGGGTCCGGGGACACGTTCAGTGTCTGCGCCATCTGGATGCCCACGGGGGCGGCCACAATGGTGGTGGCGGTGTTGTTGAGCACGTCCGACAGGCTCATTGTGACCACCATCAGCACGGTCAGGACGGCCCATGCCGGCAGGCCATTGGTGAGGGTTACGAGCCACCCGGCGATGAGTTCGGTGCCACCGGAACTTTCAAGCGCGGCCCCCAGCGGGATCATGGAACCCAGCAGTACCACGACAGGCCATTCGATGTGGGTGTAAAGTTCGGACAGCGGTACGATTTTGGACAGGACATAGGCGATGACGACCAGTCCCAGGGCGATGGGAAGATAGAGCAGACCGACACTGGCGGCGGCGACTGCGCCGACAAAAAGCCCGATGGCGAGCCAGACCTTGTCGTCTGCCGTGACCGCGAGTCCCCGCTCCGCCAGGGGCAGGGCACCGAGCCAGTGGGTGACGTCTGTGCCGGTGTCGCGGGGCACGAGCAACAGGAGGATGTCGCCGGTGCGGATTTCGGTCTTGCGGATCTGGCGGGTGATGCGGACCCCTTCACGCGACAGGCCCAGAAGGACGGTGTTCTGGCGCCAGGCCAGGCCGACCGACTGGGCTGTACGACCCACGAGACGGCTGCTGTCTGTCACCACAACTTCAATGATTTCAACGCCTTCTCCAGCGGCGTTCAGTTTTTCTTCCCGCTCCGCGTCGGCCACGGCGAGGCCGGTGGCGGCGCGGAATTCGTCGAGCGCGTCTGGCGTTGCTTCGATGATGACGGCATCGCCTGCGCGCAGTTCGGAATTGCGGGCGCGCCCGTAGCGGCGCTTGCCCTCGCGCAGGAGGCCTACGATGGCGACGTCGGCCTTGTCTGCGTCCTCTTCCAACTCACCAAGGCGCTTGCCAATATGCTTGCTGTCCTCGGGCACGACCAGTTCGGCCACATAGCTGGCCAGGTCCTCAAGCTCGGCACAGGCATCGGCGCGGGCGGGGATCAGGCGCCAGCCGACAAGCGCCACGAAGGCAAGGCCCGCAATGGCCGCGACGCCGCCCACGGGCGCGAAGTCGAACATGCTGAAAGGTTCGCCCAGGCTGTCCTCGCGGATGGTGGCGATGATGATGTTGGGGGGCGTGCCGATCAGCGTAACCATGCCGCCAAGGATGGTGGCAAAGCTGAGAGGCATGAGGCTAAGCCCCGGGGAACGTCCGGCTTTTCTTGCGGTCTGAATGTCAACAGGCATCAGAAGGGCGAGGGCGGCGACGTTGTTCATGAAGGCAGACAGCACGCCGCCGATGGCGCCCATCAGGGTGATGTGCGCGCCCAGCGAGCGGCTGGCATCGACCAGCGTGCGGGTGATGAGGAATACGGCGCCGGAACGGACCAGACCGGCAGAGACGACCAGCACCAGAGCCACGACCAGCGTGGCGGGGTGGCCGAAGCCCGAGAACGCCTCGGCACTGGGGACAACGCCCAGGACGACGCCGAGCATGAGGGCGGAGAAGGCGACGATATCGTAGCGGAAACGGCCCCAGAGCAGGAGGCCGAAGACGGCGCCGAACAGGGAGAAAAGGATGATTTGGTCTGTGGTCATGCGGCGCACCCTAGGGGGCGGCGGAGGGGTGGGCCAGTGGTTTCTGCGTCGGCGCGATTCGGTGTGATTTTTACGTTATATTCAGATGGGTTAAGGGGCATAGCCCGGTGTCACAAGGTGTACACACCCCGTGCACAACCTGTGCACTGTTTGTATGACACGCGCTGGGGTTAAGGCACCGTACGGTGATCCGAAGGCCGCTGCGCGACGCGGTTTGTTTTTTGATGAGGGGCGCTGCCCCTCAAACTCCCCGCCGTATTTTCAAAGAGAAGAAGATGATTATGTCTTGTCATCAAATACGATGGTGCGGTTTGGCGGGTGCGACCAGTCGACCTTTGGTCCCGCCGGGACGATGCCCAGCGGGTTGCGCAACTCGGAAGGGGAGAAGTAGCCCGCTTTGTAGATGTCGGGTTTAACCGTGTCGGCCACGCCGGGGAGCGCATGGAGCGCGCGGGCGTAGTCCCAGAGAGACGGATAGTCGCTGAGTTTCGCGAGGTTGCACTTGAACGCGTAGTGGTAGGCCACGTCGAAGCGGGCGAGTGTGGGGAAGAGGCGCAGGTCGGCTTCGGTCAGGGTGGTGCCCACGAGGGTGGTGTTGGCGGCAAGGTGCGTTTCTAGATCGTCGAGCGTGGCGAAGAGGTCGGTGACGGCGCTGTCATAGGCCTCTTGTGTGCGGGCGAAGCCAGCGCGGTAAACGCCGTTGTTGACCTTGGCATGGATCAGCGTGTTCCAGCGGTCGATCTCGGCTTCGTGCGCGGGCGGGCACAGGCGGCGGTCGGGATCGAAGGCGGTGCTGAGCATGCGCACGATGTCGGCGCTTTCATTCGAGACGATCTGTTTGGTCTGCTTGTCCCATAGGACGGGGACGGTGATGCGACCGGTATAGGCAGGGGATTGTTTGGCATAGACCTCGTGTACAGCGGATGTGCCCAGTTCGGTGTCGGCGAACTCTCCGTCTGTGTCGAACACCCAGCCTTGGTCGGTGCGGCGCGGCTTGGCGATGCTGATCGAGATGGCATCTTGCAGGCTCAGCACGGCGCGCATCAGAAGGGTGCGGTGCGCCCAAGGGCAGTTCCAGGCGACGAACAGGTGATAGCGTCTAGGGTCAGGCGCGAAGGGGCCGTCTGGGGTGATCCAGTTGCGCAGCGTGCTTTTGGCCCGTTCGTAGGCACCGTTTTTTGTGGTGCCGGGGCCGGGGTCTTCGGCCTCGTAGACACCTTCGATCATCACACCCATGGCTGTCTCCATCCTGTTTCTTTGCAAGCTAGCAGTATGGCGGATGGGGGCCACGCACGGGGGGGCTGCGTGGCTGCACAGGGTGGCCTTGCCCCTGTCCCGCGCGATGTCCTATAGACGCCCGGACCACCGGAGTTACGAGACAGGAGGCGCGCATGGCCGGCCACTCAAAATGGGCAAACATCCAGCACCGTAAGGGGCGTCAGGACAAGCTGCGCGCCAAGCTGTTTTCCAAGCTGTCCAAGGAAATCACCATCGCCGCCAAGATGGGCGACCCAGACCCCGACAAGAACCCGCGTCTGCGCCTAGCGGTGAAAGAGGCCAAGTCGCAATCGATGCCCAAGGACAACATTGATCGGGCGATCAAGAAGTCGATTGCGGGCGAGGGCGAGGATTACGAGGAAATCCGCTATGAGGGCTATGGCCCCAACGG
>JBCDEK010000128.1:0-5133 GCA_039179785.1 Pseudomonadota bacterium | reverse complement strand
GTCGAAGTCCATCGGCTCGGCCAACCCCTACAACATGATCCGCGCCACCATCGACGGCCTGAAGAAAGAGCAAAGTCCCCGTGGCGTTGCCCAGCGTCGTGGCAAGAAGGTGTCCGACATCCTGCCCAAGCGGGACGAAGCACCGTCCGAGCAAAGCCAAGTGGCTGAGGAGGCCTGAGACAGATGGCAAAGACAATCGTCGTCAAACAGATCGGCTCGCCCATCCGTCGTCCGCAAGAGCAGCGCGCGACCCTGATCGGCCTGGGCTTGAACAAGATGCACAAGACCCGCGAGTTGGAAGACACCCCTTCCGTCCGCGGCATGGTCCGGAAAATCCCGCACCTGGTCGAGATCATCGAAGAGAAGGGCTAAACGCCCCGGCTATCTGGCCTTGCGCCGGATGACAGACTTTGAACGCCCCGCCTTTCGGTGGGGCGTTTTCTATTGCGTCTCTTGGATCGTTCATTATCGTTTGTGGACGTTGACACTATTGAATCGTTTACAATTGGGGACTTATGAAGCCTGTGTTAAAGTGGATCGGTCGGGGTGTATTGGCATACATGCTATTGATCCTACTTTATGTTGGTTGGCTATTTGCGGCGACCAATCTAAAATTTGTAAGCGATATTGAAAAACGGCTATTTAAGCCGGTTGTTGGCTTCGTTTTCACAAATGACGGCGACACGGTTGGGCTTGACTTTGTCATCAATGGTGAAAGCGTTCCGCCTGACCCCAGAGTGTCTTTTCGCGAAAACGTTTCATTGCGTGAGATCGACACATTTGTATTTGCGCTCGACGGATTCAAGACGGCACGAGACGTCGAAATGATCAGGTATGTTGGCCTTGATCCTTATGACGTTGTGATAATGAAATCAGGCGAGATGAGTATTCAAGAGGTCGTCAAGGTTAAGCTTCGTCTTCACCCGATGCCAATCTACGTTTCCCGGCGCTCGTATGCGTTTGCAGACTTACAGCATCTGATTGCCACATATCGTATCGAGTGCATTCCAACCATATTGTATGATCTCGCCTTGAGTGTATTTGACAACGAGTACAAAAAGAGTTGCGAACTCAGTACTTAAGCGGCTGGGAAAAGCAATTAATTGATTGACCCGATCAACGCACACCCCAAGGTCGCCCGTAGCGCATCCGCCAACTCGTCCACCGTTTCGGTCGATACGTAGACCCCGCCCGTGCGATCCGCGAGACATTTGGCAACGGTGTTGCCCGCCCCCACGTCGACCTGTTCGGGGTTGTCCCAGCTGAAGAAATCCACAACCACGCGAAAGCCGATCACGTGCACCGTCAGGTCCGCGGCCTCTGTCGACAGGGCCGATCCCAGGGCGCAGGGCCGCCCGCCGCAGGTTTCATTGCCGTCCGTCACCAGCACGACAATTGCCGACCGGTTGCGATAGTCGAGCGTGTTGGCCGCCGCCCGCACAGAGGCGGCAAGTGCGGTCAGCCCTTTGGGTTGCATGGCGTCGATTTCCATCAAGATATCCACCGCAGCATCCGGGCGCGGGCCAAAGCGCAGGTCGATATTGGCGCAACTGTCCGCGTTCCCGCCCGGGCCATAGGTCAACAGGCCCACGCGACGAAAAGGGGTAATGTCCGGCAACGCATCGCGCAGCGCGTCGCGGGCATCCTCGATGCGGGTCTTGCGCGAGATGTCAAAGCTCAACTCGTCCATCGACGCTGATCCGTCAAACACCAGCATCGCGTCGCGGGCGCATCCCGTAGCCATGAGCGACGAGGGCAAGCTGGCGACCAGTGTCGCCGCGATCCATCGGTGGAAGGTTTTCATGCGCCCAGCTTGGCACCGCATGTCCGCCGAAACAATGCGGCCCGCATTGTTTGTCGCGAAATCGGTGCCTAGTCTCAGCGGTATGACGGACCTGATCTACTACTATTCTGCGCACTCTGCCTTTGCCTATCTGGGATCCGCGCGTGTGATGGAGATGTGCGTCCAACACGGTTTGACACTGGTGCACCGGCCCATCCCCCTGTCACCTGTGGTCGAAGCGCAGGGAAGTCTGCCGTTTCGGAAGCGGACCCAGGCGCATGTCGACTATTTCTTCGGGCGAGAGATTGAGCGGTGGGCGGAATGGCGCAATGTGCCGGTTGTATCGTTTCGACCCACGCACCACGACGCAGACTACACGCTGGCAAGCTGCATGATCCTCGCGCTTGGTGTTCGCGGGCCACAGGTTGATGCATTCGCGCATGCAATCCTAGAGGCACACTGGCGCGATGATGCGGATTTATCGGACGTTCCGACTTTAAGCGCCATCGCGAAAGGTCTGGGGCACAACCCCGAGACACTGTTGACGCGGGCCCGGTCGGCAGAGGTTGCACGCGCTTATCAGGCCAACGCTGACGCGGCGGTGCAGGCCGGGGTCCTTGGGTCCCCGACCTACGTTTTGGGCAACGAAATGTTCTATGGTCAGGACCGGTTGGAGATGTTGGAACGCGCGATCACGCGCGCCTTCAGTCCGTCACGCTGGGTGAATCCGCCCGTTGAAACGACATAACCGAAAGCGTGAGTTGCCGGTGTTGTTCGGTGACCGGCCTGGCGGAGTGCCGCGCCTGCCTGAGGTGTCCGAGCGCCATGGCCATCAGGATCCCGCCCGACAGCGCCATCACGTAAAGGGGATAGGCCAACAGGAGCCAATCCACCGTGCCAATCGCAACGGTGGCGAGAGTGGCAGAGACAAAGAAACAGACCCACGTGGCCCAGGTTTCAGATGTGGGGTCTAGAAACGCTTTCTTCATGGTCAGAAGCCCGCCCATCATCGACATGGTGATGGTCACGAACAGGGAATAGGCGGCGGTTTCCATCTCGGCCCAGAGCCACACGCCGACGGCCGTGGCGGTCAGCACCTGGCTGTCTTCGGTCTTGAACCGCAGCCGGGTGGTTTTCCAGAATGTCAGACCGCAGACCACTACCGTCCCCAGCGTTTGGGTGACCGCAAAGCCAAGGGACCCATCCGCGCCTTCGTAGATTTGCGCCAGCAGGGATACCGCGCTCAGCACGGCCCAGATCAGCCAGGAGGCGCGCTCGGGTCGGGTGCGACCGGCCAAGATATCGCTGATATAAGGCCAGAAGGCATAGACGCTGAGCACCGCCGCCGCCAACCCGGCGCGGTGCATGACGTCTGGATGCTGAGCAAGCAGGTGCAGCAAGGTCGTCTCCGGGTCTGAGGCTTGGCCTGTTGGTTGGTGCTCGGGCTGCCCATTCGGGCCTGTATTGACCGTGGAATATACGCAAAGCTGTCGCGATGACAGCTATATGTTGGGGTGTCGCGGAATTTTCTACAACACCGGGGGTGCGCCGCGCCGGGATGTGGCGAACACAGCGGCGGGTGCGCGGCCCCGTCCCATGACCATCGCCACCACGATCCCCGTGTAGAGCGACAGCAGGTAAAGCGGATAGGCCAGCAGGACCCAATCCAGCGCGCCCACCGCTGCGACGGCACAGGCTGCCGCGATCCAGGACACAACCCAGGTCGCCATCGTTTCCGTCGCGGGTGCGCGGAACGCCTTGCGCATGGTGGCGATCCCTCCCAGCATCGAGATCGAGATTGTTATCAGCAAGGCATAGGCCGGGTCGCGGGTAAAGGCCCAGATCGCCAGGCCCATCCCGGCGGCGGCCAGGATATATTCGTCGCCGGGGGTCAATAGAGGCCCTGTGCCCCGCCAGACCGCCAGACCAAAGATCGCGACGGTCCAGGTGACTTGAATGGCCGCAAACCAAAGCGACTCGGTTGCGCCCTGCGCAATCTGGGTGATCAGGGCGATGCTGCCCAGCACCGACCAGATCAGCCAGCAGGCCCGCTGCGGCCGGGTGTGCCCGCGCAGGATGTCGCGGGCATAGGGCACAAAGGCGTAGATGCTGAGAACGGCAGACGCGATGCCGAACAGGCGCAAGGGATCGCCGCCTTGCAAAAGGACGTCAAGCAATTGAATGCTCCGCAAAAAAACGCCGGATGGGCGCAAGGGTCAAAATGTGAGCGCCACTCAATACGCACGTGGCGACGCGACTATATGTGCTTTGCATACCGCTCGGGGCGGGGTGGCGTCAGTCCGGTATTCCTTACTCGGGATTGCCTGTCGACACGGGCTTGATCCATGGGCAAGCGCCGTCTATACGCCCCCGGTGGCGCCCATGCGCCGCAGAATCAAAACCAAGAAACGCCGTGGTTGTCCCGTTCACGCTTCGTGGGGCACATCCGGCAAGGAGAAGCGACATGAAACTGCACGAACTGCGCGACAATCCCGGCGCGACCAAACCCCGCAAACGCGTGGGCCGCGGTCCGGGCTCCGGCACCGGTAAAATGGGTGGCCGTGGTATCAAAGGTCAGAAATCCCGTTCGGGTGTTGCCATCAATGGCTACGAAGGTGGCCAAATGCCCCTCTACCAGCGTCTGCCCAAGCGTGGCTTCAACAAACCGAACCGCAAAGAGTTCGCTGTCGTGAACCTGGGCCTGATCCAGAAATTCATCGATGCGGGTAAGATCGACGCGAAAAAGGCCATCGACGAAGATGCGCTGATTGCATCCGGCCTGGTGCGTCGCAAGCGGGACGGCATCCGCGTTCTGGCCAAGGGTGAGATCACCACGAAAGTTGAACTCTCCGTGACTGGCGCGTCCAAGTCTGCCGTTGAAGCCGTTGAAAAAGCGGGCGGGTCGCTGACCACAACCGCGGCGGCCGCCGAGTAAGCCAGTTTGACGCCTTGTGAGCCGCGCGTTCGCGGCTTACATAGTCTCTAGTTTTTCCTACGCCGCCTGCCGGAAAACGGTCTGGGCGGCGTTTCGCCATAAAGGAACATGCCCGCATGGTATCTGCCGTCGAGAATATGGCCGCCAACACGAGCTGGAGCGCTCTTGGTAAGGCAACCGACCTGCGCAACCGCATTCTGTTCACCCTCGGTCTGCTGATCGTCTACCGCCTTGGTACCTTTATCCCTGTGCCCGGCATTGATGGTGCGGCCCTGCGGGAGTTCATGGAAAGCGCCGGTCAAGGCATCGGCGGCATGGTTTCGATGTTCACCGGCGGTGCGCTGGGCCGGATGGGCATCTTTGCCCTGGGCATCATGCCCTATATCTCGGCCTCGATCATCGTGCAGCTTCTGAC
>JBCDEK010000002.1:0-96146 GCA_039179785.1 Pseudomonadota bacterium | reverse complement strand
GCATCCCCAACCTCGCAAAGATGCCGCATTTGCTCATCGCCGGGACCACCGGTTCTGGTAAATCCGTCGCGATCAACACGATGATCCTGTCGCTGCTCTATAAGCTGACGCCCGAGGAATGCCGGTTGATCATGATCGACCCCAAAATGCTGGAACTGAGCGTTTATGATGGCATTCCGCATCTGCTGAGCCCTGTTGTGACCGATCCCAAGAAGGCGGTCGTGGCCCTGAAATGGGTCGTGGGCGAGATGGAGGAACGCTATCGCAAGATGTCCAAGATGGGCGTGCGGAACATCGACGGCTACAACGGTCGTGTGAAAGAGGCGCTGGCGAAGGATGAGATGTTCAGCCGCACGGTGCAGACGGGTTTCGATGATGAGACGGGTGAACCCGTGTTCGAGACCGAGGAATTTGCGCCTGAGGCGATGCCGTACATCGTCGTGATCGTGGACGAGATGGCCGACCTGATGATGGTCGCGGGCAAGGAGATCGAGGCGTGTATCCAGCGCTTGGCGCAGATGGCGCGGGCGTCGGGTATCCACCTGATCATGGCGACGCAGCGTCCTTCGGTTGACGTTATTACGGGCACCATCAAGGCGAACTTCCCGACGCGGATTTCCTTCCAGGTGACCTCGAAAATCGACTCGCGCACCATTCTGGGCGAGATGGGGGCCGAGCAGCTGTTGGGCATGGGTGACATGCTGTACATGGCGGGTGGGGCCAAGATTACCCGTTGCCATGGGCCTTTTGTGAGCGACGAGGAAGTCGAAGAGATCGTGAACCACCTCAAGGCCTTTGGCGCGCCGGACTATGTGTCGGGCGTGGTCGATGGGCCGGATGAGGAGAAGGAGAGCAATATCGACGCCGTTCTGGGTCTGGGTGGCAACACGGATGGCGAAGATGCGCTTTACGATCAGGCGGTGGCGATTGTGATCAAGGATCGGAAGTGCTCGACCTCTTACATTCAGCGGAAGCTGGCCATCGGTTACAACAAGGCCGCACGTCTGGTGGAGCAGATGGAGGACGAGGGCGTTGTGTCGTCGGCCAACCACGTGGGTAAGCGCGAGATTCTGGTGCCTGAACAAGGGTAGGCGGGGAACTGCGTAGAGGCGCGCACCGTTGATATCGCATATCAGATGGTCTCGGCCTATATCAGGGTCAAGACCAAGATGCGAAAGGTGAGCGGTATGACCCTGATGACCCGTATGGCAGCGATTGCTGTCGCTGTTGTGACAGCACAGGCGGCGTGGGCGGACAAGCTGCCGCTGAATGCAATTTCCCGCTACTTGAACGATTTGCGGACCGTTGAGGGTACATTCACGCAAATCAATGACGATGGCAGTGCGGACACTGGCAAGATTTACATCAAACGCCCCGGTAAGATGCGCTTTGAATACGATGCGCCGAACGAAGGCTTGGTGATTGCGTCAGCGAATGCTGTTTACATCGTCGACTCGAAGTCGAACCAGCCGCCGGAAACTTACCCGCTGCGCCGCACACCCTTGTCCCTGATCCTTGCAAGAAATGTGAACCTGAGTCGGGCCAATATGGTGGTGGGGCATGATTTCGATGGCACAGCCACCGTTGTAACTGCGCAAGACCCGGAACACCCTGAATACGGCAATATCCAGATGAAGTTCACCGGCAACCCGGTCGAATTGCGCCAATGGGTGATCAACGACAGTGGCGGAGGTCAGACCACCGTCATTCTGGCTGAAGTGGAAACAGGCGGCACGTTGTCGAACCGCCTGTTTGACGCGCCGCGCCGAACAACTGATCGCTAGCAGGCCTGCAATTGCAGCGCGTACATGTCGGCGCGCTGGTCGACCTCACCCGCGACACGCATCAGCCATGCCTTGTTGCGATAGGACCCGCGCGCAAAGCCGGTGCGCCCCTCATGATAGGCGAGGTACTGGTTGCGGGTGTCGGTGACCGGGATGCCAAGGCGAGATTGCGTTTCGGCCATGTACCAGCCCATGAAATCGGTCGCATCACGGATGCTGTCACGACGCGCACGGCGCTTGCCTGTCGAATCCAGATACTCGTCCCATGTGCCATCCAGCGCCTGACTGTAGCCATAAGCGCTGGAAATGCGGCCAGTCGGGATCACGCCCGCCGCATAGCGGTAGGGGGGGCGCGCATCCGAGATGAATTTGCTTTCCTGATAGATCGTCGCCATCTGCACGTGCACCGGCACGCCGTATTTGCGTTCGACCGCACGGAAGGCGCGAAGGTATTCGGGGCGCTCCTGAACAATGGAACAGGCGTTGTCCAACCGGTTGGGGGCCGTACCCGACCCGCCACCACAACTGGCAGCCAAAAGAACCAAAGCCATTGCGCGAAAGAGTCTGCTCATCTGCCTCGTCTCGCTATTTTTATATTTTGAAGCAGTTTAGCCGAAAATCGCGCGCGTGGAAATCACGTTTTGTCACAGTACAATGGCAAGGATTAGCGGCAGCGCAGCAACCGACATCAGGGTCGAGGCTACGACCAACCCCGCCACCTTGTCTGACTGCGCGCCATATTTCTCGGCCAGAAGATAAGAGGTGACGGCAACCGGTGTGGCGACCTGTAGCACCAGCACGCCGAAGGCGACCGGATCGAGTTGAAAGTATCGCCCCACGATCCAAGCGACACCGGTGCACAGCGCCAGTTTAACGGCTGAAAGCGCTGCTGCCTGCATCAACCCCTTCGCCGACAGCCGCGCCACCGCGACACCCAGGGTGATCAGCATCATCGGGATCGCCATTTGCCCAACCAAATCCAGCGCGTTGGTCAGAAACGTTGGTGTCTGCCAGCCTTGCCACAAGAACAACGCACCCAGCACCGTGCCCCAGACCAACGGTTCGCGCAAAACCTTGCCGAAGGCGCCGGTGCCTGCCACCAGCCAGATGCCGAAGGTGTAGGACCACAGCGCCATGATCGCGAACACGATGATGGCATAGCTGAGACCGATATCGCCAAAGGCGAAAAGCGCAAGCGGTAGACCCAGGTTTCCGGTGTTGCCGAAGATCAGGGGTGCTGCGTAGGTGCGCATGTTCAGTTGGCCGAGGCGGACCAGTATCAGGATCACCACAGTGATCACGCCATAGGCCACAATTGACGCAAGCGACAAGGCCCCCAGCGCTGCCGGATCGATCTGTGTTTGCATAAGCGAAACGAAGATCAGGCATGGCAAGGACAGAGTCATTGCCAATTGCGTGACGAATTGAATTCGGTACTCCAACCCGACCTTGACCCAGGCAAATCCGATACCCGCCAGCAGGAAAACAGGCGCAACAATTTCCAATACTGTTAAGGTAAGGTTCACAGACTGTTTCCAGCGAAATCGCGCTCAATTATTGGACAAATGTCCCTTGCACCGTGTAGTGACGAGGAGTAGGGGGCGCAATGTGATGTTGAGAACGCGCGCAAAATATCATCTGGGCCAAGTTGTACGGCACAAGAAACACCCGTTCCGCGGTGTGATTTTTGATGTGGATCCAGAGTTTTCGAACACCGAGGAATGGTATGAAGCCATCCCCGAAGACAGCCGCCCCAAGAAAGCCCAGCCGTTCTATCATTTGCTCGCTGAAAACGACCAGAGCTATTACGTGGCGTATGTGTCCGAGCAGAATCTGGTGGCGGACTATTCGGGCCAGCCCGTGGATCACCCGGATATCCCGGACCTGTTTGGTCCGTTCGAGGATGGGTCGTACCCGCTGCACTTTCAGTTGAATTGACGGGTGGTGGGCAGATTGCCCACCCTACGTAGCGTCGCGCTTCAATACCCCAATGCGCAGCCGTCTTTGCGTGGGTCGCTTGCCCCTTCGAGGACGCCATCGTCGCGCATCAGGATCGCTTGTGCGCCGCCAATAGCTGCGTCCGGGATGCTGACCTTGTGGCCCAGATCGCTCAGCTCTGACCGGACCTTATCGGAGTATCCGCGTTCAACCTTCATGTCGCCCGCATCCGAGAACGCGCGCGGTGCGTCAATCGCGGTTTGCGGGTCGAGGCCGAAATCGGTCAGGTTCGAGACAAAGCGCGCGTGACCGTTGGGCTGGTATGCACCGCCCATGACCCCGAACGGCATGATCGGTTTGCCATTTTTGGCAAGCATCCCCGGGATAATCGTGTGCATGGGTCGTTTGCCGCCCTTGAGTTCGTTTGGGTGCCCTTGTTCCAGCGTAAACCCGGCCCCGCGGTTCTGGAAAAGGATGCCGAACTTGTCGGTGGCAATGCCGGACCCGAAGCCATGGAAGATGGAGTAAATCAGCGATACGGCCATGCCGTCGCGGTCGACGACGGTGATATAGATGGTATCCTTGTGCACCTGTTCGCTGAGGGTCGTGGCGTTTGGCATCGCCTGTTTCGGGTTGATCAGGGCAGCGAGGTCCGCCGCAGTTTCCGGGGCCATCATGTGGTCGAGCCGCGTCGTGTGGTCCGCATCGGCGAGGAAGCGGTTGCGCGCGTCATAGGCCAGCTTGGCGGCTTCGGCTTCGATATGGGCGCGTTGGGTGCCCCACGGGTCCATGCCCGCGATGTCGAAATGGGCGAGGATGTTCAGCATCAGGTTGGCGGTTGCGCCTTGCCCATTTGGTGGATGCTCGACCAGGTCGATGCCTTTGTAGGTGCTGCTGATCGGAGTGGTGTCGGTACAGGCGGTGGCCGCGAAGTCATCGGCTGTGTGTGTGCCGCCCATGGCGTTCAGCGTGGCCAGCATGTCATCGGCCACTTCGCCGCTATAGAAGGCGTCGCGCCCGTCCTTTGCGATGCGGCGCAGCACCTCGGCCTGGCCGGGGGCGGCGAACATTTGGCCTTTTTGGGGGACCGCGCCGTCGATCAGATATGACCTACGCGCGCTGCCTTGCAGGACCTCTTCGCTCGCGGCCCAATCGAACGCGACGCGCGGGGCGACGGGCACGCCGGTGTCGGCATAGTGGATGGCAGGCGCCAAAATGCGGTCGAGGCCCAGGCGCCCCACACGGTCGGACAGCGTGCAAAAGGCATCAATCGCGCCGGGTACAGTGACGGAATGGGCGCTGTAGGCGGGGACTGTTGTCTCGCCCTGGTCGCGCAACTGCGCTGCATCCAGCGCCGCCGGGGCGCGGCCAGAGCCGTTGAGCGCGTGGATTTGGCCGTCGGGGTCCGACCAGAGCACAAAGCAATCGCCCCCAATACCCGTCATCTGTGGCTCGCAGATGCCCAGAAGGATGGCACCTGCGATAGCGGCGTCCATGGCGTTGCCGCCAGATTTCAGAATGTCGATGACGGCTTGGGCGGCAAGCGGGTGCGATGTGGCGCACATGCCGGAAGAAGCCAGAACAGGCGAACGGCCGGGCAGGTGAAAGTCGCGCATGAGGGTCCCCATCAGTCGTCAAATTGCCTTGGGCAACCTAACGGGCACATGCGGCTTGTCCACTCGAATGTCTGGAAGAAGATCCTCGGTGCCGCGCACTGGGTGGGGGCAATTAAACGCGACACCGAGGGAAGCTATATGCAGCTACAGGCTCAGATATGCCGGTTGATTTGGGCAGGAATATGGTCAGTCGTTGACTGTTTTGCGAAATCGCACCCGGTCGACACCAACCACAGGTTTAACCCAGGGCGACCGCCAGCCGCAGGTGCAGCAGGTTTTCGGCGTTCTGACGATGATAGGTCACGTCCTTGGCCAGGTCCTTGATCAGAAACCAGCCAAACCCGCCTTCTGGCATGTCGCACAGATCAACATTCAAATCCGCAGCGGTCCCCACGGGTGTCTGGCCATCCGGCATCGCGCGGCCCGTATCGACAACTGTCATACGCAAGCCATCTTGGCCATGCTCACAGGTGATGTTGATGTGTCCAGCGTTTTCTCCTTCGGGATAGGCGTGTTCGACGATGTTGTTCAGGGCTTCGGCCATGACAAGCTCGACCGTGCCAGCTTCTTCGACATCAAGCTCGAGCGGTTTCAGCCCGTCCAGCAGTTGCTTGAGTGCGTCTCTGACGGCCAATTGTCCGCTCATCACCGAGATATCGAAAGCGGGCAAAAATGTCGTGCGGGTCATGGAATGGGCTCTCATTCGGGTCGACACAGTCAGGTCTTCAATTCGGAGATCGCCCCATCAAGGGTCGGAAAAACTGGAAACACGCTATCCATGCGCGTCAGCCGAAACACTTTTTCGACCGTGGGTGTCAGACCGGCCAAGGCCAGTTTGCGCGACTGACCCATCTGTTTCATCGCGGCGACAATGGCACCCAGGCCGCTTGAGTCGATGAACTGCACCGCGCTCAAATCCAGGACAACCGTATCATTGTCGTTGTCGGTCGCGCTGCGCATCGCTTCCTTGAATTCGATGGCCACGGCTGCGTCGATGCGGCTGTCATGTACGGCCACCACCTGCAGGGTTTCCTCTGATCGGCTGCGAAGATCCATGCGCGCCCTCTTGCAATTCTCTGGTTACATTGTGTGTCTAGGTCGCAATCCTTACTATTAGGTTGCCATCATCAGACGGGAGGCCACACCATGAAGCCAGTTGTGATCGCCGGGGCCGCGCGCACCCCGATGGGCGGATTTCAGGGGGCGCTGTCTGACATGTCTGCCGCCGCTCTGGGCGGCATCGCGATGAAGTCCGCCATGGACGGGGCCGGGGTCACATCGGTGGACGAAGTGCTGATGGGGTGCGTTTTGCCCGCGGGCCAGGGGCAGGCCCCCGCGCGGCAGGCCGGTTTCGCGGCAGGCCTGGGCGAAGATGTCCCCGCCACAACCCTGAACAAGATGTGTGGGTCCGGCATGAAGGCCGCGATGATGGCGTTTGACCAGATCGCGCTGGGCCATGCCGACACCATGATCGCGGGCGGGATGGAGAGCATGACAAACGCCCCTTACATGCTGCCCAAGATGCGCGGCGGTGCGCGTCTGGGCCATGGGCAGGTCATTGATCACATGTTTCTTGACGGGCTTGAAGACGCCTATGACAAAGGGCGGTTGATGGGGACATTCGCCGAGGATTGCGCTGAAACCTATCAGTTCACCCGCGACGTGCAGGATGAGTATGCGCTGACGTCTCTCAGGCGCGCGCAGTCGGCTATCGAAACTGGTGCATTCGACCAAGAAGTCACCACGGTCGAGGTCAAGACGCGCAAGGGCACGGTGACGGTGCAGTGCGATGAGCAACCGGGCACCGCGCGGCCCGACAAGATTCCGCACCTGAAACCTGCTTTCCGCGATGGTGGCACCGTTACAGCTGCGAACTCCTCCTCGATCTCGGACGGGGCGGCGGCGCTCGCGCTTGCCTCCGAAGACGCGGTCGAGGCACAAGGGCTGACCGTGCGGGCGCGCATCCTGGGTCATGCGAGCCACGCCCAGGCGCCTGGGCTTTTCACCACGGCTCCGGTGCCTGCCGCGCAAAAACTGCTGGACCGGATCGGCTGGACCAAAGACGATGTGGACCTTTGGGAGGTGAACGAGGCCTTTGCCGTTGTCCCGCTCGCCTTCATGCACGAAATGGGGCTGAGCCATGATGTCGTGAACGTCAACGGTGGGGCCTGTGCCCTTGGCCACCCGATCGGAGCCTCCGGTGCGCGGATCATGGTGACCTTGCTGAATGCACTGGAAAAACGGAACCTCAAACGCGGTGTGGCAGCCATCTGCATCGGCGGCGGGGAAGGAACAGCCATCGCAATTGAGCGGGTGTAAGTTTCTTCTGACCAGCAATACGACGGGGTCCGGGGCAGCGCCCCGGGTCTGACGATCCAAAAAAGGGCCAACCGTGCCGGACTACGATATACTTGCCAAAACGATCCAAAGCCTGACCGAAGGTGAAGATGACCAGATTGCTTTGATGGCAACCGTCACCTGCGAGGTACACCACAGCGATGACCGGTTCGATTGGACCGGCTTTTATCGGGTGACCGGGCCCGAAATGCTAAAGATCGGGCCCTATCAAGGCGGGCATGGGTGCTTGCAAATCCCGTTCTCGCGCGGCGTCTGCGGGGCGGCAGCACGCACGGGCAAAGTGCAATTGGTGGCGGATGTCGATGCCTTTCCCGGGCACATCGCATGTGCCAGTTCAACCCGGTCCGAGCTGGTCCTGCCGGTGACGAATGCGCAGGGCAGGTTGATCGCTGTTTTTGATATCGACAGTGATCAGCCGGACGCCTTTTCACAGCACGATGCGGACGCATTGGCTGACATCTTGGCGGATGTTTTTGCCCGAGCGTGAAAATTTGGCTTGATTTTTCATCGGGCTTTCCCTTACGTGAAATTCAACAGGAGAATTTCACGGACCATGCTTCAATCTGACCCGACGATTGCACACAGCCTGGGCGCGGATTTGCGCGCGCTTCGCAAGGCACGCGGGCTGACGTTGCAGGATATGGCCGATGCGTTGGGGCGGTCCGTGGGTTGGGTCAGTCAGGTTGAACGCGACCTGTCCGAGCCGTCGATCACCGATTTGCGCCACATTGCGGGCAAGCTGGATATCGCCGTCTCGACCCTGTTCCACCGTGGCGTCGCCCCGGCGCAGGAAGAAGGCTATGTGGTGCGCAGCGGCGCCCGCCGCCCGATCGGGTCACGCACCGCCGGTTTGGTCGAAGAGCTGCTGTCTCCTGACCTGACCGATGACTTCGAGATGGTGCATTCCACATTCGAGCCGCACAGCGAGATCACAGAGCCGGTGACGCGCCCCACTCAAGAGGTCGGGTACCTGATCTCGGGTCGGTTGCAGCTTGAAATTGCGGGTCAGACCTTTGTCATCGGCCCCGGCGACAGTTTCCGCATTCGGGGCGAGCCGTTTCGGTGGGAAAACCCCTATGACGCACCGGCGGTGGCGATCTGGGCCATTGCACCGCCGATCTACTGATGTCGGTCGAGGGGTGGATCATATTTGCGCTGTTCTGGGTGGTGTTCGTGACCACGCCTGGCCCCAACGCCGTGAACTGTATCACCAATGGCATGACGCTGGGATTTCGCCGGTCGTTGCCCGGTGTTCTTGCCATCCTCACGCAGGCGACCCTGTTTCTGATCCTCTCCGCGGCGGGGATCACTGCGTTGATCGCTGCATCCCCGACGGCGTTCTTTGCGGCCAAGCTGATTGGCGCGGGCTTTTTGATCTATCTGGGTGTCCGCGGCTGGCTGATGGCGCGCACGGCACCAAAAGTCGCGGCCCTGTCTGGCGGGTCGATCTATGTCCGCGCGCTCATCATCGCCACGATCAACCCCAAAAGCGTGGCTGGTTACCTTGCCGCGTTTTCGCAGTTTGTCCAACCGGATGTGCCGGTGTGGGACCAGATGTGGTTGATCATGCCCACAGCCCTGACGATCACGGCGCTTAGCTATTCCGGCTATACCGCCTTGGGGGCTGGCATCGGGCGGGCGGCGCTTGGGGCCGTGTTCAACGTCTGGGTCCGGCGCGGTATGGCGGTTTGCTTTGTCATCTATGGCGTCCTGTTGGGCGCGTCATCGACACCGGCGAGGGCGTAGGATGCTGACGGGATCATGCAATTGCAAGGCTGTACGTTTTGAGGTTGCCGCCACGCTGCGCACCAGCGCCTGCCATTGCGGGCAATGCCGCAAACAGTCGGGCCATCATTGGGCTTCGGGCCTGGCCTACGACACGGATGTGACCGTCACAGGCGACGTGAAATGGTTTGCGTCCAGCGATTTCGCCAAGCGCGGGTTCTGCGCCACATGCGGCTGTTTCCTGTTCTGGAAAATGGAGAGCGAGGACAAGATCAGCTTCTCGCTTGGCACTTTGGACGGCGCGACGGGCCTGACGCTCGACCGCCATATCTTTACCGCCTCGAAAGGCGACTACTACGACATCGCGGACGGTGTGCCGCAACGGGAGGACTGAGATGAGTGATTTTCCAACAACGGCCCGCGTGGTCATCATTGGCGGCGGCGTCGTGGGCACGTCGACCCTGTACCATCTGGCCAAGGCCGGTTGGACCGATTGCGTGCTGCTGGAAAAGAACGAACTGACGGCGGGGTCGACCTGGCACGCGGCTGGCAACTGTCCGAACTTCTCGGGGTCGTGGGCTGTCATGAACATGCAGCGCTACGGGCTTGAGATGTACCGGACGCTTGCCGACGACGTTGACTATCCGATGAACTACCACGTCACCGGCTCTCTTCGTCTGGCGCATTCCAAAGAACGGATGCAGGAGTTTGAGCGGGTGGCTGGCATGGGCCGCTATCAGGGGCTTGAGATGCCCATCATGACCGCGTCCGAGATGCAGGAATACCACCCGTTCATGGAGATCCACGAACTTGCGGGCGGTATGTGGGACCCGCTGGATGGTGATATTGACCCCGCGCAGCTAACCCAGGCGCTGGCCAAGGGCGCGCGTGATCTGGGCGGTCGGATCGAACGGTTCTGCCCGGCCACAGGGATCGAGCGGGACGGTGATGAGTGGATCGTGAAGACGGACAAGGGCGACATCCGCTGTGATTACGTTGCCAACTGCGCGGGCTACTACGCGCAGCGCGTGGGTGAGATGTTCAAGCCATTTGGCGGGCGTACTGTACCAATGGTGGTCATGTCGCACCAATACTTCTTGACCGAAGAGATTGACGAGGTCGCCGCCTGGACCAAGGAAAAGGGCCGCAAACTGCCAATCATCCGCGATGTGGATATCAGTTACTACCTGCGGCAGGACAAGAACGGTTTGAACCTTGGGCCTTACGAGCGGAATTGCAAGGCGCACTGGATCACCCCCGAAGACCCGATGCCCGAGGATTTCAGCTTCCAACTATACCCTGACGATCTAGAGCGGCTGGAGTTCTATATCGAAGATGCCATGGCGCGCGTGCCCGTCCTTGGTACTGCCGGGGTTGGGCGGAACATCAATGGGCCCATTCCATACGCACCCGACGGTTTACCACTGATCGGCCCTATGCCCGGCGTCAAGAACGCGTTCGAAGGACACTGCTTTACCTTCGGCATCGCGCAGGGCGGTGGGGCGGGCAAGGTCCTGTCAGAATGGATCATGCATGGCGAAACGGAGTGGGATATGTGGGCCACAGACCCGCGGCGTTACACCGACTATGCCGACCACGACTATTCGCTTGCCAAAGCGCTCGAAACATACGGCCACGAGTACGGCATGCACTTCCCGCATTTCGAATGGCACGCGGGACGCGACAAGAAGCTGTCGCCGATTGATGATCGTATCCGCGGGGCCGGGGGCCAGATGGGTGCCTATAACGGCTGGGAACGCGCCAACTGGTTTGCGCAGCCGGGCGATGACACGTCTGATGACGCGGCCCAGACCTGGGATCGGGCGGGGCCGTGGGAGCCGCGGATCAAGGCCGAGGTGGAAGCCGTGCGCGACGGTGTTGGCGTGCTGGACCTGCCCGGGTTCTCTCGCTTCAATTTGAGCGGAGAAGGGGCTGCCGAATGGCTACGCGGTCGTATCGCAGGGGCTCTACCCAAGGCTGGCCGCATGACACTTGGATACTTCCCTGACAGCCGAGGTCGAATCCTGACCGAGATGTCGATCATTCGCCACGCCGAAGACGACTTTACCCTGATCACCGCGGCCCCTGCGCAGTGGCATGACTTTGAATTGTTGCAAAAGGACCTGCCTGCGGGCCTGTCCCTGACGGATCACACCACCGAACTGTCGACCTTGATTGTGTGTGGGCCGAAGTCGCGTGACCTGTTCCAGAGCATTGGCACCGAGGCGGATCTTTCGCTGGGGTGGCTGACCCATCAGGACGCGGTCGTGGTCGGCAGGGCCTGCCGCATGCTGCGCGTGTCCTTCGCCGGGGAACTGGGCTGGGAAGTGCATGCGCCGATGGCCGACATTCCTGCGATCTATGACGCCATCATTGATGCCGGGGCCACACCCTTTGGCATGTACGCCCTGAACTCGATGCGGATCGAAAAAGGGTATCGCGCCTGGAAAGGCGATCTGTCGACCGACTATTCCCTGTTCGAAGGGGGGCTTGACCGCTTTGTCAAACTGGACAAACCGCAGGATTTCCCTGGCAAAGCCGCGCTGCTGAACGAAAAACAGCAAGGCTCGAAAAAGCGCTTTGTGACCATGACGGTCGAGGCCGGAGATCAGGACGCGCCTTACATGTCGACCATCTGGAACGGGGATGATGTGGTTGGTGAAACCACATCAGGCGCGTGGGGATACCGGATCAACAAATCGGTGGCTTTGGGTGTCGTGCGGACGGACCTGTCCGCGCCCGGCACAGCGCTTGAGATCGAGATGTATGGCAAGCGCTATCCGGCGATGGTGCAGCCTGATCAGCCACTATGGGACCCGGAAAACGAACGGTTGCGTGCATGAGGAATGTCCAACAGGGAGCCCGGACCAGACACCATGTCGGTGTCCGGACCCCCTGACGGAGACACATGATGGCAGACATAACCCTTCTTGATGGCGGCATGGGGCAGGAACTGGTGCATCGCGCCGGTGACAAGCCCACGCCGCTGTGGTCGACACAGATCATGCTGGATCATCCCGGTCTGGTGACGGATGTGCATCGCGACTTCTTTGCCGCCGGGGCGACGGTTGCCACCACCAACAGCTATGCCATTCACCATGACCGACTGACCGATACGCCTGTTGAAGGTGCGTTTTCTGCCTTGCACCAAAGCGCGCTTTACGAGGCGCGCACGGCGCGACGTGAGCACGGATCAGGTCGTATTGCGGGGGCTATAGGGCCCTTGCGCGCCAGTTATCGCCCTGATCTGCACCCGTCATCGGACGAGGCTGTGCCGCTCTTTGCTGAGATTGCCGCATTGCTCGCGCCCGCCTGCGATCTGCTGATCTGCGAAACGGTCGCGTCTGTCGCCCATGCGCGGGATATCCTGGCCGCAAGCGTGCCCCTCGGCTTACCCGTTTGGCTGGCGCTTACGGTGGATGATACGGACGGAACATTGCTGCGCTCGGGTGAGCCCGTGTCTGATGCGGTGCCTGTCGCTGAAAAGGGCGGTGCCAGCGCCATCCTGATCAACTGTTCCACACCCGAAGCCATTGCGCCTGCCCTGGCGGGGCTGTCGGGCACGTCGCTGCCTTTTGGCGCCTATGCCAACGGGTTCGAGCAGATCAGCGAAGGGTTCATGGATGACAAACCGACCGTCGATACCCTGACCTTGCGACGCGACTTCACGCCCGACCTTTATGCCGACCACGTCATGTCTTGGGTGGCCTCTGGTGCCACGATCGTGGGCGGCTGCTGCGAAGTCAGCCCTGCCCATATTGCCGAAATCGCCCGACGCCTGCGCGCGGCTGGGCATACCATCGTCTGAGGATACAACATGCCTGATCTTCCCTCCTCCGCCCGCGTTGTCATCATTGGTGGTGGCGTGATTGGCTGTTCGGTTGCGTACCACCTGACCAAGCTAGGGTGGACAGATGTCGTGCTGCTTGAGCGGAAGCAGCTCACGTCGGGAACAACGTGGCATGCGGCGGGGTTGATTGCGCAGCTGCGGGCGACCGCCAACATGACCAAGCTGGCGCGGTACTCTCAAGAACTCTACGGCGATCTTGAGGCGGAGACGGGCGTTGCCACTGGCTTCAAGCGCGTGGGATCAATCACGGCTGCGCTGACCGAAGAGCGGCTTGAAGAACTGCGACGTCAGGCTGGCATGGCGCGTGCGTTTGGTGTGGAAGTCGAAGAGATTTCGCCCACCGAAGTGAAGGCGAAGTACGAGCATCTGAACATCGAAGACGTCACCGGCGGCGTATACCTGCCCCTGGATGGTCAAGGGGACCCGGCCAATATCGCATTGGCCCTTGCAAAAGGCGCGCGGCAGCGCGGCGCGAAGGTGCAAGAGCGTGTTGCCGTTAGCAATATTGTGCGCGAAGGACGCACCGTCACAGGTGTTGACTGGCAGGGGGAGGACGGCACGAACGGCCATATCGCCTGCGAGATGATTGTGAACTGTGCGGGCATGTGGGGCCATGAAGTGGGTAAGATGGCGGGTGTGAACGTGCCGCTGCAGGCGTGCGAACACTTCTATATCGTGACCGAGGCCATCAAGGGCCTGCAGCAACTGCCAGTGCTGCGCGTGCCGGATGAGTGTGCCTATTACAAGGAAGATGCGGGCAAGATGCTGCTGGGGGCGTTTGAACCCAATGCAAAGCCCTGGGCTGTGAACGGCATTCCGCGTGACTTTGAATTTGACCAACTGCCCGAGGATTTCGACCATTTCGAACCGATCCTTGAAGCGGCTGTGAACCGGATGCCGATGCTCGCCGAAGCGGGCATTCACACCTTCTTCAATGGGCCGGAGTCGTTCACACCCGACGACGCCTACCACCTTGGCCTCGCACCCGAGATGGACAATGTCTGGGTCGCGTGTGGCTTCAACTCTATCGGCATCCAGTCAGCGGGTGGCGCGGGCATGGCGCTGGCGCAGTGGATGGAAGACGGCCAAAAGCCCTTCGATCTGGGTGATGTGGACATCAGCCGGATGCAGCCCTTCATGGGGAACAAGACCTATCTCGCGGATCGGTCGACCGAGACGCTGGGCCTGCTTTACGCCGACCACTTCCCCTACCGCCAGAAGGCCACGGCGCGCGGCGTGCGGCGCACGCCGTTCCACAATCACCTGCTACAGCACGGCGCGGTGATGGGGGAGCTGGCAGGCTGGGAGCGTGCCAACTGGTTCGCGCGGAATGGTCAGGACCCGGCCTATGAATACTCGTGGAAACGGCAAAACTTCTTTGGCAACGTGGCCGATGAACATAAGGCGATCCGTGAGAATGTAGGCATGTATGATATGTCCTCCTTCGGCAAAATACGTGTTGAAGGGCGCGACGCCGAAGCGTTCATGAACTATGTGGGTGGCGGTAACTATTCGGTCCCGAATGGCAAGATCGTCTATACCCAGTTCCTGAACGACCGCGGCGGGATCGAGGCGGATGTCACCGTCACACGCCTGTCTGAAACGGCCTATCTGGTTGTGACCCCTGCGGCCACGCGGCTCGCAGACCAGACCTGGATGCGGCGCCATGTGGGTGAGTTCAACGTGGTGATCACGGACGTCACCGCTGGCGAAGGTGTGCTGGCTGTAATGGGGCCAAATGCCCGTAAACTCTTGCAAATGGTGAGCCCGGCGGACTTTTCAAACGACGTAAACCCGTTCGGCACAGCGCAGGAGATCGAGATCGGCATGGGCCTCGCCCGTGTCCACCGCGTCACCTATGTGGGCGAGCTGGGGTGGGAGGTTTATGTCTCCTCAGACATGGCCGGTCACGTCTTCGAAACACTCTATGAGGCGGGGCAGGATTTGGGTATGTCGCTCTGCGGCATGCACATGATGGACACCTGCCGGATCGAAAAAGGCTTTCGCCACTTCGGGCACGACATCACCTGCGAAGACCATGTGTTGGAGGCAGGCCTTGGCTTTGCCGTGAAAAAGGACAAACCGTCCTTCATCGGGCGCGATGCGGTGCTGCGCAAACAGGACGAAGGGTTGGCGAACCGTCTGCTGCAATTCAAGCTGACCGATCCCGAGCCGCTGCTCTACCACAACGAACCTGTGATGCGGGACGGTGAGATTGTGGGCTACCTGAGTTCAGGTGCGTATGGGCATCATCTGGGGGCTGCGATGGGTCTGGGCTATGTGCCGTGCAAGGGAGAGAGCGCGGCGGATGTTCTGGCCTCGACCTACGAGATTGACGTGGCGGGCACGCGGGTTCGGGCAGAGGCGTCGTTGAAGCCGATGTATGACCCGAAATCTGAACGTGTGAAGGCGTGACGCGGCTCGCTTGACTTTGGTGTTTGTTCGAATATGCGTGAGCGTATGAAGCAGGTCATGTGTATTAACTGGGGCACCAAATATGGCGCTCCGTACATCAACCGCCTATACGCCATGGTCTCCCGCAACATTACGGCACCCTGGAAATTTGTTTGCTTCACCGATACGCGCGAGGGCTTGCATCCAGATATCATATGTCACGACCTGCCGCCTCTGAACACAGAGTTGCCAAAGAACACGCGCGGCAAATGGCAAAAATCGCGCCTGTGGGCCAGCAGTTTGCCGGGCTTGGATGGCCCGGTACTTTTCATGGACCTTGATGTCGTCGTCACAGGATCTCTGGATCGGTTTTTTGAATATGGATCGCCTGAAGACATTATTTTGGCGAACAATCCAGCAAAGCCTTTTCACAGATCGGGTCAGACATCGATCTACAGGATGCCCGTTGGGGCATTGGCGCGTTTACAAGAAAAGTTCTTTGCTGACCCTCAGGCAGCGGCAGACAAATACGAATGGGAACAGTCCTTTGTCACCCATAACGCGCCCGGCGGGATTAAGCTTTGGCCACGTCGCTGGGTCAGGCACTTTCGGATTGATTGCATTCGCGCGTTCCCACTGAACTTCTTTTTCCCGCCGCGGCTGCCCGCGGATGCGCGGGTTGTCATTTTTGCCGGTGCGCTTAATCCAACGGATGCATTGGCTGGTCAGTATAGCAAAGACCTACCCTTTCTTGGGCCCTATGAGCACATCAGGCGGTCGCTAAAGATGAGATCGGGATTTAAGGGCATACGTCGTTTTTTCTATCCCGCTCAATGGATTGACCAGTACTGGCAGGAATGAAGTTACGGCGTTTCGAACCAGTCGCGGGCGAGCGTCGTCCAACCGCGCGGCATACCGTGTCCGCCATCGTGTTCGCAGAATTTTATGGCGCCGTCTGAACAGCTTGCGTTCCAGTCGCGACAGCGGAACCGCTCGCCGACTTCGATGGTGTCGGGGTGGGTGCGGCATTGGTTGGCAGCGCGGGCGAGGGCGAGGCTGTCCCAGAGGCTGCCCTGGTGCCAGTCGCGGATGGCGCGGCCTTCGAAGGGGACCTGATTGTCCGCGAAACCGTGAATTTGCAGGAAGCGGACCGGGGCCGTGGGGCAATTGGTTGTGTTATTGGGTTCACGCAGCGCGCCGGAGATGGAGGCATATCCTGCAAAATGCTCAGCCTCTTTACAGGCCATGAGCCAAGCCATTGAACCACCTGCAGAAAAACCAGCCATATAGATGCGGTTAGGGTCGATGTTTGCCTTGGTTTTGGCGTCTTCGATGACGTCGAGCACAAAGCCGACATCGTCGCGTGTGCTGCCGTCCCGACCGGACCAGCGGCGGGTTTGGCGGCCCTCGATTGGCGTGCCGTTGGGGGCGATCACGACATAGCCTTGATCCGCGAAATCCGACTTGATCCCACCGCGAAAAATCATCTGGCCGGTGGCGTTGTGGCCGTGGAAAAAGACCATGGCGGGGGCGAGGTCTGTGCCGTTTCCGCCGTCGATCATGTGATATGTGCCGCCGTCGATTTCGCAGGCGGCATCGGGGCCGCACTGGGCGGTGGCGAGGGTCGGAAGTAGAAAGAGCAGTGCTGCTAAGTATCTCATATCACTGAGAGAACATGGGCGGATGGTTTAGGCAAATGATGAGTGTTGCCCTCTCTGAAACGTGATGGGGGTTGCCTTTGCGCTGCGCATTTGAGAGGCGGACGGGATGGATGATGTCTATGCCCCGCCTGATGATCCTTTGGACATTCTGCATGATGATGCGGAGATGTTGGTGGTGTGCAAACCTTCGGGTTTGCTGAGCGTACCGGGCAAGGGCGCGCATCTGTCGGACTGCCTGTTGAGCCGTGTGCAGGCGGTGTGGCCGCAGGCGCTGCTGGTGCATCGGTTGGACCGGGATACAAGCGGGGTGATGGTGTTCGGTTTGACACCCCATGCGCAGCGCTTTCTGTCAAAGCAGTTTGAGCTGCGAGCGGCGAAAAAAACATATGTGGCAAGGGTTTGGGGGCGGATGACGCCCAAGACGGGGCGCGTTGATCTGCCCCTGATTGTGGACTGGCCGAACCGCCCGAAACAGCATGTGGATCACGAGAATGGCAAGCCCGCGGTGACCGATTGGCGGGTGCTGCGGGACACGGAAACAGAGAGCCGGGTGCGGCTTTTTCCGTGGACGGGGCGGAGCCATCAACTGCGGGTGCATATGGCGGAACTGGGTCATCCGATCCTGGGGGATCCGTTCTATGCCGATGGGCCTGCGCGGGACTTTGAGCGGTTGATGCTGCATTCCGAGGAGTTGCGGGTCAAGCACCCGGATTCGGGGCGCGTGATGCGGTTTCGGAGTGCTGCGCCGTTCTGAGGCGCAACGTTCGGTGGGGACGCAACAGGTAAAGATGACGCTACGTTCTTTGAGCCGTGTTAACGCCTTGCAAACAAGGGGTTTGGGGCGATGCACCGTCCGTACACAACCTGTGCACAGCCTGTGCACCGATGATGCACTGATTGACGTCAGAGGGATGTGTTAACGCAGCGCACGGTCGGAGATGTTGAGAAAGTGTGAACGTAAGGGGGAGGCGGGGTAAACCCCGCCCTACGGCGTTATGCCGGAGGGGTGTATGGGGAGGCTGAGGTTGGAGGGGGGCCAGCCCCCCGGCTGCGCCTCCCCCCGGGATTTTTTTGAACCAGAGAAGGGGGACCGTTACTCTGCCGCCCAACCGGAGACGGCTTTGACCTCAAGGAAGTCTTCGATCCCCCAGATGCCACCCTCGCGCCCGTTGCCGGATTGTTTCATGCCGCCGAAAGGGGAGCCTGCGGCGCGGCTGGTGCCGTTCATTTCGACCATGCCGGAGCGGAGCGCTTGCGCCATACGGTTGAGGCGGGCGCTGTCCTGAGTCTGGACGTAGTTGGTGAGGCCATAGGGCGTGTCGTTGGCGATCTCGATGGCTTCTTCCTCGGTCTCGAACGGGATGATGGACAGGACGGGGCCGAAGATTTCCTCGCGCGCGATGGTCATGTCGTTGTTTACGTCTGCGAAGACTGTGGGGCGGACATAGTAGCCTTTGTTGAAGCCTTCGGGCCGGCCTGTGCCGCCTGCGACGAGTTTGGCCCCTTCGTCGATGCCCTTTTGGATGAGGTCCTGGATCTTGGTCCATTGGACTTCGTTCACGACCGGCCCGATATGGCGGCCTTCTTCGGATGCCGGGCCGACGGTGACTTTGCTTGCAACGGCGGCGGCTTCTTCCACTGCGGCGTCGTATTTGCGGCGTTGGACGAGCATCCGGCTGGGCGCGTTACAGGATTGGCCGGTGTTGTTCATCATGTGCAGGACGCCGCGTTTGACGGCCTTTTCGTCGGCATCGTCAAAGATAACGTTGGCGCCTTTGCCGCCCAATTCGAGATGCACGCGTTTCAGCGTATCGGCTGCGTTTTTGGAAATGAGGCGGCCGGCGCGGGACGATCCGGTGAAACTGACCATGTCGACATCGGGGTGGCCCGATAGGACCGTACCGACGCCGGGGCCGTCGCCATTCACGAGGTTGAAGACACCCGCAGGGAAGCCCGCCTCGTCCATCATCTCGGCAAAGATCATGGCGTTGTGGGGGGATTCCTCGGACGGTTTCAGGATCATGGTGCAGCCCGCGATGGCGGCGGCACCCACTTTAAGCGTCACCTGGTTCATGGGCCAGTTCCACGGGGTGATGAGGGCCGCGACGCCGACCGGTTCGTGGATTATTCGGTCATTCGGGGCGTGGTCCCCGAGCGGTTTGATGAAGTCGAAGGATTTGGCGGCGCGGATGAAGTTTTTGAGGTGGTAGGTGCCTGCGCCGACCTGCTGGCTGCGCGCCATGTCGATGGGGGCGCCCATTTCGGCGGACATGGCCTGGGCGAGGTCCTCGCCGCGCGTGTTGTATATATCGATCAGCTTTTCGACGAGGGCGATCCGGTCCTCGACTGGAGTGGCCATCCAGCCGGGGAAGGCAGCCTTGGCCGCGGCAATGGCGGCTTCTGCATCTTCTGTGCCGCCGAGTGAGATGACGGCGGTGGCGTCTTCGGTCGAGGGGTCGATGACGTGGTGATCGGTGCCGTTTTGTGGGGCGACCCAATGGCCGTTGATATAGAAATCGCGCTTTTCGAGCATTGGAAGACTCCCTGAGGTTTGGGCGGACTGTGGCACCGTGGATGTGTGCCCGCAAGTCGGGGGATGCAATGGGGCCGCAGATCACCTAGGTTGCGTCTGTCATTACTATTCCGACGGAGGACATTATGGGTTTGCGCATCAACGACACGATCCCGGATTTGACGGTCGAAACGGACCACGGCACGCTTTCGCTGCACGAGTGGATTGGCGACAGCTGGGCCATTCTATTTTCGCATCCCAAGGACTTTACGCCCGTGTGCACCACCGAATTCGGTGCGGTGGCGCAGCTGGCGGATGAGTGGAAGAAGCGCGGCACCAAGGTGATTGGTGTGTCTGTGGACGGGGTTGAGGACCACAAGAAGTGGAAGGGTGATATCGAGCAGGTGTCCGGTGCGACGGCGGGTTTTCCCATCATCGCCGACGCGGGGCTTGAGGTGTCGAAGGCATTCGATATGTTGCCTGCCGAGGCGTATCTGCCCGATGGCCGGACCCCTGCGGATAGCGCCACGGTGCGGTCGGTGTTCATCATTGGCCCCGACAAGCAGTTGAAGCTGTCGATGACCTATCCGATGACCGTGGGCCGGAACTTTGCCGAGATTGTGCGGGCCCTGGACGGGTTGCAGATGTCGGCCAAGGGTGTGGCGACGCCTGCGAACTGGGTGCCGGGGGAGGACGTGATCATTCCGCCGACCGTATCGAATGAGGATGCCAAGGCAAAGTTTGGCGAGTTCGAGACGGTGCTGCCCTATCTGCGCAAGACCAAGGCGCCGAACTAAATTTGCCGGGTGGTGCGGCTAAAGGTCGGGCCACCCGAAATGGTCAATCATGGCCGCGATCTGGCGATCATTGCCGCCGGTGGCGTTGACGGTCAGCAGCGACTCTTTGGGGTTGCGCTCCCATTCAAGCACGCGGTGGTGACCTCCGAACCTCAGCGCTTCGGCCCCGTTCAGGCGGTGCATCCAGTACAGCCAGATGTCGTCTGCCGTGGGGCAAAGCGTTGAGGCCATGTCCCAGTCTGTGACCCTGGGGTCAAAGCAGCCGGGCGCATAGAGGATACCCAATACGCCCGTCGGAAAGATCAGACCGGATTGGGTCGCGGGTGAATAGTTCATGTGCCATTCACCATATGGGCGCGGCTGGCCGTTATCCTGCAGCTTGATCAAGTGGCCGCGTACGCAAACGACGGGTGCACGGCTTTGGTGGTGGGCCGTCACGATTTTCGAGAGCCAATCGGGCCGATAATAGACGTCATCATCCGCGGTCACGATGGTTGCGTCTGGGGCTTCCTTCAACAGCGGCAGGATTTTCTTGTATGATCGGAGATCAGGGCAGCTTCGTATCTCGACACCATCTGACCGCAGATCCAACACGCTGTTTGGCAGCAGGTTTATGTCATCTTTGGCGATCCAGAGAATGGTTTGGTCTGCGGCCATTGTCTGATGCAGAACGCCCTTTAACGTCGTTGCGAGTTTTTCGAAGCGGGGCGGATAGCTGGTCATGGACACGATGAGTTTCGTGTCGAGCGGGTGAGGCTGCGGCGCAACGGAGCGTGTGGCAATTTCGGCCAGCGCGCGACGCCTGCGTTTCAGATACTTTAGGGTCCGGAACGCTTCATCCAGAAAACGGATTTTCATGGGTTTTCCCAGGCATTCCGAAGCCAAGTGACATCCCCGATCCTGCGGTACCATTTGCCACCCTTGCCTGCTAAGGCGTCGTGCATTTTGGGTTCACCTGCAAAGACGACGATGCGCGCGCCAGCGGGCAAGGTTGGGTCGGAGAGATAGCTGCGAAGGCCGCGTGGGACGCAGTGGTTTTTGAAGCTGACGCACCAGTCTTCGGGCCAGTAGGTCAGGTGGCCGTGCCTGGCGAGTTGGGCAGATTGGAACTGTTGCGAGATTTCGAATTGAGCAGTGGCCGCTGCGGGGTCAGCCAGATACGCGTCGAGAATATAGCTATGCGCACCAATTTCGTACCTGAAAACTGATGAGTTGCCGACCGAGGCCAGGAACCGGTCGCGGCTTGGATTGACCCGCCGCAGGGGTTTGGCGCGAAACAGGCTGTCATCGCGGATGATGCGGAACGGAGCATCGTCTTCAAAGAATGGATCAAGCGAAGCGACGACAATGAGATCAAGATCGAGAAAGAGCGCGGTGCCGGACAGGCCGAACAGGTCTGGCGAGAACAGCCCGAGTTTGCGCCACCGGGTATCTTTGTGGCCACCGGGCAGGCGCATGTCGGGCAATGGCATCGCCTCGACGGAAGCATCAAGGCCGGTTGTATCGTCGGTAAAGCAGATGAAGCGATGTGGACGTGAAAGATGCTTTGCCACACCCGCGGCCAATCGGTTGACGTATTCCGGGCCGTAGAGCGTGCCCCATTTCATTGTCAGGATCAGGACGGGATCGCCGGCCGCGCGCACAGTAGTGTCCGTCATTTTCCAAAAATCTTTGTATAGAGTGAAGAGTTGCCGCCAAAAGCGGCAGTGATGCGACCGGTTATCAGTCCTAAGCGCTGTGTGAGTTTAAGGATACCGCGCCCGCCTGTGAACGGAAGGGTCAATGCGAGCGCTGCGGCGCTGATCAGTTTGAACAAAAGGCTGAAGGGAAGCCGCGCCCAATAGAAGCGTTTGTCTACTTGATCCAATCGAATGCGGTTGATCGCGCGGCTGTGCGCCTCTCGCAGTTGCGTGCGGAAGGTCAGCCGATCTGCTGTCATGTCGGCATAGACCACGGCCTTGGGCGCCCATTCCAACTTGAACCCTCGCGCGCGGGCAGTGTGAAAAAACCTGCTGTCCGAACCACCGGTGAAGCGCAGGCTTTCGTCAAACCAGATCCCGTGCTCTGTGAAGAGCGATAATTCACCCAGCCAGTTGTTTGTGACCGGACTGGCACGCCCCTCTTTGGCAGCGGGGATCGCGCCGGCGGCGCGCTTTTTGTAGTGAGCTGTCAGATCATTGTGAAACGCTTGTTCGACCCGGGTCAGCTTTTCGCTGCTGGGCGGGATGAGAACTGGCCCGCCGATGAGCGTGGCACCCGTCTCACGGTAGCGCCTTACAAGCTCGACCAGCCATTGGGGATCGACAAACTCGTCATCATCGACATAGGTTAAAAGGTCGGCGCCCCAGTCGATTGCCTCTTTGGCGGCACGATTGCGACCGAATGGAATGCCCAACTCAGGCTCCAGCACATAGTCCAGCGACAGATCATTGGAGAGAGGCAGGCAGGCCATTACCGCCGCTTTGCTTGCAGGTGCGGTGTCGTTTTCGACTATGAGGCATTTGACGTCGCAATTGGCTGGTAACGCCATGTCCCCGAAGGACCGTATCATGTTGGCGACAAGGATCGGGCGCTTGCGTGTCAAAGCCGACACCATGATCCGAAGTTTGCGCGACGCAGGGGTCGTGTCGTCTGACGGACTTCTACCGGTTTGAAGCAGTGTTTGGTTGGCTGCCGCCGTCATGTATCTTGCCGATGGGCTATTAAAGGTTGAGTCTTTTCAGACGGGCACGGGTAGCAGTTTCGTGCGTTCGGATAAAGGGCGTTTGCGGCTGGCGAGCTTCAAAACACGCGCACTGAAAGTGTGGTAAGGCGCGGGGTGCGCGCTGCGCGCATGTAACTGATGCAGCAAGCCAGAGTCCAGATAGGCGTCGCGATGCTCAGGGCTGCGTTGTATGTAAAATCCGGCGAGATGCTCGAGCAGCCAAGCCGCGCGCGGCGCCATGTAAGTAGCATGTTGCCAGTCGATGATAGATGTCGCGCGGGTGTCGGGGTGCACCATGATATTGGCGTCCCGCGCGTCCAGGTGATTGGCGCCCGCATTATAAAGGTCTGTGAGTGCTTGAGCTGCGATATCACCGCATTCGGCAATGGAGAGGGTTTTGCGGCGTAGGAGTTTGGAAAGCTCGCGATAACCCTCCAGATCTTCGAAAACGGTGCCGACACAGGAGGTGCCTGCAAACCAGCGGCGCTTTTCAAGATATGCGCAGGTCGCTGGCACTTCCAATCCCAACGCTTGGGCCATTTGGGTGTTCTGGAACTCGGCAAAAGCATATTTTCGCGGGAGAAGGCCGTTGAGCGGGTTCAATGGTATGAGCTTAACGATCCTGGAGCCTTTGTGCCCATGATGCCGGTAAATGAAGCGTTGGCGTGCAGCTTTGAGTAGATCAGAGGCGTCTGAAACGCTTGGGTTCGCGAAGTCACGCTGTGACAGGATCAATGTGTGATCCCTTGCCTCATCATTGGTCCAATAAAACAGGGTGCCGTCCGGCGCACGGTCAGAAGACAGGTTCGCAAGGTGAAGGGGATTTGGCATCCGCTGCTCCTTCGCTGTGGAACCAGGCGTCGTCATCAAGTGGCCATTTAGCGGTGCTGAAGCAATTTTGTTCGCACCCCCAGCCCGAGCCGGGGGTGCGGCAGCTGAGGCTAACCCTCCGCCGCTTCCTCTTTCTTGACCTCTTCGCCGGTTTCCTGATCGACGACTTTCATCGACAGGCGGACCTTGCCGCGGTCGTCGAAGCCCAGCAGCTTGACCTTGACCTCTTGGCCTTCCTTCAGGACGTCTGATGGATGGTTCAGGCGGCGGTTTTCGATTTGGGACACGTGCACCAGGCCGTCGCGCTTGCCAAAGAAGTTCACGAAGGCGCCAAAGTCCACGATCTTGACCACGGTGCCGGTGTAGATCGCGCCCTCTTCAGGCTCGGCCACGATGGCGTGGATCATGTCGTAGGCTTTCTGGATCGAGTCGCCGTTGGGCGAGGCGATCTTGATGATGCCGTCGTCGTTGATGTCGACCTTGGCACCCGACACTTCCACGATCTCGCGGATGACCTTGCCGCCCGAGCCGATCACTTCGCGGATCTTGTCGGTGGGCACCTGCATCGTTTCGATGCGCGGAGCGTGGACGGAGAATTCGGCGGCGCCTGTGATGGCTTTGCTCATCTCGCCCAGGATGTGCATCCGGCCGTCTTTGGCCTGTGCCAGGGCTTTCTCCATGATCTCGGGCGTGATGCCTGCGATCTTGATGTCCATCTGCAGCGAGGTGATGCCGTTTTCGGTGCCCGCCACTTTGAAGTCCATGTCGCCCAGGTGGTCTTCGTCCCCCAGGATGTCGGACAGGATGGCGTAGCTGCCGTCCTCTTCGAGGATCAGACCCATGGCCACACCGGCGACCGCCGATTTCAGCGGCACACCTGCGTCCATCATCGATAGAGAGCCGCCGCAGACAGACGCCATGGAGGACGAGCCGTTGGATTCGGTGATTTCCGACACCAGACGCACAGTGTAGGGGAAGTCGGTCGAGGCGGGCAGCACGGCTTGGAGCGCGCGCCAGGCCAGTTTGC
This sequence comes from Pseudomonadota bacterium, assembly GCA_039179785.1. Classification (GTDB taxonomy): domain Bacteria; phylum Pseudomonadota; class Alphaproteobacteria; order Rhodobacterales; family Rhodobacteraceae; genus Tateyamaria. The sequence goes on along the minus strand of JBCDEK010000002.1, from coordinate 70,949 downwards.
CGTGACCAATCTCACGCCGTCCGGGGGGGCCCACTCGGCCCGCTTCGCCGACTGAGTAGGGCGGGAAGTTGTAGTGCAGCAGGAAGTTGGATTTGAAGTTGCCGTGCAGGGCGTCGATGAACTGCTCGTCGTCGCCGGTGCCGAGCGTTGTGACCACGAGGCCTTGGGTTTCACCACGGGTGAACAGCGCCGAGCCGTGGGTCCGGGGCAGGAGACCTGTCTGGCACACGATGTCGCGGATTTCGTCGGTTTTACGACCGTCGATGCGGGTGCCGGTTTTGACCACGTCGCCGCGCAGGATGGAGGCTTCGAGCCCTTTCATGGCGGAGCCGAGGTTCGGGTCTTCCTGCTGCTCTTCTGTCAGCGCGTCGATGATCGCGGCGCGGGCTTCGGAGACGGCTGTTGTGCGCTCCTGCTTGTCGCTGATTGCGAAAGCGGCGCGCATCTGCTCTTCGCCTGCGGCTTTGACGGCTGTGGACAGGTCCGAGTAGTCGGGCGCCTGAAAATCGAAGGGTTCCTTGGCGGATTCCTCGGCCAGGCTGATGATCAGGTCGATCACGGGCTGGATTTGCTCGTGGGCGAAGTTCACCGCACCCAGCATTTCAGCCTCAGAGAGTTCGTAGGCTTCGGATTCGACCATCATCACGGCGTCTTTGGTACCGGCGACCACCAGATCGAGGCGCTGCTCGGGGTTCAGGCGTAGGTCCTGCATGTCATCGACGGTTGGGTTCAGGATGTATTCGCCATCCTCGTAACCCACGCGGGCACCGGCGATGGGGCCCATGAACGGCGCGCCCGAGATGGTCAGGGCTGCCGAGGCCGCGATCATCGCGACGATGTCGGGGTCGTTCACCAGGTCGTGGCTGAGCACGGTGCACATCACGAGCACTTCGTGCTTGAACCCGGAGACAAACAGGGGCCGGATCGGACGGTCGATCAGGCGGGCGGTCAGGGTTTCCTTCTCTGTGGGCCGGGCCTCACGTTTGAAGAAGCCGCCGGGGATTTTGCCCGCGGCGTAGTATTTTTCCTGGTAGTGGACGGTCAGGGGAAAGAAGTCCTGACCCGGTTTTGGCTTTTTCGCGAAGGTCACGTTGGCCATAACGCTGGTTTCGCCCAGCGTGGCAATCACGGAGCCGTCTGCCTGACGGGCGACCTTGCCGGTTTCGAGTGTGAGCGTTTCTTCGCCCCACTGCATGGATTTTTTCGTCTCGTTGAACATACATGTTTCCTAAGTTGGCCGGTTGGCCATTTGCGTAGGGGGCGTATTCCCCCTGACCTCGGTGCCTTCTTTGGGCACCATCCAATCTCATTGGCGCTGAGGTCCGGGCGCCGTGCTTTCAGATTGCGCGCACATACACGAGATCGGGCAGGTTGGAAAGCGGATGGATTGACGCGCGGCGGTCAGAGGCGGCCTGCGTCCTGAAGCATGCGCCACGCGATGCCCAGATTGGCCGAGCGAAAGGCGTGGCGGCCGGGATAGAGGCAGAAATTCAGGAGATTGCCGGAGCGATTGCGCGAGGTGGTGCAGGTCATATCGCCAAGTTGTACCTGCCCTTGATCGCGGAACCGACCGTGGCGCGTGTAGAGGCGGAAGGCCTGCGTGACGCTGCCCTGTTGTTTGCCACGGGCCACGCGGCCTTCGAGTGGAACGGTGCGGTCATTGTTGCCGTGGAAGTGGATGATGCTGTTGACGGGGTGTCTGCAGCGGGTGGGCAAGGGTGACCAAAAGGTGCCAGACATGGGCACAAAGCCCGCAAAGGCGTCGGGTCGGTTGCAGGCCAGATACCAGGTGAACATGCCACCGACTGACGCGCCGGACATGACGATGCGCTTTGGGTCGACATTGAAGCGGTCGGTGACGTCGGACAGGACCGCATCGATATAGGCCAATTCGTCGGCGCCACGGTCGGCGCGTTCTTCGGGGCCGCCGGGGATCGACCAGTCGTCGGTCCGGGATTTGACGGCGATGAGGGCAAAGCCGTTTTCGGCGGCCACATCGCGCAGGCGTGGATTGCGGATTATGCCGAGCGCAGTGCCTTGGAGGCCGTGTGCGAAGAAGGCTGCCGGCATCGGAGTGTTTGGGTCTGCGCCGGGTGGCAGGGCGATGTAGTAGTGCCGGTCGCCGATCTGGCAGCGGCTCTCGGCGCCGCAGGCCATGGCGGGGCCTGCGCTAAGGAGGACGATGCAGAAAAGGAAGAGGACTCGGATCATCTGCACACTGTCGCTGCGATGATTGGGCGCGGCAAATCACGATGATGGGACGGGGCTGGTCTGTTTGCTGCGCAAAGGCGCCCGCCCGCCAACCCGCTTTCAGGACCAGGGTTTCCTGGGCTCTTTGGCAAAGGCGATGGGGGCATCGGGAAAGAGATCATCGGTCTGGGCACCGGGCGCGGCGGTGCCCCAGTTTTGCATCCAGCGGGTGGGCGGGGCGAGGGTGCCACCGGGGGTCCATTCGAAATAGCCCAGTGCGCCGGGGGCCGGGATGGGCGTGCAAGGCACGGGATCTGCCAGCGTCAGCCCCGCGGCACCGCCGAACCATTCACTGTCGCTTTCGGTGATGATGCCCGTGACCTCGACCGAGCCGATGATGGCGCCGCGCGGCAAGTCCAGGGGCGCGGGGCATCGCACGCCGTGCTGCTCCAGACGCCAAAAGAGGTAGCGGAATTCTTCTTCCTTCAGGCCGCTGGCTGCATGGATGCAAATCCGGCCTAGGCTCATCCGCCCGGCCCGGATTGATCCCAGACTGCGGTTTTCGATGGGTTTGTGGCCCGCAATGATGGCCCATGCCGAGGGTTGGCGAACGGAGAGGGCGATGCTGGGAAGCTGCGGCATGACCGGAAAACTAGGATCGATTCATCGTTGGTCTACTCCGATGACGGGCTGCGTATTGTGTTGCCTTGGATGCCTGCGACCTTGAGCGCAAAGCGAGGGCGTGTTTCGGTGCGCATGTGAGGCGATTGATATGAACACAGAGAGCGACGGTTTTTTCGGACAGGACATTGCGCGGACCTATGACCGTGACCACGGTGGAAATGACCCGGCACTGATCCGTCAAACGACCAAGGTTCTGGCCGAACTGGCCGGCGAGGGTTCGATTCTTGAATTCGCTATCGGCACCGGGCGCATTGCCTTGCCCCTCGCCGCGACGGGCCGCACAGTGAAGGGCATCGAGCTTTCGCGCGCGATGATCCGTGAATTGCGGAAGAAGGAAGGCGTGCCGCCCCTTGAGGTCCAGATTGGGGATATGATGAAGGTCCGTGTCCCGGGTGCGTTTTCGCTGGTCTATCTTATCTTCAACACCATCGACAATTTGACGACCCAGGATGCGCAGGTCGCCTGTTTTGAAAACGCGGCGCGTCATTTGACCCGAGGGGGCCGCTTTGTTGTCGAGACACAGGTGCCGCCGTTGCAACGATTGCCGGTAGGGGAAACCAAGTTGGCGTTTTCCGCTACGGACACCCATTTCGGCGTGGAGGAGATTGATGTGGTCACCCAAGCACACGTGTCGCACCATGTCTGGATGGACGGTCCGGCGTGCCGGACGCTGTCGATCCCGTTTCGATATGCCTGGCCCGCCGAGCTGGATCTGATGGCGCGTATCGCTGGGCTGGTATTGGAAGAACGATGGTCTGACTGGAACCGCACACCGTTTGACAGGTACAGTGCCGGTCACGTGTCGGTTTGGCGCAAGACATGACACCTTTGGTTTGAAATGCAAAAAACCGCGCCAGTTTCAGCGCGGCTTTCGGTTGTGTTGGTGTCCCTGTGCTTTAGCGGCGCAGACCCAGACGTTTGATGAGGTCGGTGTAGCGCGCCTCGTCCTTGCCTTTGAGGTAGTCGAGCAGCTTGCGGCGCTGGGCAACCATTTTCAGCAGGCCACGGCGGCCATGGTTGTCTTTTTTGTGCGTCTTAAAGTGCTCGGTCAGCGTGGCGATGCGCGAGCTGAGAATGGCCACCTGGACTTCGGGCGAACCGGTGTCGCCGTCCTTGGTGCCGTATTCCTTCATCACGCGTGCTTTGTCTTCAGCGGTGATCGACATCGGTATCTCCTTTTCAGGTTAGAGTGAGACGCCGCCGGCCGGGATGTCGTCCAGCACGGGGCCATGACCCCGGCCAGTCACCGGGGATGCGGGCATATAGGAGAGATTCGCTGCCTTGGCAACGGGGATTGCGAGGCCTAGAGCGGTGCCATGCCTGTACTCAGGGCAAGGCTGAGCGGCATCAGGGCGATATCGTCCATCGAGATGTCGGAGCCGTTGGTGACATTGGCCACCGCGACGCCGTTCATCATTACCCGGGTTATGGAAGGATCGTCAGGGTCAAGTTCAAGGGCGACCTCTGGCGGCTCTTCCTCATCGTCGTAGATCAGCAGAACGCTGTCTTCTTCGGTATCGAAATCCACGATGGACGTTGCAGCGCCGTCTTCGATCCAGTCACCTGCGACGATGGTATCGGCCCCCGCGCCGCCGGTCACCGTATCATCATTGCCAGCAGCGATAAGGTCATCACCACCGCCACCGTTCAGATAGTCGGCATCGTCCGTGTCATCCACAGCATCGGTATTCGGGTCGTCGACAACCCCGTTGACGACATCATTGCCCCAGCCGCCAAAAAGCGTGTCCTGCCCGGCACCGCCATCCACAAGATCATCGCCCAGACCGCCGTGCACCGCATCATCGCCGTCGCCGCCCCGCAGCACGTCATCGCCGGTGCCGCCATGCATTTCGTCATTGCCTGCGTCGCCGTCCAGAATGTCGTCATCGTTGTGGCCGTACATGTCATCGGCACCGTCGCCACCTGCAATCCTGTCTGCCCCGTCTTCGCCATGCAGGGTGTCGTCCCCATCGCCACCGTCGAGGATATCATCGCCCTCTTCGCCATGAAGTTCATCAGCGTCGTCTGCGCCGATCAGAACGTCGGCGCCTTCGGACCCCTGGGTCGTGGGGGCAGCTTCGGCCGTGTCTGCTTCGGCTTCAGCTGTGTGGTGTTCGGTGTCGGCCCCTGCTGCGTCCTCTTCGGTCTTGGCTTTCGGCTCAAGCGTGGTGTCGTCTTCTTCCTCGGGCGTTGTCATGTCGATCACGCCAACTGCGCCGACCGCCACAAGCCCCATCAATCCTGCAAGCCACAGCATAGTAAAAATCCACTCGATGGGCGGAGTTGCCCGTACCCTACTTACGACAAACCCAAGGTTGAAACAAAACCAATCCGAGAAACTGGTTAATGAAGGTTAACGGCCTCGGTGGTGCGCCAAGGTTCCGGCTGTTGTGCATAGGGGAGATAGAGCGGGTGTTTCGGGTGTCCGGCCTTGGACAGGCCCAGATGAAACAGCGGGCGATCTGTTGACTGCAGGAGTGTCGAGACATGCGCCCCGCGGTCCAGATGCGCACCATGTGTGCCCCAGGCAGCGATCACGTCATGGGCCCAGGCGGCGCGTTCAAGGATTGCAGGGTCATTGTCGGGGCCAATGGGGTCCGCCGCCGCCCGCATGGCGCGGGGGTCGGTGTCGCGCCAGGCAAAGATGTTGGTGACGGCGAAACTGCCATAGCCCAGGGTGCGCGCCCGGCGCTCGCATCGTTCGACGGTGGGGTCGTTCTGCACCTCGGTCGCGGTGGACGGGTTGAGCATGACAAAGTTCACGCGCCGCCCTCCGTCGTCCCAGATGCGGGTCAGGCTGTAGCGGTAGAGTTCGCAGTCCGAATAGACAGCGGTGGAGGGCGCGTCGCCCTTGGTGTGGGTCCGAACGATCATGGGGCGGTTCTGCCAGTCGCAGACCGCCCCATCAATCGGTTTGTTCAGGTGCCGTTATTCGGCAGGCACAGCCATCGGTTCGCGGCGCAGGTCCAGCACGGCGCCTTTGGCTTCCATGATGGCTGCTGCGACCAGGGCGTAGACAATATGGCCCCAGAGAGCGACCCAGGTGATGCCTGTCCAGCCAAGGAACGGTTTGTTGCCGGTCACGAGGTGCGCCATAAAGTAGAGGGCAAAGACCCAGAGCGCGATGCCATAGACCACGGCGGTAATTGACCAGTGCAGCCGCGGCATGACGGCCAGTTGGATCGGACGGGCAATGGCAAAGTAGCCAACGGCATAAAAGATCAGGCCGGTCAGGGCGTGCAACAGGTGTGCGGCACCCGATGGGTTCGCGCCAAAGATCGCTTTGATCGATGCGCCGGCGAGGCCGACGGGGGCCAGTTTCGCATAGCCAAAGAGCGGGCTGAGCGCCTGGCCAAAGGCGTCAAATGCGATGGTGGCGAAGGCGCCGGCTGTCAGGACGGTGCCAACGGTGCGGAGGGTAACATGTGTCATATCATATCTCATCGGTTTTGGACGTTTTGAACTTGATGAGACGAATTTGGACTGGTCGGTCCCCAATTGATAGGGACCTCACGTAGGGCTTACCGAATTGCCGGGATTTGTAACAAAAAGGGCCGGAGACTCACCGTTTTGCCGCCCCAGATACAGTGACTGTTACAGGTTGAAGACCCGCGCAGGGTGCAACTCCCCTGCCTTGTAGCGGCCAACGGCAACGGGTGTGCCGTTAAACGAGGCCCAGCATTCCTCGCCATAGTCGACATCGGCTGCCAGAACCATGCCGGGGTTGCCGTTGCGCAGACGCGCCGCCCCTTCGGCGGTGGCACGCAGTTCGGGCAGGTCAGCCAGACCCTCTTCGATCGGGCGCAGATATGCGTCCAGCGCGGGGGTGCGGGCCATCTCTTCGATCTGATCGAAGGTCAGACCGTCTGAGGCCTCGAACGGTCCTGACCAGATGCGCCGCAGTTCGCGAACGTGGCCATGGCATCCCAGCGCTGCCCCCAGATCGCGGGCGATCGAGCGGACATAGCCGCCCTTGCCACAGACCATTTCAAGCGTGACATGATCAGGGTCGGGGCGGTCGGTCAGCACCAGTTCCTCGACCCAGAGTGGGCGGGCGTCGATATCCACGTTTTCGCCCGCGCGCGCTAGCTTGTACGCGCGTTGGCCGTCGATCTTGACGGCTGAGAACTTGGGCGGGACCTGCATGATATCGCCCACAAAGGTGCCAAGTGCGGCTTTGATCTGATCGTCTGTGGGCCGGGCGTCAGCGCGTGCGATCACTTCGCCTTCGGCATCGTCGGTGTTGGTGGCCTGACCCAGCCGCATGGTGAAGCGGTACGCCTTGAGCGCATCTGTGATGTAGGGGACGGTTTTCGTGGCCTCGCCCAGTGCGACGGCCAATACGCCGGTGGCTTCGGGGTCAAGGGTCCCGGCATGTCCGGCCTTTTTGGCTTGCAGTGCCCAACGTACCTTGCTCACCACGGCGGTCGAGGTGAGGCCTGCGGGTTTGTCCACCACCATCCACCCCGAAATATCGCGTCCTTTGCGTGAACGACCCATAGCGCCCTCGTGTCTGAATAAAGGCTGCCGCCTATCGCAGCGATACGACCATTGTCAATCGGACGACGCGACGGTGTTCACCGCTTTGGCGGGGCCGCTCACCCCTGGCATATCAGTGCCCAGCAGGCCAACGGCGCGGCATGCGACAATCGCCCCCCAGGCGCCCAGCACATTGGCCAGCAGAGCGGCCCCCAGAATGCCGGTGTAGCCAAAGATCAGCACGCCGATCCAAGCAAAGGGAATGTAGATCAGCGCGATGCGCGCAGCACTCAGGCCCATGGACCAGACCGCCCAGTCGCGTGCATTCATAGCGGCGTTGCCGATCACAAGGACACCATACCCGAAAAAGGACAGGCCCACGAGCCGAAGGTATTGTGCGCCATACTCTGCCGCGTCCGCGTTGTCGGCCACAAGCGCCGCGATTGGCCGGGCGAAGGCCAGCAGGATCGCTGCCAGTATGATCCAGTATGATGCCGTAGGTGGCGCAGGCATAGAATGTAAGGCGCACGGCCTTTTGCGCGCGGTTTTGATCATTCGCGCCCCAAGCCTGGCCGACCACGGGTCCGATACCGGCGGACATGGCCAGCATGGGCAGAAACAGGAGTGATTGAACGCGGGTGGCCGCGCCAAAGCCCGCAACGGCGGCGTCGCCGACAATTGCAACCGCGGCGGTTACTGCTGCCATGCCACGCGGATTGATGGCGTTTGACAGTGACGCGGGCCCTGCGACCCGCCCGATGCCCTTGACCGACTTCACCAGCCCTTTGGCCGGGTTCACGTCAAAGCAGAGTTCTGATGTTTTCCAGGCATAGAGGACGATGCCCACAAATCCCGCGGCCCGTGCGATAAAGGTGGCCATGCCTGCACCCGCGACACCGAATTCCGGCACCGGTCCCCAGCCAAAGATCAAAAGCGGTGTCAGGGCGATGTTGACCGTGGCCTGACCCAGCATCGTGACGGCTGCGACTTCGGACCGACCGGCTGCGCGAAAGACTGAATTCAGAAGCTGCGCCATCACCAGCAGCGGAAAGCTAAGGCACCACCAGGGGATATAGGTCATGACGGCATCCAGCACCTGGTCCGACGCGCCCATGAGCCCAAAGAGCCAAGGCGCGATAAGGTAGAATGCCAACGTCATAGCAGCGGCGAGCCCCAGCCCCATCAGCATCGCGTGCATGGTGGTGCGTTGCTTGCCATCCTCTTCACCTCGGCCCAGTGCCTGGCTGACCACAGTGCTGGTGCCTGCGCTCAGCCCGATGGAGAGTGACGTGAGTGTCATGGTAACCGGATAGATAAAGCCCACCGCCGTAAGCGCAAAGTCGCCATAGCGGGCGAGGAAAAACGCGTCAGCCAGTCCGACCATCAGCACGCCAAAGATGCCGATGCTCATCGGTGCTGACACGCGGAACAGCGCCCAGTCCACCGGCTGATCGTTCAGGTTTTTCTGCTTGGACATAGACGCGCCTTCGCCGGTTGCGGACCGGGACTAACGCGTGGTGGGTTCAACCGTTCCGATAATGGGTCCGAGGGCAAAGCCGAAATCGTCCCGGTTCACCTCGGGCGCGTAGAGGCGCGAGATATTGCCATCGAAAAACAAAGCGTTGGGCACGTCCAGTGCATCGCGGAACAGGGTGCCAAATTCATGGAACGTCACGCTGTTGTTCGAGATCACAAAGATCGCCCTGGTGCCATCGGCGGATGTGCCGACACCGTTGCGGACAAAGCGGGACGTGCTGTCGGGCAGAAAGCGGGGATGGATGTTCCCGTCGATGACCAGCATTGGCCCTGACTGCGTGGCAAAAGTGCAATCCGGGGATTGGTCTAAAAAGTCCAATGTCTCGAACACGTCCGCGCGGCCCGGACGCAGGCAGAGGATGCCGTTGGGGAGCAGGCCGAAGTTGCCTGGCCCTGGATTGGCGATCACGCGCATGATCTCTTGTCCGTCTTCGACATAGTGCCCGACGGGCGCCCGGTCGTCATGGTACATGCCGGCGTTCATCGCAAAGCTGAGCGTCTTACCCTCGCCTGCGAGCGCCTGATCGATCGCGCTGAACTGTCCGTATGGGTTGCCCGCGTCGTCATAAAGAAACAGCCGCAACTCTTCGGTCGCGGTATCGACGGTACAAACGGTATAGCGGTTGTCCGCAAAGCGGATGTTTTCACAGCTCACGGCCCAGGCGGGAGCGGCCCATGCCAGCAATATCAGCGCTGCCGCCGTTCGGATCATGCTTCGGTGTCCCGCCGCACGGCGTCCTGGTTCAGCATGCGTCGCGTGTCGTCCATCCGATCAAAGGTCTCGTCAATCTGAAAGCGCAGGTCGGGTGCGAACTTCAGAGTGAGCTTCTTTGAGACGGCCCGTCGTAGTTCACCCTTGTTGCGGGCGAGGAGCTTCAGCACGTCCTCTTGCCCCTGACCGCCAAGCGGCAAAACATAGGCTGTTGCGACCTTGAGGTCGGGCGACGTGCGCACTTCGCCAACCGTAATCGACATGCGGTTGAGATCGGGATCGTGTACATCGCCACGCGCCAGCACCTCGGACAGGGTGCGGCGGATCAGTTCGCCCACGCGCAGTTGCCTTTGCGAGGGGCCGGGGCCATCGTGAAACTTGTTCTTTGCCATTTGCTCCATCTAAGACAGGCGCTGACCTTTGCCAAGCGGCGCAGGGCAGGCTAGGGAAGCGGGAAACCGCCAAAAAGGGGACGGGACATGTCAGAACTGCCCGGGATCGTGATTGCAGGCGCTTCGGGTCGGATGGGGCAGATGCTCATCACGTCGGTACTGGCCAGCGACAGGATGCGCCTTGTCGGTGCGCTGGAACGGCCCGGCCACGACTGGGTGGGCCGCGACGTGGGTGAGGCGATGGGGGGACAAGCGCTGGGTGCACTGGTTCATGACGATCCACTGGAGCCGATGGCCAAGGCCCAGGCCGTCATCGACTTCACCGCGCCTGAGGCAACCATCGCGCTTTCGAAAATCGCCGCACAGGCGCGGGCCGCGCATATCATCGGCACCACTGGCATGAGCGACGACCAGATCGCGCAGTTGGAACCTGCGGCGCGGCATTGTCCGATTGTACGCGCGGGAAACATGAGCCTGGGCGTGAACCTGCTGACCCAGTTGGTCAAGCAGGTGGCCGCAGCGCTGGACGAGGATTTCGATATCGAGGTGATCGAGGGACACCATCATCACAAGGTGGATGCGCCGTCCGGCACGGCGCTGATGCTGGGTGAGGCTGCCGCCGAGGGTCGAGGCGTCGATCTGGCCAAAGTGCGCGATGCGGCACGCGACGGGATCACAGGAGCCCGCAAGCGCGGCGACATCGGATTTTCCGTCATTCGCGGCGGCGACATCGTAGGAGAGCACGAGGTGCTTTTTGCCGGTGCGGGCGAACGCATCGTATTGAAGCACATGGCAACCGACCGGGCCCTTTTTGCCAAAGGCGCGCTGAAGGCTGCGCTTTGGGCGCAGGACAAGGCGCCCGGGCAATATGACATGCTGGATGTGCTGGGCATGCGCGGTTAGGCGCGCAGCTTTGCGGCCTTGAGTGAACCATTTACCGGTCCCGTGCGTACCAATCGGGACAAACGCTCACACTCAAGGGTCTTTTGGCATGCGTATGATGGTTTTGGCGGCTCTGGCCGCATGGGTCTCCGCTCCGGCACTCGCCGATCTGATCAAGATCGACGATCAACAGGAATTTGTTCAGATCGTGAATGGCAAGACCCTGACCCGTCCGTTTGTCAAACTGACGGTCATGCCCGATGGCCAGATCGAAGGCCGGGGTGCACGCTGGGATGTCGAGGGGACGTGGTCCTGGCAAAACGGCTATTTCTGCCGGGATCTGTTCTGGGGTGGTGACCCTCTGGGCTATAACTGCCAGGAGGTGCAGGCCAGTGCAGATGGGCGGATCAAGTTCACCTCTGACCGAGGCGCAGGGGACAGCGCGATGTTTCGCCTGCGCTAGCCGCTAAAAGTCGATCGCCAGCCCCTTCTTTTCCCAGTCCCCGTAACGTACCGGTTCAGGTCCGTCTCGCCCTCCCAATTCGGTTGGCAACTTCAGTGCTTTGGATGCTTTGCGACGCTCTTCGGCCTCGGCCAGAGCGCGGCGGGCCGCGGGGGGCAGATCTTTGGTCTGGTCATCGGACATGGTGGGTTCCTCTTGGGCCATGCCCTTGATATACGCGCGGGCCTGGCCCCGGCAAGCGGGTGCGACAGGAACGATCAGGACCAACCATGAGCGACACGGGACTGCCCGCGCGACGCAGCGCGATCTACTTGCTGGATCAGATCATCGGCGAAGGCCGTCTGCTGCCCGAATTGATTGGCGCAGGGGCATTGGACCGGCTCGACCCCGCAGACCGGGCGCGGGCGCAGCGGCTGGCCACCGAAACCCTGCGTGGAATGGAGCGGGCTGACCGCATTCTGCAAAAGCATTTGCAGAAATATCCGCCGCTGACCGTTCGCAACGCACTGCGTATTGGAACCGTAGAGCTGTGCGCAGGCGCGGCAGCGCATGGGGTCGTCAATTCGATGGTGAACATCGTGTCGCGGCACAAGCGGTACGGGCACCTCAAGGGGCTGACCAACGCCGTGCTGCGCAAAGTGGTCGACAAGGGCCCAGAACAATGGCCGACGCTGCGCACCCCGCGGCTGCCCAAATGGTTGCGGGGCCCGTTGGTTGACGCATGGGGGGGCGAGGCCGTGCTGGCGATGGAGGCCGCGCATTTTGCCGGTGCGCCCCTAGACCTGAGCGCCAGGACCGATACCGAGGCCGTCGCGCAGACACTTGGCGGACAAATACTTCCCACGGGATCGGTGCGGTTGCGTGATGCCGGTCAGGTGTCCACATTGCAGGGGTTCACCGCCGGAGACTGGTGGGTGCAGGATGCCGCCGCAGCGCTTCCGGCCAAGGTGCTGAATGCGCAAGCGGGCGAGGCTGTGCTCGACCTCTGCGCGGCACCCGGTGGCAAGACGCTGCAGCTTGCGGCCACGGGCGCAGATGTGACCGCCGTCGACATTTCCGAGGGCCGTATGGAACGGGTCAAGCAGAACCTGATCCGCACCCACCTGACCGCTGCCACGCAGGTTGCAGACGCTTTCGAGGTAACAGGCCAGTTCGATGCCATCCTGATCGATGCGCCCTGTTCTGCGACCGGTACGATCCGCCGCCACCCGGATCTGCCCTTTGCCAAGGATGGATCGGAGTTTAGCGCGCTGATCGCGCTGCAGGCGCGGATGATCGATCACGCGGTGACCTTGCTGAAACCCGGGGGGCGTCTGGTTTTTTGCACCTGTTCACTGTTGCCGGATGAAGGCGAGGTGCAGGTGGAAGAGGCGCTTGAACGGCACCCGACCCTCAAAGTCGATCCTGCGGCGCTGGATCGGCCCGGCATTGATCCTGCATGGAAAACCGAGGAAGGCGGCTTGCGCCTGCGCCCGGACCACTGGGCGGATCAGGGTGGCATGGACGGGTTCTATGTCGCCTGTCTGCGCAAATCGGCGTAACCGGCACGTGACTCGGGCTGGGGTGCAAGCTATGGTGCGCCGCAAAACGCCGTAGACGCGTCGAGGCAGAGAGCATGTCCACCTTCAGTGGGTTCACCGCACGAAAAACACGGTTTCTGAACCGTTGGCACGCGCGCCGTGCGACCCGCGGTGAGGCGGTGACCGCCTTTGTTTCTTCGCCAGAGCCACGCACCATCGGCAGCTTTGCCAAGGGGCGGCAATTGGTGGCCGGGAACTACCTGTTTGCCGGGGCGCTGATCGAGGCCAAAGGCGCGTTGATCTGGGACGTGAGGGCACCGGATGCCGCGTATCTGAACGAAATTCATGGCTTTGCCTGGCTGGACGATCTGGCGGCGGTGGGCGATTCTTCCACCCGCACGCTGGGCCAGGCCTGGCTGTGGGCCTGGATTGATCGGTACGGGCGGGGCAGCGGTCCGGGCTGGACGCCGGACCTGACCGGACGGCGGCTGATTCGCTGGATCAACCACGCCCTGTTTCTGCTCAGGGGACATGACGCACCGCAATCCGATGGCTTCTATCTGAGCCTCGCGCAACAGACGCGGTTCCTGTCCAAGCGCTGGCATGCCGCTGCGCCGGGCCTGCCGCGGTTCGAGGCTTTGACCGGGCTGATCTATGCCGGACTCGCGCTCGAAGGGATGGAAGACCTGGCCGCGCCCGCCGTTGCGGCTCTGGCCAGCGAATGCGACAGCCAGATCGACGAACAGGGCGGTCTGCCCACCCGCAACCCCGAAGAGCTGCTGGATGTCTTTACGCTGCTCACATGGGCGGCAGCCGCGCTTGAGGACACCCGGCGACCCGTCCCGGACGCGCAAACGGCCGCCATCGCCCGCATCGCGCCGACCTTGCGCACATTGCGCCACTCCGACGGGAGCCTCGCGCGATTTCACGGCGGTGGGCGCGGGCAGGAAGGGTGGTTGGACCACGCGCTGGCGGCCTGTGATGTAAAGACCCGTCAGCCCGATGGCTTGTCCATGGGCTATGCGCGCCTGAGTTCCGGGCGCACCAGCATTATCATCGATGCCTCGACCCCGCCCAAGCCCGAGGCTGGGTACAACGCCCATGCCTCGACCCTGGCGTTCGAACTGACCTCGGGGCGGCGTCCGCTCATCGTGAATTGCGGGTCCGGTGCGAGTTTTGGCAGCGATTGGCGTCGCGCGGGCCGCGCTACACCGTCGCATTCAGCGCTGTCGCTTGACGGCTATTCCAGCGCGCGGCTGGGTGATGCCGACCGTGGTACCGCACGTGAGACGCTGGTAGATGCGCCCACCCACGTCCCGATCGAGATTGATCACGCGACCGATGGCTTGCGGTTTCAGGGTGGGCACAACGGCTATGTGCGGACCCATGGGCTGACGCATGCGCGCCAGCTTGAGCTGACCTTTGACGGCCGTGGCATGGCGGGCGAGGATATGCTCTTGTCACTCGAGGACTCCGAAAAACGCTTGTTTGACAGGGTGATGGACGCCAAGAAACTGGCGGGCATCCCCTTTGATATCCGGTTCCATCTGCATCCCGAAGCCAATGCGCAACTGGACATGGGGGGATCGGCGGTGTCGATGGCGCTTAAGAGCGGCGAGATCTGGGTGTTTCGGCACGATGGCACGCTGACCCTGTCGCTGGAGCCGAGTGTCTATCTGGAAAAGGGGCGGCTTAAACCGCGCGCAACCCAGCAGATCGTGTTGACCGGACGTGTGATGGCCTATGCCACCCGCGTGCGCTGGTCCTTGTCCAAGGCGCAGGAAACTGCGATGGGCGTGCGCGACCTGGCGCGGGACGACCTGACCCCGGCCTATGACTGAAGGATTGCTGCCGACATGACCAACCTCTACCCCGTTCGCCGTGCCCTAATTTCCGTGTCTGACAAGACCGGGCTGGTCGACTTTGCCACGGCCCTTGCCGGTCACGGGGTCGAGTTGCTGAGCACGGGTGGTACGGCGCGCACGCTGCGCGAGACGGGTCTGACTGTGAAGGATGTGAGCGAGGTCACCGGTTTTCCCGAAATGATGGATGGCCGAGTCAAGACATTGCACCCGGTGGTGCATGGCGGCCTCTTGGCCTTGCGCGACAATGAGGATCACGTGGCGGCCATGGACGCGCACGGGATCGGAGCCATCGATCTGGTCGTGGTCAACCTTTACCCGTTCGAAGAGTCCGTTGCGAGGGGGGCCGCCTACGCCGAGGTGATCGAGAATATCGACATCGGCGGTCCGGCGATGATCCGATCAGCAGCCAAGAACCATGGCTTTGTGAACATCGTGGTGGATGTCGAGGACTATGACGTTGTGCTGGCCGAGATGGGCGCACATGATGGACAGACGACCTATGCACTGCGACAGCGCTTGGCGCAGACCGCCTATGCCCGCACTGCCGCGTATGACACGGCGGTCAGCACCTGGATGGCGGCGCAGGTAGGCGACACGCCCCGCCGTCGCAGCTTTGGCGGTCAAGTGTCGCAAACCCTGCGCTATGGCGAGAACCCGCATCAGGCTGCGGCGTTCTATACCGATGGGTCGGCGCGTCCCGGTGTGGCAACGGCCACCCAGCATCAGGGCAAGGAGCTGTCCTACAACAACATCAATGACACCGACGCGGCGTTCGAGTTGGTGAGTGAGTTTGCAGGCGAGGGACCGGCTTGCGCGATTATCAAACATGCCAACCCCTGCGGGGTGGCCAGGGGCGCGACGCTGCAAGAGGCCTATGGCCGTGCATTTGATTGTGACCGGACGTCTGCCTTTGGCGGGATCATCGCCCTGAACCACGAACTGGATGCAGAGACGGCGCGCGACATCACCGCCATCTTTACAGAAGTCGTGATTGCGCCCGGGGCCACAGACGCAGCACTCCGTATTTTCCAAGAGAAGAAGAACCTGAGATTGCTCACCACCGATGGCCTTGCCGATGCAGCCAAGGTCGCGATGGCGGTCAAACAGGTGTCGGGCGGCTATCTGGTGCAGGACAAGGATGTGGGCCGGATCACCCGTGATGACTTGCGCGTGGTCACCAAACGCCAACCCTCAGAGCAAGAGATAACCGACATGCTGTTCGCCTGGACCGTGGCAAAGCACGTGAAATCCAACGCCATTGTCTACGTCAAGGACGGCGCCACGGTGGGGGTCGGGGCTGGCCAGATGAGCCGTCTCGACAGTTCGACCATTGCCGCGACCAAGGCGGGACGGATGGCCGATGATCTGGGCCTGTCCGAGACGCCCGCCAAAGGGTCGGTCGTCGCGTCCGACGCGTTTTTCCCCTTTGCCGATGGCCTTCTGGCCGCGGCAGAGGCGGGGGCAACGGCAGTCATTCAGCCCGGCGGGTCCATGCGGGACGCAGACGTGATCGCCGCGGCAGACGAAGCCGGGCTTGCCATGGTCTTTACCGGCATGCGGCACTTCCGGCATTGAGGGCTTTATGAAACTCCTGTGGATCTCTGCGGCCATCGCTTTTCTGCTCGACCAGGTGTCGAAATACCTGGTCATTCATGTGATGGGCGTATCGCAGTTCAATCCGATCGATGTGCTGCCCCCTGTGTTGAACTTTCGTTATGGCGAAAACCGGGGCATCAACTTCGGCCTGCTGGGCGATGGGACAAGCGTCTGGGTGCTGATCGGCATCGCGCTGGTGATTTGCGCCGGCGTAATCTGGTGGATCCTGAAACATCCGCAGGGGCGCTTGGCCTATGCCAGCGCAGGCCTGCTGATCGGCGGCGCGCTCGCCAACGTGCTGGACCGTTTGATCTATGGCTTTGTGCTGGATTTCCTGAATATGTCCTGCTGCGGCATCAACAATCCGTTTGTGTTCAATGTGGCAGATATCTTTATATTCATGGGGGCCATCGGGCTTGTGTTCTTTGGGCAAGAGGGTGCAAACGCCAAAAAGGGCGCGTGACAAGGGGCGCGAAGCTGCGATAATGCAACGCGACCAGGGGAGAGTTTCAATGCGACTGATCGCATGTGCAATGATAGCCGTTACCTTTCTTGCCGCGTGCGAGAATAAGGGCCTGCGCCAGATCACATCGCGGGGCGATGGGCCGGACGAATTCATTGTGGTGCCTGCACGACCACTGGAACAGCCCGAGAGCTTTTCGGCGCTGCCCGCGCCCACTCCGGGCGGATTCAACCGCACCGATCAGCGCCCGCTGGAAGACAGCACCGCGGCGCTGGGCGGGCAACGCACGTCGCCCAACACACCGATCCCCGGATCGGACGGCGCCTTGGTCAATCACGCCAGCCGGTTCGGGCGCGACGCCAATATCCGCGCAACGCTGGCTGCGGCAGATGCCGAATTTCGCCGCCGCCAATCGCGTCTGACCCAAATTCGCATCGTGCGCGAGGACATCTATAATCAAGCTTATCGCCGCGAAGCACTTGACCCGGTTCAGACCTCGCGCAGTTTTCAGCGTGCGGGCATACCGACGCCGCTGGCACCGCCACGTGTCGTGCGGCGTGGACGGCGATAGACGCCCGACGCTCACAAACCTGCCAGTTGTGCTTGATCCCGGGCGCGGGGAACGTATCTGATGGGCACCACACATTGCCCGAGGTCCCATTCCATGTCCCGATTACGCGCCGCGCTTGCCGGTCTTGCGCTGACCGTCTCTCCCCTTGCTTTGCACGCTGCTGATGATGCGGTCACCAGTTTCACGCTCGACAACGGCATGCAGGTGGTTGTCGTTGAAGACCACCGCGCGCCTGTCTTGCAGCATATGGTCTGGTACAAGGCCGGGTCTGCGGATGAACCAGCCGGTGCATCCGGCGTGGCGCATTTTCTGGAACACCTGATGTTCAAAGCCACCGACACGCTGGCCGAGGGTGAGTTCTCGTCGACTGTGTCGGCAAACGGGGGCCGCGACAACGCCTTTACCAGCTATGACTACACGGCGTATTTCCAGCGCGTGGCGGCAGACAGGCTTGAACTGATGATGCGGATGGAAGCTGATCGGATGCGCAACATCAACTTCACCGACGAAAACGTGCGCACCGAGCGGGGCGTGATTCTCGAAGAGCGCAACCAGCGCACCGACAGCAACCCGCGGGCGCTTCTGTCCGAACAGATGAATGCCGCGCAATACGCAAACCATCGCTACGGCATCCCGATCATCGGATGGCGACACGAGATGAAAGAGCTGAGCATGGAAGATCTGCGGGGCTTTTATGACACGTATTACCACCCCAACAACGCCATCCTGGTGGTGTCAGGCGATGTCACACCCCAAGAGGTGCGGACCCTCGCCGAGCAATATTATGGCGTCATTCCACCCAAGCCGGACCTGGTCGATCGGGTCCGGGTCGCAGAGCCACCCCAGAATGTCGAGCGTCGCCTGATCTTTCGGGATGCGCGGGTGGCACAGGAATATGTCAGCCGATCCTATCTCGCGCCGGAACGCGACCCGGGCAATCAGGAAACCGCGGCGGCGCTGACGCTTCTGGCCGAAGTGTTGGGGGGCGGGCAGACCAGTTACCTGACGGAAAAGCTGCAATTCGACCAGCAAAAGGCGGTGTTCTCGGGGGCGTTTTATCGCGGCACGTCGATGGACGATGCCACCTTTGATGTGGTCGTGGTTCCGGCGCCGGGGTTGAGCCTTGAAGAAGCAGAAGAGGCGATGGATGTCGCCCTCGCCCAGTTTCTCGAAGATGGGGTCGACCCGGACCAGCTTGAGCGTATCAAGTATCAACTTCGGGCCAGCCAGATTTACGAACGCGACAATGTGGATGGCATTGCACGTCGCTACGGCGCGGCCCTGTCGGTCGGTCTGAGCGTCGAGGATGTACAGGCCTGGCCAGATATTCTGCAGGCGGTGACAGAAGAAGACATCATGGACGCCGCCCGCATGGTTCTGAACCGCAACGCATCTGTCACCGGTTGGTTGACCCGACCGCTGGCCGAGGAGGTGAACTGATGATCCGCTTGTTTGCAGCCCTGACAATTGCCATCTTCGCCAGCCTGCCCGCACGGGCCGAGGTGGACATCACCGAGGTGACCAGCCCGGGGGGCATCACCGCCTGGCTGGTGCAGGAACCTTCAATCCCCTTCATGGCGCTTGAATTGCGGTTTCGCGGGGGCGCGTCTCTGGATGCGCCCGGCAAGCGCGGGGCCATCAACCTGATGACCGGCCTTTTGGAGGAGGGAGCCGGTGATCTTGATGCGCGCGCCTTTGCCCGCGCCTCCGAAGCGTTGGCGGCATCGTTTGGTTACGATGTGGGTGACGATTCCCTGTCCGTATCGGCACGGTTTTTGACCGAGAACCGCGAGGCTGCTGTGGACCTGTTGCGCAAATCAATCATCGAACCGACATTCGAACAGTCCGCGCTGGATCGTGTACGGGCCCAGGTCTTGACGGGCCTGCGTTCGGACACGACCGACCCGGATGAAATCGCGCGCGAAACCTTCGACAGGCTGGCCTATGGTGAGCACCCCTATGGCTCGAACTATCGCGGGACACTCGACAGCGTCGCGGCCCTGACGCGCGACGATATCGTGGCTGCGCACCGCGCCGTCTTTGCCAAGGACCGTCTTTATGTGGGTGCGGTCGGCGACATCACGCCCGAAGAACTCGGTCCGCTGCTGGACGCATTGCTGGGCGCATTGCCCGAACAGGGCGCACCTCAACCCGGCCCCGCAGACATCCTGATCGAGGGCGGAACGACAGTTGTGCCCTTCGATACTCCGCAATCGGTCGCGATTTTCGGGCAACCCGGCATCGCACAGGATGACCCTGACTTCTTTGCTGCGCGGCTGCTGAACCAGGTGTTGGGCGCCGGCGGATTTGAAAGCCGACTGACCACCGAGGTGCGGGTC
The DNA here is from genome assembly GCA_039179785.1 of Pseudomonadota bacterium. Classification (GTDB taxonomy): domain Bacteria; phylum Pseudomonadota; class Alphaproteobacteria; order Rhodobacterales; family Rhodobacteraceae; genus Tateyamaria. Next base: position 51,257 of record JBCDEK010000002.1, on the reverse strand, counting down.
AATCGTGGTCTGACCTATGGCGTCTATTCCTTCCTTGTGCCCCGTGATCATGCGGCGACGTTGCAGGGCCAGGTGGCATCGTCCAACGACAGGATCGCCGATGCGGTTTCGGTGATCCGTGACGAATGGGCGCGCGCGGCTGAGGGCGTGACCCAAGAGGAACTGGACGCGGCAAAGCTTTTTGTCACCGGGGCTTACCCGCTGCGCTTTGATGGCAACGCCCCTATCGCGCGCATCATGGTCGGTATGCAGATGCTGGGCCTGCCGATTGACTACATCGCAACCCGGAATGACAAGGTCGAGGCGGTGACACTGGATGACGTAAAGCGCGTCGCTGGTGAATTGCTGGCGCCCGACGATCTGCACTTTGTCGTGGTGGGGCAGCCCGAGGGTCTGGAAAGCAGCGTCGCCAATTGAGTGCTGACGCGCACGCAATCTGTTTCAGGAACGAGGGGGCTGTCTGCCCCCTCGTCGCTATTGTCGCTCGAACCAATAGCGTAACACTGGCGACCCCCAGAGAGTATTTTTAGCCAGAAGAGAGACTATTCGCCGTAGGGCACCCAGATGGTTTTGACCTCTGTGGCAGCCTGCAGGAAGGGTTTGCCCTCGCCTTGTGCACCCATCCAGTCGCGTGCCTTGCCATGGTTGACCCAGGTGCGCTTAAGGTTGCCAGCAGCCTCGCGTTCAATGGGGGCTGACAGGTCACTGCTCGAAAAAGACCAGACCGCGTCCACATTCAAGTGTTTGGCCATGTGTAAAGCCAGATCAGCATGATCTCCGGTCAGAATGTTCACGACGCCTGCGGGCACGTCTGACGTTTCAAGAACCTGGTAGAAATCCGTGGCAGCCAGCGGAAAGGGTTGCGATGCGGCCAGCACCACCCGATTGCCCATCGCGATGGCAGGAGCCATGAGCGACACGAGGCCCAGAAGTGGTGCCTCATCCGGGCAGAGACCCGCGATGATCCCCGTAGGTTCGTTCATGGCCAGAGCCACGCCGCGCAGCGGGACCCCCTTGGCCGCACCATCGTACTTGTCCGCCCACGCAGCGTAGGTAAAGAGCCGCTGGATGGTCGCCTCGACCTCCTTGTCTCCCGAACGCCCGCCTTGCAGCGTGTTCAGTCGGTTGGCAAATTCGTCACCCCGCGCCGCAAGGTTTTCCGCTATGTAGTATAGGATTTGCGCCCGCAGGTGGCCCGTTGTTTTGGCCCAGCCTTGTGCTGCCGCGGCGGCTTCGACCGCGTTGCGCACGTCCTTGCGGTTGGCAAGGCTGGCCTGACCCAAAAGCGCGCCGGTCTTGCCATAGACATTGCGGGAATACCCTCCGTCGGGCCGCGCCTGTTTGCCGCCGATATAGAGTTTGGCCGTGCGGTCGAGCGGATCGCTCGGGGTGTCGTCGCCTGTAAAGGCCGAGACGGGTTTCAGCGCCTTGGTTGCGCCCTTGGGCCTGGTGTAGGCCAGCAGCCCTTCCCAGCCCCCTTCGCGCCCGAAACCGCTTTCGCGCACGCCGCCAAACCCGGCTGCCGCGTCAAAGAGGTTGGTGGCGTTGACCCAGACCACGCCGGCAGCCAGTTTTGGCGCGACATCCAGCGCGAGATTAATGTTCTCTGTCCAGACCGTCGCGGCCAGGCCGTAGCGCGTGTTGTTGGCAAGTTCGACCGCTTCGGCAGGCGTGCGGAAGGTGGTCGATACCAGAACCGGGCCAAAGATTTCCTCCTGCATCAGCGGATCGGCTGTGTTGAGCCCGGTGATGAGGGTAGGCGGGTAATAGCAGCCCTGGGCGGGCAAGGGCGTTTGGCTCTGATAGGTGTCGCCAGCGGTGTTATCGCCGACCATCTTGCTGATCATGTCGCGCTGCACAGGATCGACCACCGCGCCCACGTCGATGGACTTGTCCAGCGGATCCCCGATGCGAAGCTTGTCCATGCGCGCGCGCAGCTTGGCATAGAACGCGTCCGCCACCGGTTCGTGCACCAACAGGCGCGATCCTGCACAACAGACCTGGCCCTGGTTGAACCAGATGGCATCGACCAGCCCTTCGACCGCGCTGTCGAGGTCGGCGTCGTCAAAGACGATGTAAGGCGATTTGCCCCCCAGTTCGAGCGTCAGCGCCTTGCCGGTGCCCGCAGTCGCCTCGCGAATGCGGCGGCCCACGGCGGTTGAGCCGGTAAAGGCGATCTTGTCCACATCCGCGTTCACGATCATCTCGCCCACCGCACCGTCGCCGGTGACGATGTTCACCACGCCCTTGGGCACACCCGCCTGGCGGCAGATATCGGCAAACAGCAGTGCCGTGAGCGACGTGTATTCCGCAGGTTTCAGCACCACAGTATTGCCCATGGCAAGGGCGGGCGCGATCTTCCAGGCCAGCATCAGCAGTGGAAAATTCCAGGGGATGATCTGACCACACACGCCAAGTGCTTCGCGGTCGGGCAGCTCGGCCTCCATCAGCTGCGCCATGCCCGCGTGATAGTAAAAGTGGCGCTGGGCCAGCGGGATGTCGATGTCGCGGCTTTCGCGGATTGGTTTGCCGTTGTCGAGCGTTTCAAGCACTGCAAACAGTCGGCTGTGTTTCTGCAACAGCCGTGCGATGGCATAAAGCACGCGGGCGCGGGCATGGCCGCCGGACTTGGCCCATTTGGGTTGTGCCGCGCGCGCGGCCTTCACGGCTGCATCGACATCCGCCTGACTGGCCTGGCTGAGCGTGGCGAGTGTTTCGCCCGTCGCGGGGTTCTTGCTGTCGAACCCGTCGCTGTGGTCGGTGAAGCGCCCGTTGATGAAATGCCCAAAGCGCGCGCCCTGATCCACGATCCACGCCAACGCATCACCTGCGGCTTCTGGGGCGGGCCCGTAGTCCATGCTGTCGAAAATCTCTTTGACGGTCATTGGCTTGGCCCTTTTGTTAACCGTATTTTAACTTTTCAAGTCAGGAGGTTACCGATGGGTAACCTTATCCGATTGCGTGCCTGTATCCGGCCGAATAGGCTCCTGTCAGGTGGTGTTCAAGCTGGCGTTCGATATCGCCCAGCAGGGACGATGCGCCAAACCGAAAAAGGTCGGGATGCAGCCAGCGGTCCCCCAGCTCTTCCTTGATCAGCGACAGGTAAATCAGCGCGTCCTTGGCCTTGGATATCCCGCCCGCGGGCTTGTAGCCCACGCGAAAACCGGTGTGTTCATAGTAGTCGCGGATGGCGCGGATCATCACCAGCGTGACAGGCAGTGTCGCATTCACGCTCTCCTTGCCGGTCGAGGTCTTGATGAAATCTGCCCCGGCCATCATACAGACCAGCGATGCGCGGGCCACGTTGCGCAGGCTGCCCAACTCGCCGGTGGCCAGGATCGCTTTGACATGGGCGTCGCCGCAGGCTTCACGCATCTCGGCCATTTCATCGTACAGCGCCTGCCAATTGCCCGCCAGCACATGGCGGCGCGAGATCACGATGTCGATCTCTTCGGCACCCGCAGCGACACTGTCGCGGATTTCCTGAATGCGCAGATGAAACGGTGACAGACCCGCCGGAAACCCGGTCGAGACGGCGGCGACCGGAATGCCTGACCCTTGCAGCGCGCTCACCGCGGCAGGGATCATGTCGTGATAGACACAGACCGCGCCAGTGGTCAGGCCGGGCACGCCAAGCGCCTTCAGCATCTCGGCCCGGACGGGTTGGCGGGCCTTGGCGCACAGCCGGTGCACGCGGCGCTCGGTATCATCGCCGGACAGCGTCGTCAGGTCGATGCAACTGATCGCCTTCAACAGCCACGCGGCCTGGTGATCCTTTTTTATGGACCGGCGCCCGGGCAACGTCGCGCAGCGCCGTTCGATGGCCGACGTGTTGGCCTGGACCCGCCCGACCCAGTCCAGATCAAGCGGCGTGCCGGGGTTGCGCGGTTCGGTGACCTGCGGCAATTGCGCAGCGGTCGTGGGCGTGGCGGTCGTTGTGGTCTGCATCTTTGTGATCCTCTCGGACGGCGACAGAGTACCGAACTGGCATGGTCGCCCCGCTTTGGCAACCGCTGCCGTGGCCCCGCGTGCTGCACAAACTCTGCACAAACGGGCTGCGATCTTCTGCACCCGAGGCGGTCAATCTGGCGCACAGACAGGTGGCCGGAGTGAGAGGGACAGAACGATGCAGGCTTTGACGATACCGGGTGTGCCGGTGGCGATGCAACAGGATGGGTGGTGGCTGGACGGACCGATGGACGGGCTCATAGACGGGGACGTCCGGCGTCGCGCGACGCAGCGCCGTGATGGCGCTAAGGCGGCCCTCTTGCTGGCGCTCATTGCTTTGGGGGATGTGCTGGTGTGGGGTGTCGCACCGGGAATGGCCCTCGCTGTGTTTGCGTTTGTGGTTATGATGGCGGCTCTGGGGCTGGCGTGGCCGCGCCTGTCTGTTCGCGCGCGGACCGGCATCGCAGCGGGCGGTGTGCTGAGCGTGCTGCCGCTGCTTGAGCTGGTGCAGCCGTTGTCGCTGCTCATCGCGGTGACCGGGCTTTCGTTCTGCATCGCAGCGCTTGCCGGGTTGACCCGGCCTGATCTGTTGCGCGGCGCGGTGCGTCTGTGGTGGGTGGCTCCGCTGCAAAGCCTGCAGGATGGGACGCAGCTTGCCAGGCATGCAAGCGCGCTCAAGCTGGCGCAGACCGATCTGCGCGGCCTTTTGATGGCGTGGTGTGTCCCCGCGGGGACAACTTTGGTGTTTGCTGTGCTGATGCTTGCGGCAAATCCCGTGCTTGATCGCTGGGTCACGGACCTGATGACATGGCAGGCACCTCAGCCAAACTGGTGGCGCATGTGGTTTTGGTTGGGGCTGGGGGCACTCATCTGGCCCGGCCTCGTTGCCTGTCGGATGCGCGAACGCTTGCGGGCCCGCGCCCCACAACGCCACACGGTGCGTCGTCAGGGCGTGATCAATGCCGCGTCGGTGGCGCGGTCGCTTGTGGCATTCAACGCACTCTTCGCGGTGCAGACCGGGATGGACGCGCTGTTTCTCTATGGGGATGCAAACCTGCCCGACGGGATCAGCCCGGCGGCCTATGCCCACCGCGGAGCCTATCCGCTTCTGGTCACCGCGCTGCTGGCCGGGCTCTTTGCGGTGCTGGCGCGGCCCTTTCTGGCCGGGCGGCCCGCGCTGCGCTGGTTGATGCTGATCTGGCTGGCGCAGACCCTGGCGCTGGTCGCGGCGTCGGTCTGGCGGCTGGACATCTATGTCGATGCCTTTGGCCTGACGCGCCTGCGCTTGGCCGCCTATATCTGGATGGGGCTGGTCGCTGCGGGTCTGGGCATCGTATTGGTGCAAATCTGGCGCGACAAACCGGCGGCCTGGATGATGCTGCGCAGCGGAGCCCTGGGCGCATTGTTCCTCTATATCTGTGCTTTTGTCAGCTTTGACGGCACCATCGCCCGCCACAACCTAAGCCATGCGCGCCCCCCGGACATGGCGATGCTGTGCAGCCTGTCCGAGGATGTCATCCCCGCCCTTGCAGACCACTTTGGCCCGAACTGGCGCAGCGCTTGCGTGTACAGTCACAGCCGCCCGGACCTGTTCCACCCGACCAACTGGCGCGAATGGGGCTTTCGCAACTGGCGCACGCGCAATAGCCTGCGCGCCATGACGATCGAGATTGCCGTACCATGACCCAGACCCATCTGCTGGTTGTCGATGACGACCCCCAGATTCGGTCGGTCCTGCGCATCGCCCTGCAACAGGCAGGCCACCGCGTGGACGAGGCTGGGGACGGCGCCGAAGGCTTGGCCAAGGCACGGTCGGTCCGCTACGATCTGATCATTCTTGATATTGGCCTGCCCGAGATGGACGGGTTGGCGGTCTGCCGCTCGCTGCGCGCGACGGATCAGACGCCGGTGCTGTTCCTGACCGCCCGCGCGGATGAGATTGACCGCGTGCTGGGCTTTGAATTGGGCGGCGATGATTATGTCACCAAACCCTTTTCCCCGCGCGAATTGGTGGCGCGGATCGGGGCCATCCTGAAGCGCGGGCGCCCGTCTTCATCCCCGGCACTGACCCGCGGTGTGCTGCGGGTTGACCCCGACCAGCATCTCGCCGAAGTGGCCGGGTGCGCCCTGACCCTGACGGCGCGCGAAATGGACATACTCGCGCATTTGATGGCGCATCCCGACCGGGTTGCGGCGCGGCCTGCACTGGTTGACGCGCTGTATGGTGCAGGTGGTCAGGTCAGTGACCGGACGCTCGACAGCCATTTGCGCAACCTGCGCGCCAAACTGGCCGAGGCGGGCTGTGCCGATGCCATCGAAACCGTGCACGGGATCGGCATTCGGATGGGGCCATGCGCGGGATCGTAAGGAAATGGCGCCCGCCGCTCGCCCTTGTGCTGGGTGGTACGTTGGCAGCGGTGCTGACACTGCCCATCCTCGGTATCGTGAACCTGCGGCTGTGGGGCAATATCCTGGGGTGGGGAGAGGTTGCGTGGCTAGTGGCTTGGATCGCCATCATCGCGACGACCGTATTGGGTTTCCTGCTTTGGCGTCTGGTCTTGCGCCCGGTCTGGGCGCTGGACCGTTATGCGCAAGCGGTCCGCACGGGCGACCGACCCGAGATGCCGACCCATCTGGGCACCCCCGAATTTACCGGGCTTGCTGCCAGCGTGACGGGCATGGGCGACAGCCTGCACAGCCGCGCCGAGAGCCTGCAAGCCTATGCCAATCACGTCACGCACGAGCTGAAGTCACCACTGACGGCCATCCGCGGGGCAGCAGAATTGCTGGAGGCGGGTGCGCAGGGCGCGGACGCCGCCGCGCTCAGCAAAACCATCACCGACGCATCAGCACGGATGCAGGACCTGTTGGACGAGTTGGCGCATCACGCTCGTGCCACCGCATCCTCGGGTCCCGGGCAGGCGCGGATGTCAGAGGTGGCGCAGGGTATTTCGGTGGACATTGCCTTGCGCGTCGACGTCGATGGCATCGTACCTCTGTCCGTGCCGGACCTGCGGACGATCCTAACGCATCTTGCCGGGAATGCCGCAGCACACGGTGCCACCACGCTTGTGCTGCGCGTCACCGACGCCGGCTTTACTGTGTCGGATGACGGGCCTGGCATCAGCGCAGGCAATCGTGACCGCATCTTTGACCCGTTCTTTACCACCCGGCGGGATGCGGGCGGCACGGGGATGGGGCTGAGTATTGTGCGCAGCCTGATTCAGGCGCGCGGTGGCCAGATCACGTTGAAAGAGGACGTGCCGGGTGCCTGTTTTGTCATCCGTTTCGATTGAAACTCTCTCAGGCACGCAAATGTTATTGCGAGTCATTCTCATTCCATTGACTTTTTGCGAATGACTCTCATATTCATTTACATGACGCAAAACTGCTCTTTTCCCATGTCGCGCCGGACCCTGCTTGCGGGTTTGGGCGCATTGGCCGCCGCGCCCGCCCATGCGATCTCTTCCCCGCTCAGCATCGTGTCGACGACGGGTATGATCGCCGATCTGGTCCGATCCGTGGGCGGCGATCAGGTCACTGTCAAAGGGTTGATGGGCGCGGGCGTTGACCCCCATGCCTACCGTCAGACGCGCAGCGATATCGTTGCCATGACACGGGCGGACGCTGTGCTGTGGCACGGCCTCTATCTCGAAGCTCAGATGGAGGATTTCCTTCTGGATCTGGGGCGCCGCACGCCGGTGCACGCTGTGGCCGAAACGCTCGATCCGGGGCTGCTTTTGGCGCATGAGGATTATGCGGGGCGGTTTGATCCGCATGTGTGGATGGACCCGCAGTTATGGGCCCAATGCGTCCCGGCTGTGGTCGCGGCGCTGACCGAATTGCGCCCGGAGGCGAAGGCAGAGTTCGAGGCAAACGCGACCCGCTTCGTCGCCGAAGCACAGGCGCTTGAAACCTATGCGCGCGAGCTGCTGGCACGTGTCCCGCAAGAGCGCCGCGTGCTGTTGACCGCGCATGACGCCTTTGGGTATTTCGGCGCGGCCTACGGGTTCGAAGTGCTTGGTATTCAAGGCATATCGACGGAAAGCGAAGCCGGGTTGAACCGCATAAGCGCGCTGGTCGACCTGCTGGTCGCCCGCAAGTTGCCCGCCGTTTTCGTGGAAACTTCGGTGTCTGACCGCAATATTCGCGCGCTGGTCGAAGGGGCCGCAGCCCAGGGCCATGAGGTCCAGATTGGCGGGTCGCTCTTTAGTGACGCGATGGGGCCGGATGGCACGTATGAAGGCACGTGGCTGGGCATGATTGATCACAACGTCACGACCATTGCCCGTGCCCTGGGGGTCGATGCCCCGGCGGGTGGGCGGTTGGGCAACCTGAAGGCTGCCGCATGACTATCGCACTTGTCACATCTCGCGACACCGACGCTGCCATTCGCGTGGCCAGCCCCCTGGCCGTGCGGGGCATGACCGTATCCTACGGCCAGACGCCCGCGATTTTCTCGGTCGACATGACCGTTCGGGCAGGCGCTATGACCGCTATTGTCGGACCAAACGGGGCGGGAAAGTCGACGCTGCTCAAAGCGGCGTTGGGCGTGATCACTCCGCTGGCCGGAACGGTCAGCGTGTTTGGCCAGCCCATGGCGCAGATGCGCGATCGCATCGCCTATGTGCCGCAGCGGGCGAGCGTGGATTGGGATTTTCCGGTGCGCGTCATCGATGTGGTGATGATGGGCATGTACCGCCGGCTTGGCCTGCTGGGCCGTGTGCGTGGGCAGCACAAGGCGTTGGCGCAGGACTGTCTGGACCGGGTCGGCATGGCCGACTTCGCACAGCGGCAGATCGGGCAGTTGTCCGGCGGCCAGCAGCAGCGTGTGTTCCTGGCCCGGGCACTGGCGCAAGAGGCGGATATCTACGTGCTGGACGAGCCCTTTGCCGGGGTGGATGCCGCCACGGAAAAGGCAATTATCGCGGTTCTTCAAGGGCTTCGCGATGCGGGCAAGACAGTTCTGGCCGTTCATCACGATCTGGCCACCGTGCCCGACTACTTCGATGACGTGGTCCTGCTGAACACCCAGGTGGTCGCCGCGGGCCCCGTGCCCGAGGTGTTCACCGAAGACAACCTGCAAGCCGCCTATGGCGGTCGCCTGACCACCGCGCGGGCGGACCCGGAAAGCGTGGCGGGCTAGGCCATGTTGGCCGACGCGCTGCTCTTGCAGCTGGGCTATAATGCGACCCTCGTGACATTTGGTGCGGCCCTTTTGGGTATTGCCGCCGGGGTGGCAGGGACCTTCCTTTTCCTGCGCAAACGCGCGCTGGTCAGCGACGCGATTTCCCACGCTACTTTGCCCGGCGTTGGGCTGGCTTTTGTCGTCATGGTGGCGATGGGCGGCGAGGGGCGGTCGCTCTTTGGGCTGCTCCTTGGGGCCGGGGTGTCCGCGGCGCTTGGCCTGCTGTGTGTGCAATGGCTGACCCGCCGTACACGGCTGGGGGAAGATGCGGCGATTGGTGCTGTTTTATCAGTGTTTTTTGGCTTTGGCGTGGTCGTTCTGACCGTGATCCAGGCCATGAATGCGGGCCGTCAGGCGGGGCTTGAGGGGTTTCTTTTGGGGTCCACTGCCGGGATGCTGCGCAGCGATGCGATCCTGTTGGCCTTATCCGCCGCGCTGGTGCTGGCATTGGTATTAGTATTGCGGCGGCCACTCGGGCTTGCGGCCTTTGATCCCGGCTATGCCGAGGCGACGGGATGGTCCTTGCCGCGCATTGATCTGGCCATGATGGGGATCGTGTTGGTGGTCACTGTTGTGGGCCTCAAGGTGGTGGGTCTGATCCTGATTGTGGCCCTGCTGATTGTCCCTGCGGTCACGGCGCGGTTCTGGACCGAGCGGGCGGATCATGTGGTGGTCATTGCTGGGATCGTGGGAGGCGTGTCAGGCTATGTCGGGGCGGCAGCGTCGGCGGTGGCACCCGCCCTTCCGACAGGGCCGATCGTCGTGCTGGTTGGCTTTGCCATCTTTCTGTTTTCCCTGCTCTTTTCGCCACGCCGGGGCGTGCTGGCATCAGTGCTGATCCACCTGCGATACCAACGCCGCGTGCATGTGCGACAAGGCCTTTTGGCGCTGGCCAACGGTCAGCCGATTTACGAGGCTTTGACACGCCGCTTGCTGGCGCGGTCCGGGCTCATATTGCCCGATGGTGTCCCCACGTCCGAGGGGCAGGCGGCGGCCTCCAAGGCGCTGCTGGATGAGACGCGCTGGGCGATTGTGAGGGGGGATCAGGCTTATGCGCTTGCGGCCACGCGCTACGATGGGTTGACGCCAATCGAGGACGTTTTGACCCCGGACCAACTGACTGAAATCGATGGGAAAATCGCTGCCCCGCAGGTGGTGACGTGATGGGTGCGGAGTTCGTGGCCCTGTCCTTGCCGCCCATCGTCATCGGGGTGCTGGTGGCGGTTGCCTGTGCACTACCGGGGAACTTTTTGTTGTTGCGCGGGCAGGCGCTGATCGGAGATGCGATCAGCCACGTGGTGCTGCCGGGGATCGTTGTGGCCTTCTTACTGACGGGCCTTGTCGCAACCGGGCCGATGCTGCTGGGGGCTGCGGGCGCGGCGGTGATTGCCGTGGTCGCGATCGAGGCCGTGCGGCGGTTGGGGCGCATCGAATCCGGCGCGGCGATGGGGGTCATCTTTACCGCCATGTTTGCCGGTGGCGTGCTGCTTTTGGAGCAGTCGGATACGTCGTCGGTCCACCTGGATGTGGAGCACGCGCTGTACGGAAACCTGGAGAGCCTGATCTGGTTGGATGCGACCGGGTGGGGGTCGCTGCTGGACGCGCAGGCGCTGTCCGGCCTGCCGGTGGAGCTGCCGCGCATGGCGCTGGCGCTGGTCGTTATCGCCTTGTTTATAGCGCTTTTCTGGCGACCGCTTGCCCTGTCCACGTTCGACGAAGGGTCCGCCCGTGGCCTTGGCATTCGGACCGGGCCGCTGGGTCTGGCGTTGATCATCACGTCGGCCATTGCCGCTGTCGCCGCCTTTGATGCGGTGGGGTCGATCATCGTGATTGCGATGTTCATCTGCCCGCCCGCAGCGGCGCGGATGATGACCAACCGGCTGGGCCATCAGGTGGCGTGGTCGGTGCTGTTTGCAGCGCTTGCGGCGGTGCTGGGATATGTGCTGGCGGGCTACGGGCCGCTCTGGCTTGGGGCATCCGCTTCGGTTAGCGCGGCGGGGATGATTGCGACGGTGTCGGGGGTCATTTTGGGCCTTGCCGCGGTCGCTGGCCCCCACCGTACGCGCAACGGTTAACGGCGGTCCCTGCCGCAACGTCACAAGACCGGCTGTTAACCCCTTATTTTGTTGGAAAACGGGCGATGCACACCTCGTACACAATGTGTGCACAACCTGTGCACCGACTGGCATACAATTTGCGCACATTCGATTGGTTAACGATGCGTACGGTGCCAAAAGTTAGCGATAGGTAAACGCGCCCACCCGCCCGGTGGACGCACTGTCGTTTGAAAACTCAGCTTAGCTGTATTGATGCCGTGCCGGGGTCCAGCGATAGCCTTCGCCCCTGGTTTCGAGATGGCCGACGCCTGGCAGTGCAATATGCGATCCGCCGATCATCATGCCGTCGGTGGCGACCATATCCATGGTCTTGAGCCGTGTTTCACGGGCCAGATCCTGGTCTGTGTCAAAGCCAATTGTGACCGCGGGCATCGAAAGTTGCACCGCAGGCACGTGCAAAAGGTCAGCCACGATCATCAGCGCGTCACCGCCGTCTTCCAGCATGAGGCCGGTGTGACCCACCGTGTGGCCGGGCAACGGGATGGTGGTCAGGCCGGGGGCGAGGGTTTCTTCGCCCGTGCCAAAGGTTTCAACCCTTTCCCCAAAGCTGGCAAGTGAGGCGCGGGCCAGATCAAAGGCGGATTTGAACGCCTCGGGCGCCTGGGCCTGAATCTCTTCGCTGGTCCAGAAATCGACGTCGGCGCTGGCGACGTGCAAGGTTGCGTTGGTGAAGGGGTTGCCCCCCTCGGCCACGGTGCCGCCTATGTGGTCGCCGTGCATGTGGGTGAAGATGACTGTGTCGATCGAGGTTGGGTCGACCCCCAACGCCTCCATCACCGAGGGCAGCTTGCCCAAGGTCGGCCCAAAGAGCGAGGCTGTGCCTGTGTCGACCAGAATGCGGCGGTCGCCAATGTCGATGAGGAAGGCGTTGACCGCGCTCGGATGCCCTTCGGACCCGATATTGGCCTGATCGAGAAGGGTTGCGAACTCTTCCGGTGTGACGCCGTTGAGCATCTCGGGACCGATGGAGATGAAGCCGTCCGAGAGCACATGGACCGTGGCGGACCCCACGCTGTAGCGTCGCGCGGCCACCAGACCGGCGGCGCCTGCGGGGGCGACGGCCCAGCCCATGGAAGCCAGCGCCGCTGTCATCCCGGCACCCAGTATAAATTCGCGTCTCTGCATGGAAATTCTCCCGATATTTGGAAAGACCCGAGGGTGGGTCAGAAAGAGCGTAACAGCTATCGGAATAGTTGTGCAGCAGGTGGTGCATCACCACGGCGTGATGCTGCCGCTTTTGGTCAGCAGGGGTGATCAGCTGCCGCGATAGGTCGAATACCCATAGGGCGAGAGCAGGAGCGGGACGTGGTAATGCGCGTCCTCATCCGTGATGCCAAAGCGGATCGGGATCTGGTCGAGGAATTTGACCTCGTCCGCCGTCAGCCCGTTCTGGTCCAGATAATCGCCGCAGAAAAAGATCAGCTCGTAATGTCCTTGTGTCATCTTGCCTTGGGGCAGGATTGGCGTGTCGGTGCGGCCATCGGCGTTTGTCTCGGCCTCGGCGATCTCTTTGTGGCTGTTGCCGGACACGCGGTAGAGCGCGATCTTGATCCCCGGTGCAGGCAAGCCGCGCGCGGTGTCAAGGACATGGGTGGTGAGGTATCCGGCTGCCATTGCATATCCCCTTGTTTGGAAGCAGATTGGCGGCATCTCACCTTGATTGTCTGGGGAAGTCCATGGCCGAGTTGCCACCGCGGTATCCGCGCGATTTTCATGGCCACGGGGCCGACCGGCCTGATGCGGCGTGGCCCGGTGGGGCGCGCATCGCGGTGTCCTTTGTCCTGAACTACGAGGAAGGCGGCGAGAATTGCCTGCTGCATGGTGATGCGGCGTCCGAGGCGTTTTTGTCCGAGATTGTTGGCGCGGCCCCATGGCCGGGGCAGCGGCATTGGAACATGGAGTCCATCTATGATTACGGTGCGCGCGCCGGGTTCTGGCGGTTGCATCGGTTGTTCACCGAGACCCGGGTGCCGGTGACCGTCTATGGCGTTGCGACGGCTTTGGCCCGGTCGCCTGCACAGGTTGAGGCGATGCAAGGGGCCGGGTGGGAGATTGCGTCGCACGGGCTGAAGTGGATCGATTATAAGGATCATTCAGTCGAGGATGAGGCGGCGGATATGGATGCGGCCATTGCCCTGCACACGGAAGTTACGGGGCAGCGCCCGCGCGGCTGGTATACGGGGCGGTGTTCCGAGAATACGGTGTGGCTGGCCTCTGAACGGGGCATGGACTGGATCAGTGATACCTATGATGATGATCTGCCCTATTGGGCGCGTTTGGGCGGGCGGGATCAGTTGATTTTGCCCTATACGCTGGATTGTAACGACATGCGGTTTGCGACGCCGCAGGGGTTTAATGCGGGTGATCAGTTCTTTGCCTATCTGCGCGATACGTTCGATGCGCTTTATGCCGAGGGGGCGGCGGGGCGGCCCGCAATGATGTCCGTGGGTCTGCACTGCCGGTTGGTTGGTCGCCCTGGTCGGGTGCAAGCTTTGCGGCGGTTCATCGCGTATGTGCAAGGGCATGAGGGCGTGTGGTGCGCGCGGCGGCAGGATATTGCGGCGCATTGGGCCGAGGCGCATCCGCCGATGCCGGAGCGGGGGTGGATTCATCTGGATCGGATGGCGTTTGTGAAGACGTTTGGCGGCATCTTTGAGCATTCGCCGTGGATTGCGGAAGGAGCCTATGCTTTGGAACTGGGGCCTGCGCATGACACAGCTTTGGGGTTGCATAATGCGCTGTGTCGGGTGTTCCGGGCGGTGTCTGAGGACAAGCGGATGAAAGTGTTGCGGGCGCACCCGGACTTGGCGGGCAAGCTGGCTGCGGCGAAGCGGTTGACCGCCGAGAGCACCGAGGAGCAGGCGAGTGCGGGGCTGGATGCGCTGACGGACGCGGAGCGCAGCCGTTTTGAACAGTTGAACGCGGCCTATACAGAGAAGCACGGATTTCCCTTCATCATTGCCGTCAAGGACCACGACAAAGCGGGCATTTTGCGCGCCTTTGAGCGGCGGCTGGACAACGACACGGGTGTCGAGATGACCGAAGCCTGTCGGCAGGTGGAACGCATCGCGCGGTTGCGGCTGGAGGCGATGGGATGAGCTATGCTTTTCCGCCCGGCGGCTTGCCCGGCCAAAACGAGCATCCCGAAAGCACGGCAGTGTTCACCGAGGCCTATGCGGTCATTCCCGCTTCGGTGCAGCGGGACATTGTGACGTCCTTCCTGCCCGGCTGGGACGGGACGCGCGCGTGGATACTGGCGCGGCCCATGAGTGGGTTTGCGGAGACATTTGCCCAATATGCGGTCGAGTTGTCACCCGAGGGCGGCAGCAACGACCCCGAGCCTGACATGGACGCGCAAGCGGTGCTGTTTGTGGCGCATGGGACGGCGCATCTGACGCTTGGGGCTGAGTTGCACGAGCTGAAACCCGGCAGCTTTGCCTACATCCCGCCGGGGGCGCGGTGGACGCTCTGGAACCGGTCGGAGCAGATGTGCGGCGTGCACTGGATTCGCAAGAAATATGTGGGTGCGCCGGGCATCAGCCTGCCGGAGCCGCTAGTGACGCATGACCTGGATGTGCCGCCGGCCCCGATGCCTGAGTGTGGGGACCTGTGGGCGACGCAGCGGTTTCTGGACCCGCTGGACCTGCGCTATGACTGCCACGTGAACATCGTGAACTTCCAACCGGGCGGCCGCATTCCTTTTGCCGAAACGCATGTGATGGAACACGGGCTGTATGTGCTGGAAGGCACCGCAGACTACCTGCTGAACAAAGATTGGGTGAAGGTGGGCCCGGGCGATTTCATGTGGTTGCGCGCGTTCTGTCCGCAGGCCTGCATCGCGACGGGGGACGGGCCGTTTCGCTATCTGCTGTATAAGGACGTGAACCGGCATGTCCCGCTGTGAGATCGCGGCGCAGCCCCTGACCGCAGAGGCGTTTGCGCCCTTTGGCGACGTGATTGACTGTGCGGGTTCGCCGGACAAGATGATCAATGCGGGGATGTGCGGGCGTTACCATGACCGCGCAGTGCTAGACTTTGGCGATGCGCGGGGTGGTATCAGCCTGTTTCAGGCGCAACCGCGCGCGTTGCCTTATACTCTTGATCTTTTGGAGCGGCATCCAGAGGGGTCGCAGGCGTTTATTCCGATGTCGGAACACCCCTTTCTGGTGACGGTTGCCCCTGATGCGGGTGACGGGCCGGGCACGCCGCAGGCGTTTCTGACCGCGCCCGGACAGGGCATCAACCTGCGCCGCAATGTGTGGCACGGGGTTTTGACGCCTCTGCATCTGCCCGGTTTGTTTGCAGTTGTGGACCGGATTGGGGAAACCCCAAATCTTGAAGAGTTTTTCCTTGATCCGCCATATGTGGTGGTCTCATAGTCCGCGCTAGTCGCAACAAGACGGCGAAGCGAACAGGGACAACGAGATGACAGATCTGACCTCGGGGGCGTTTTCGGACCCAGATACCACACCACCGCTGCACCAGGCGGTGCCGCTTGGTGTGCAGCACGTATTGGCGATGTTTGCCTCGAACGTGACACCTTCGATCATTGTGGCCGGTGCCGCTGGCCTGGCCTTTGGCGGCCCGGAACAGGTTTATCTGATCCAGATGGCGATGCTGTTTGCGGGGATTGCCACGCTGTTCCAGACCGTGGGCCTGGGCCCCATCGGCGCGCGCCTGCCCATCATGCAGGGCACCAGCTTTGCCTTTGTGGGCGTGCTGGCGGGCGTGGCGGCAACCCAAGGGTTGGGCGTGGCGCTGACGGCGTGCCTGATTGCCGGTGTGATCCATTTCCTGCTGGGGTCGGTGATCCAGCACCTGCGCTGGCTCTTTCCGCCGCTGGTCACGGGTCTCGTGATCCTGGCGATTGGTCTGTACCTGATCCCGGTGGCGATCAAATACGCCGCGGGTGGGGCCGCGAGTTTCCAGATGGAGGCCGAAAGCTTTGGGTCGCTCATGCACTGGTCGGTTGCGCTGAGCGTGGTGATCGTGGCGCTGGTGCTGAAGTTCTTTACCAAGGGGTTGATCAGCAACGCGGCCATCCTGATTGGCCTGCTGGTTGGCTATATCCTAGCTTTCGCATTCGGGATGGTGAACTTCGGGGCCGTGGCAAACGCGTCCTGGGCGATGATCCCGACCGCGTTGCCCTATGGGTTTGAATTCTCGCTGGGCGCCGTGATTGCCGTCACGCTGGTCAGCGTGGTGTCGGCCATCGAGACGGTCGGTGACGCATCTGCCACCACCAAGGCCGGGGCCGGGCGCGAAGCCACAGACCGCGAGATTGCCGGTGCCACCTATGCCGACGGCGCGGGCACGGCGGTGGCCGCCGTCTTTGGCGGGCTGCCCAACACGTCCTTTAGCCAGAATGTGGGCATCGTGGGTATGACCGGCATCATGTCGCGTCACGTGGTCACCATTGGCGCACTTGTCCTGATCATCTGCGGGCTGATCCCCAAGATCGGTGCCGTGATTGCATCCATGCCGCTGCCCGTTCTGGGCGGGGGTGTGATCGTGATGTTCGGCATGGTGGCCGCTGCGGGGCTGAACGTACTGACCGAGGTGCGGATGAACCGCCGCAACATGGTGATCATTGCGGTGTCCCTGGCTGCCGGTCTGGGCCTGAACCTGGTGCCGACGGCGGTGCAGTACCTGCCCGGTGTGGTCAAGACGCTGATGACGTCCGCTGTGGCACCGACCGCGCTGGTGGCGATTGTGCTGAACCTGGTGCTGCCGGAAGAGGTGTAGCGCCTGCGCCGGGAGGCAGCCCCCCGCGGTATTTGCAGTCAGAAGAAGCAGGGTGCTTGCCCTGCTTCTTTTTTTGTGGCCCGGTGAGATCAACCGAGGGAGGCCAGAATGAAAGACGACAATTTCCTGCGCGCCAACAACGCCCGCCATATGTGGCACCCGATGGGCCATCCGGGCGAGGCGATGGCCCATGCGCCAACGATCATCACCGGGGCCGAAGGGTCGGTGATCGAGGATATTGACGGGCACAAGACTGTCGACGCAGTCGGGGGCCTGTGGTGTGTGAACCTTGGCTATTCCAACAACGCGGTGAAAGATGCCATCGCAAAGCAGCTGTATGATCTGCCCTATTATTCTGCGTTTTTCGGCACGTCGAACCCGACGGCGATTGAAGCCTCCTATGCCGTGCGCTCGTTCTTCGAGGCCGATGGCATGGCGCGGGTGTTCTTTACCTCGGGCGGATCGGATTCGGTTGAAACCTGCTTGCGGCTCGCCCGGCAGTATCACCGCATCAAGGGCGAGCCGGGGCGGACCAAGTTCCTGTCGCTGAAAAAGGGCTATCACGGGACCCATTTCGGCGGCGCGTCGGTCAATGGCAACAACCGCTTTCGCATCGCCTATGAGCCGCTGATGCCCGGCTGTTTCCACCTGCCGTCGCCCTATCCCTATCGCAACCCGTTCCAAGAGACGGACCCGGCCGTGCTGGCCCAGACCATCGCCGCGGCGATGGAGGATGAGATTGAGTTTCAGGGGCCGGGCAGCATTGCCGCCTTTATCATGGAGCCCATTCAAGGGGCGGGCGGTGTGATTGTGCCGCACGAAACATTCATGCCGCTGATGCGCGAGATTTGTGACCGGTACGGCATTCTGATGATCGCGGATGAGGTGATTACGGGCTTTGGCCGCACCGGTGATTGGTCCGGCTCGCGCCATTGGGGCGTGCAGCCCGACATGATGGCCTGCGCCAAGGGCATCACCTCTGGCTACTTCCCGGTCGGGGCTGCATTGATGAGCGAGGCCGTGGCCGATGTGTTCGAACACGCCGATGCCAATGGCGCGATTTTCCACGGCTATACCTATTCGGCGCATCCCGTGGGGGCGGCAGCGGTGACGACCTGTCTGGAGGAGACGCTGCGCTTGGACACAAAGGCGAATGCAGGGCCGCGCGGTCAGCAGCTCTATGACGGGTGTGTGGCGCTGATGGACAAGCACGACATTGTTGGTGATGTGCGCGGCGGGCACGGGCTGATGACGGGGGTTGAGTTGGTGAGTGACCGGGCCGCCAAGACCCCGCTTGATGCAGAGACCACCAAGCGCATCCACAAGGCGACCTATGAGGCGGGCGCGATGGTGCGCATCGGCGGCAACAACATAATGATGTCCCCGCCCTTGGTGGTGACCGAAGCTGAGATTGCGCAGGTGTTGGCGGCGTTGGATGCGGGGTTGTCGGCGGTATGAGTGGATTTGTGGGAGCGGTGTTTGGCTGAGTGGCGTCGGTTTTGAGGCCAGACTTGCTAAGCTGTTGAATGCAGATTTTCCATTCCATCGGCTATGCGCGCCACACATCTTTCGATGGACTCTGCGCTGGTATCCACAGTTACGCGATCTTGTTGCCACGCCTCAAATGTGCGGCTGCAGACCTGTTGCCAGTCAGGAACAACGAGACCCTTAATGTCACTTTCACGCCCCTCAACCCGATCCCGATGAAGGGTCTGATCAGAGCATATAACCTCGACGTTCAACAGGTGCGCACCGCCTGCAGCGGCGGTTTCGGACCGTAATTTTCTCGTAATTTCGATTGGATTCACCGTGTCTACAATCACGTCAAAGCCCAGCAAGAGATTGTCGTTGGCGATGTTCGCCAGTGCTAGGTAACCCGCGTCTTCTGCTGAGTGAATTCTTAGAACGCTGTTTTTCATTGCGGCTTCCACGGAGTCTACGCGTAGGTGAATAGCTTTGACACGCGCCGCGAGCGCTTTGGCCAATGTCGTTTTCCCCACTCCGGGAAGACCTGAAAAGGAAACCAAAATTGACATACCCAAGTGTAGCATTGCCTGAGTGGAGCACCAATGCGATGGCGCTTTGTCCGCACCATCCAGACAAACAACGCCACCACCGCCCCAAACCGCGCCTGCGGCAACACTCTGTGACAAAACGCGCATGTGCACCCTGTCGCACCCCCGCTGACCTTACGCAGGCGGGGTCTATATCACCTCCAAGACAACAGTTCTGAACATTTCCCGGGCGGAGACCACAATGGACACCCTTATGCTCTCCCGAATTCAATTCGGGGCGAATATTTCGTTTCACATCCTGTTCCCCACGATCACCATTGCGCTGGGTTGGGTGCTCTTGTTCTTCAAACTGCGCTACAACGCGACAGACAATGTACGCTGGATGGATGCCTACCGTTTCTGGGTCAAGGTGTTCGCCCTGTCCTTTGCCATGGGCGTCGTGTCCGGCATCACCATGTCGTTCCAATTCGGCACCAACTGGCCCGGCTTCATGGAAACCGTGGGCAACATCGCTGGCCCGCTTCTGGCCTACGAGATCATGACAGCTTTCTTCCTCGAAGCGGTGTTCCTGGGCATCATGCTTTTCGGGTTTTCCCGTGTTCCCGGCTGGTTACACACGCTGTCCACCTTCCTTGTGGCCTTCGGCACATCCATGTCGGCCTTTTGGATCCTGGTGCTGAACAGCTGGATGCACACGCCCCAAGGGTTCGAGATGCGCGACGGCGTGGCCTATGCCACCAACTGGTTCGAGATTATCTTTAACCCCTCAATGCCCTACCGGTTCACGCACATGATGCTGGCGTCGGGCCTGACGGTTGCGTTCCTGCTCGCAGGGCTCAGCGCCTTCCGTTGGCTGATGGGCGACCGCAGCAACGGGGTGCGCGTGACGCTAAAAACCGGTGTCTTCATGGGCGCATTTCTGATCCCCGTCCAGATCCTGATGGGGGACTTGCACGGCCTCAACACGCTCGAACACCAGCCGCAAAAAGTCGCCGCGATGGAAGGCAACTGGGAAACACGGTCTAACGTGCCCCTTCTTCTGTTCGCCATCCCGGACGAAGGCGCGCGCACCAACCACATGGAAATCGGCATCCCGAACGGCGCATCGCTGATCCTCAAGCACAAGGCCGAGGGCGTTGTGCCCGGGCTCAACGACTTTGTGGCCGAGGATGGCACCGTGATGCACCCGCCCGTGGCACCCGTGTTCTGGTCATTCCGCATCATGGTGGGCACCGGCTTTGCCATGCTGTTCCTCAGCTGGGCCGCCGCGATCCTGATGCTGCGCAAGAAACGCGGGCCCGAAGGCATCCCGACCTTTATGTATTACGCGATGGTGCCCATGGCCTTTTCGGGCTGGGTCGCGACCCTCGCAGGCTGGTACACAACCGAAATCGGGCGTCAGCCCTGGCTGGTGCAGGGCGTGCTGACGACGAAACAGGCCGTGGCTGATGTGCCTGCGCCCTTTGTGGGCACGACGCTTGGCGCGTACCTGTCAATCTATGCCTTGCTTCTGGCGGCCTATATCGGCGTGCTGTTCTACCTGGCGCGCAAGGCAGTCGACGGCGACGTGCCGCGGCCCCGCACCCCGCTGTCGGGTCACGCCATCGCACGCGAAGTTCCGGCGGAGTGATGTGAATGGACATGTTCAACGATCCGGCCCAATGGCTGCCGTTCACATTCGCAGCGCTCATGGGCATTTCGATCCTGGTCTATGTCGTCCTCGACGGTTTTGACCTCGGCGTGGGGGTGCTCTTCCCCTTCGCCAGCGACGACGAAAAGGACACGATGGTCGCCTCCATCGGACCGTTCTGGGATGCCAACGAAACCTGGCTGGTGCTGGCCATCGGCCTTTTGCTGGTGGCCTTCCCGACGGCCCACGGCACCATCCTGACGGCCCTGTACCTGCCTGTCGCGATCATGCTGATCGGCCTGATCCTGCGCGGTGTCGCGTTCGAGTTTCGGGTCAAGGCACCTACACCGCACAAGGCCACCTGGAACTGGGCCTTTTTCATCGGCTCTCTGATGACCTCGCTCAGCCAAGGGTTCATGCTGGGCAAATACGTCATGGGGCTGGAAAGCACCTGGGGCACCTGGGCGTTTGCGGCCATCACCGCGGTGTTCCTGACGGTCGCCTATTCCATGATCGGGGCCTGCTGGCTCATCCTCAAGACCGAAGAACACCTACAATTCAAGGCTGTGAAATGGGCCAAGGGCGGTATCTGGGGCCTGGTCCTCGGCCTGGGCGCGGTCTCTCTCGCCACACCGTTGGTCAGCCCGCGCATTTTCGACAAATGGTTCACCTTCCCCGAGTTCTTCCTGCTCGCCCCACTGCCGATCCTGTCGGGCGTCATGGTGCTGCTTTTGTGGCGGTCGCTGCAACGCCTGCCCAATGCCACCGACGCAGGCGCGCGCAGCCCCTTCGGCTACGCCATTGCGCTCTTCATCCTGGCCTTCGGCGGTCTCGCCTACTCGTTCTACCCTTACGTCGTGCCCGACCAACTGACGATCTACGAAGCGGCCAGCGCCCCAGAAAGCCTGATGATCATCCTCGTGGGGGCCGTCGTGGTGATCCCGATGATCGGTGGCTACACTGCGCTGGCCTATTGGGTGTTCAAGGGCAAGGCGGCCGAACTGCGCTACGACTGAAGCCGATCCCCCTCATCTTCTTCTGGCCAAAATACTCCGGGGGTGAGCGCGCCAGCGCGAGGGGGCTGGCCCCCTTTTTCCCCGCTTCCCCTTGGCGCAGGCGCTGATATGCTGCGCTGCGGAACGCTAGGGGAGCCCGATCATGTACGACTTCGCCGCCATGGGCGCGTGGCTGGAATTTGCGGCGCGCTGGCTGCACGTGATCACGGCCATCGCATGGATCGGGTCATCGTTCTATTTCATCGCGCTCGATCTGGGCGTGCACCGCGACCGCAACCTCAAAAGCGGCGCAGATGGCGAAGAATGGCAGGTCCACGGCGGCGGCTTCTACCACATCCAGAAGTATCTGGTGGCCCCCGCAGGCATGCCTGACGGGCTGATCTGGCACAAATGGCAAAGCTACTGGACGTGGATCAGCGGGTTCATCCTGCTGGTGCTGGTCTACTATCTGGGGGCCGAGTTCTACCTGATTGATCCCAACGTGATGGATCTGGCCACATGGCAGGCGGTGGGTCTCTCGCTGGCCTCCCTCGGCCTTGGCTGGGTGATCTACAACACGCTCTGCAAGGTCTTTGTGAACGCGGACCAGACCGTTCTGATGGTGGCACTCTTTGCGGTGCTCATCGCGATGTCTTGGTTCTACACCCAGGTCTTCACCGGTCGCGCCGCCCTTCTGCATCTGGGCGCATTCACCGCCACGATCATGTCCGGCAACGTGTTCTTCATCATCATCCCGAACCAAAAGATCGTGGTGGCCGACCTGATGGCGGGGCGCACGCCCGACGCCATCTACGGCAAAATCGCCAAGCAACGCTCGACCCACAACAACTACCTGACGCTGCCCGTCATCTTCCTGATGCTGTCCAACCACTACCCGCTGGCCTTTGCGAGCCAGTGGAACTGGGTGATCGCGTCCCTCGTCTTCCTGATGGGCGTCACGATCCGGCACTGGTTCAACACCCATCACGCCCGCCAGGGCAACCCGCACTGGACCTGGGGCGTGACGGTGATCCTGTTCATCCTGATCGCCTGGCTCTCCGTCGCCCCGTCCACTGACCGCGAGGCCGCCATCGCCACCCGTTTTGCCGAGGCCGAGGGGTTCACACAGGTGCATGACATTGTGCTAGGCCGGTGCAGCATGTGCCATGCCGCCGAACCCGTCTGGCCTGGCCTGCACTGGGCCCCCAAAGGCGTGGCACTCGAAACGCAAGCCGACCTGACCCGCCATGCCCGCGCGGTCTATCTGCAATCGGGCGTCAGCCACGCCATGCCGCCCGCCAACCTCAGCTACATGGAAGACGATGAACGCGCGGCCATCGTCGCGTGGTATCGCGACGCCATCGGCGGCTGAACCGCTGGTCGAATCGGCGCGCCACATGCTAAGTCTTGTGGCATGAACACCCACGCCCCCAATATACGTCCTGTTATCCGACAGTTGGACGATGCCGCGATCAACCGCATCGCCGCCGGAGAGGTCGTGGAACGCCCCGCATCGGCGGTCAAGGAACTGGTCGAGAACGCCATTGACGCCGGCGCCCGCCGCATCAGCGTGGACGTGGCCGACGGTGGCAAGACCCTGATCCGCGTGACCGACGATGGCTGCGGCATCGCCGCTAGCGATCTGCCGCTCGCCCTCAGCCGCCACGCGACGTCCAAGATCGACGGCAGCGACCTTTTGAACATCCACACCTTCGGCTTCCGGGGCGAAGCGCTGCCCAGCCTCGGCGCCGTGGGCCGTCTGACCATCACCAGCCGCGTGCCGGGCGAGGCGGCGGCAGAGATCAGTGTCGCGGGCGGCAGCGTCAGCGCGGTCAAACCCGCGGCCCTCAACGCGGGCACAATCATCACCCTGCGCGATTTGTTCTACGCCACGCCCGCGCGCCTGAAATTCCTGCGCACCGACCGGGCCGAGGCGCAGGCGATCACCGACATCATCAAACGCCTCGCCATGGCCGAACCCTTCATCCGGTTCGAGTTGCGCGACGTCTCGAACGACCCCCGCACCGTGTTCAAGGCCGAGGCACAGTCAGGCGATGTGGTGACCGCCCTCAAGGGCCGCCTGACCGATGTGCTGGGCGCCGAGTTCACCGACAACGCCATTGCCATTGATGCGGAACGCGACGGCCTGCACCTGACCGGCTTCGCGGCTTTGCCGACCTATTCCCGCGGCGCGGCTGTGGCGCAATTCCTCTACGTGAATGGCCGCCCGGTGAAGGACAAGCTGCTCACCGGGGCCCTGCGCGCCGCTTATTTTGACTTTCTCAGCCGCGACCGCCATCCGGCGGCGGCGCTCTTCGTCGATTGTGACCCGCAGCTTGTGGACGTGAACGTGCACCCCGCGAAATCTGAGGTCCGTTTCCGCGACCCCGGTGTGGCGCGCGGGCTGATCGTCTCAGGCCTGCGTCACGCGCTGGCCGATGCGGGCCACCGCGCCTCGACCACCGTGGCGGGCGCAACCCTGGGCGCGATGCGCCCCGAACCAACCGAACCGCGCGTCTACCAGATGGACCGCCCCAGCCTTGGGCCGCGCGGGCCGGTTGCCACGGGCTTTGCCGAAATGGCACAGGATTTCAGCGCGCAAATCGTGGACGTCCCCGCGCCGATGAGCGAAAGCGAAGAGGCCCCCGCCGACCTCCCTCTCGGCGTTGCTCGCGGCCAGGTGCACGAAAACTACATCGTCGCCCAGACCGCCACCGGCATGGTCATCGTCGACCAGCACGCCGCCCACGAACGGTTGGTCTACGAAAAACTCAAACGCCAGATGGCCGAAAACGGCGTCGCGGCGCAGGCCCTTCTGATCCCCGAAATCGTCAGCCTGTCCGCCGGGGACTGCGCCCGCCTGCTCGACATCGCCGACGATCTCGCCCGCTTTGGCCTCGGCATCGAAGCCTTCGGCGGCGACGCCATCGCCGTGCGCGAAACCCCCGCGATCTTGGGCGAGGTCGATGCCAAGGCCATGATCCACGACATCCTCGATGAACTTGCCGACCTTGGCGCGTCCCAATCTGTCCAGGCCCGCGTCGAAGCCATCCTCTCCCGCGTGGCCTGCCACGGCTCGATCCGCTCGGGCCGCCGGATGCGCGCCGAGGAAATGAACGCGCTCCTGCGAGAGATGGAGGCGACACCCCATTCCGGCCAGTGCAACCACGGGCGGCCCACCTATGTCGAACTCAAACTGGCCGATATCGAACGGCTGTTCGGACGCACATGATCCAGATCGGAAACATCACCCTAGACACCAGCGACCCGCTGGTCGTCGCCGCCCTGATCGGGGCCAGCGCGCTGGTGTTGATCGTCTTGTTGCTGATCCTCGCTTTGCGTGCCGCGGGCCGGTCGGCGCGGGCGGCTGAGCCACTCGCCCAACAACTGGGCAATCTCGGTCAGCACGTTCAGGGCCTTGCCCAAGGGCAGGAAGGCTTGCGCGCCTCGATCCAGACGGTGTCCGACACGGCGACCAATGGGCAGGCGCAACTGGCCCAGACGGTCGAGATGCGCCTCGCCTCGGTCCAGCAACAGATGCAGGACCGGCTCGCCGACAACGCCATGAGGTCCCAGCGCAGCCTGACCGAAATGCAGGAGCGGATGAAGGAAACCCTGCACGGCTCGTCCAAACAGACCACCACCAGCCTCACGCAATTGCAGGAACGGCTCGCCGCCATCGACCGCGCACAGGACAACATCACCAAGCTCAGCGGAGATGTCCTCAGCCTGCAGGACATCCTGTCCAATAAACAGCGACGCGGGATGTTCGGGGAAATTCAATTGGCTGATATCATATCAAAGGCCTTGCCAGCAGACAGCTACGCTCTGCAGTACACACTTAGCAACAACAGCCGGTGCGATTGCTTGGTGCACCTGCCTAACCCGCCCGGGCCCATCGTGATCGATGCCAAGTTTCCGCTCGAAGACTTTGAGGCGCTGGCAGCTGCTGAAACCAAGGATGAGGCGGAGCGTCGCCTGAAAGCATTTGGAAATGCGGTTCGGGTGCATATCAAGGCGATCTCGGACAAGTACATCATAGAGGGAGAGACCGCTGACGGAGCGCTCATGTTTGTTCCGTCCGAAGCGATTTATGCAGAACTTCACGCGCGACTTCCACAGGTGGTCCGCGAAGGCTTCGACAAGCGTGTCTGGATCGTCTCGCCCACCACCTGCATGGCCACGCTGAACACGATGCGCGCCATCCTCAAGGACGCGCGGATGCGTGAACAGGCGGGTGCGATCCGCAAGGAACTGTCGATGCTGGTCGCCGATGTTGACCGCTTGGGCACCCGCGTCGGCAATCTCGACCGTCACTTCTCGCAGGCCTCCAAAGATATCGAAGACATCAAGATCAGCGCGGAAAAGGCAGGCAAGCGCGCCAACCGGCTCGACAATTTCGACTTCGAAGAGCTTGAGGATCAGGCCACCCTCGCCCTGAAAAGCCATCCTCCGGCTGCGGAATGACCACGCCCCAGGCGCAACGCATCTTCTTCGAGGCCGAGGCACAGGCCGAGTGGTTCATTGGCGTCCTGCGCCTGATCATCTCGACTTCGCTGGCCGTCGTCCTGTTCGTCACCGTCTGGTTCACCGGCCTGCCTGAGTCGGACGTACTGGAACTGCAACTCACCTACGCCGCCATGACCATGGCAAGCTATTTCATCCTTGGTCTGGGCATCATCACCCTGATCCGCGCAGGCCGGTTCCGGGCCTGGATGGCGTGGCCCTCGGCCCTGATCGACTGCGTGTTCATCCTGCTGGGATCGTGGCTTAGCCTGTCGAACATGGGCCTCTCGGGGCAGTTCATATCGGCCTTTCCGACCATCTGGCTGATCCCGGTGGTGTTGGCCTGCGGCGCGCTGCGCTTCAATCCCGCGCTGCTGGCCTGCATGTCGGTAGTGCTGATCCTCGGCTTTGCCGCCATTCTCACCATCCCCTTTCTCGCCTCCGAAGCCGAGGCGCGCGCCGGGTTGATATTCCTCTTTGGCTGGCCGCCCAACGTGGTGCGGATCGTGATGATCGCGCTGGCGGCCAGTGTCCTCGTTGTCGCCTCGACCCGCATCCGCGCGCTCCTGCGCCGCTCCATTGACGAGGCCGAGGCGCGGGGCCAACTGACCCGCTTTCTGCCCTCGGAACTCGACGACCAACTCAGCACCCGGGGCATCGACGCAATGCGCGCCGGGCGACAACAACGCATGGCCGTGCTGTTCGTGGACATCCGCGGCTTCACCGCGATGGCCGAAACCATGACACCGTCGGACCTGTCGGCCTTTCTGGCGGGCTACCGCGCAAGCATCTCAAAGGCAGCGGACGCTACGGGCGGCATCGTCGACAAATTCGTAGGAGACGGCGCGATGGTGGTGTTCGACGATGCGCACGGTGACGCCGGAACATGCGCCGTGGCCTTTGCCCATGACCTGCTGGCGCGGGTCACCGATGTGGGGCTGGGCATCGGCATCCACCTGGGCGACGTCTTTGCCGGGGTGGTGGGCGACGAGGGGCGGCTCGAATACACGGTTCTGGGCGACACCGTGAACGTCGCGGCCCGGCTCGAGGCCGCGACCAAGACCGAAGCCGTGGCGATCCTGGTGTCCGAGAATGTGATGCAGGCGCTCGACCACCGCGCACCGGGCTGGCAGCACATCCCCTCGCTGGCCCTGCCGGGCCGTCAGGGCGTACTGTCGGCCTGGGGCATGACAATGGCTCAGGCGCGCGCGGCCGCCACCTCCGGGTCCTGAAGCGGTAGGCGCACACCCGGCTGCAGCACAGCAGGATCATAGGCCTGCCGCGCAAACACCTCGCGCACCATGTCCCGGAAGAAGTGAAGCGGCAGGCTGTCATAGGCGGGATCGAAACTCGACTGATCCCAGCGTTCGCAGAATGCGGCGCAGTCGTCAAAATAGGCATGCCCCGTATAGGCGTCCCGCTTGTGCGGGTTCGCCCCCACATGTGCGCCGTAATAGATCATCTGGAAATCGCCGTGTTTCTCGACGACCCATGTGCACTGCTCGCGTACAAAAGGCTTCAGGATCGTGGCGGCGTATTCGTCGTGATTATAGGGGGCAAAGATGTCGCCGATGTCGTGCAACAGCGCCGCCACCACCCAGTCCGTATCTGCCCCGTCACGCCATGCGCGTGTCGCCGATTGAACAGAGTGACCCAGCCGTGTGATCTGATAGCCAGACAGGCTCTCGTCCAGAGTTTCCAGCGCGGTCAGCAATCGGTCGGCGGTGCCACGGGTATACGCAACCTCGTGCGCGGTCAGGAAGTCATAGTCTTCCTTATCGCCATCCTTCATGGCGGTGAATTTCACGTGGTCCATCACATCGCCTTTCCAAAACCTGAGAGGAAGGTGTATCAGAAAAAGCCCGAGCGCGCGCAAGTGCGGCAGGATTTTTCTGGTACCGCTTTTTTGGAACGTGATCCATCAGGCGTAAATCTCCGTGCTGCCTTTGGCATCTTTCATCATGACCTGCGCCTGCGCGGCGCGGATCTCGTCATACAGCGCCAACGCCTCAGGGGCAAAATTGGCCGTCGGCACCGGCACGTGGATAAAGTTACCATACGCATCCGTGCCGCGCGCGGGCATGGCATAGTCCTGTGTGCCAACCTCTTGCGTCATGTCTGGCCGGATGTAGCGCACCACGCAGGCGATGCGCCGGTCGGCGGTCGTGTTGGGACCAGAGCCGTGGATCGTCAGCCCGTGATGCAGCGACATCTGGCCGGGGTGGATTTCGATGGCTGTCCTGTCTTCGGGGGCGACATCGACCTTCACCTCTTGCCCGCGCGATAGCAGGTTGTTGGGGTCAAAGCTGTCCTCATGCGGCAGGATCGCGTTCTTGTGGCTGCCAGCAACAAAATCCATGCAGCCCGATGCCGGTGTGGCAGGCGACAGGGCGATCCACGCGGTGACCAGCCCATCAATAGCGCCCAGACCCCAATAGGTCAGGTCCTGATGCATCGACACGATCTGGGTTGTGTCGGGTTCCTTGATAAAGAACTCGGTCGAATAGATCAGAATGTCGGGGCCTAGAATGCACTCGATCACATCCAGCACGTGCGGGTCAAGGGCAATGCGTGCCGCCATGGGCATCACCACATGGGCATTCACGCGTTTGTAGGTGTTAAGCGGACGGGGCAGGTCGGCGCTCAGGTATTGCGCCTCGATGGCCTCCAACTCAGCGCGCGCGCTTGTCGCAGCCTCAATGGACAGCGCAGGCAGCGGAAACAGAAACCCGTTGCGCCAATACTGATCCGTCTGACCCGGGGTCAACCGACCGTTGGCAAGTGTCTGAGTTGGCTGCACCGGTCAGTTCCCTCGCCGCATCTTTCACGGCAAGGGTCGGCGACGCAACAACGGCTGTCTGTCAAGGATGCGACAAGCGGCCTGTCGGTTTTGAAAACCGAAGGTGCGCAGTGAATGCACACCCTACCCGTGCCCGCTAGACGAAATTCGATCGCAGGGTGTGCCCTATGGGCGCACCGCCCCGCTAAATTCGCGCGAACCGCTGTGCGATCTTCGGCAGCACCCCCTGGAAGCGCAGCGGCGCGTCCGTGACTGCCAGACAGATGCAATCCTCGTGGATGTCCGCCACGGGCGTGTGGTGCAGATCACTATCGGCAATCTCGACGTCACCGCGGGCGAAATAATCGTCTTCGTCCTGGAACGCGCCCTGCAGCACCATCGTCATTTCGGTGCCATGGTGCCCGTGATCGGGCATCGCCGCCCCCGCCGGGATATAAAGCAACCGGGCCGAGGCATCCTTGGACGCGGGCAAAATGGCCTGTTTCACGCCCATGCCCACAGGCCGCCAGCGGATGGTGTCGACCCCGCCGCCGACATAGTCCTGCAAGGGCTGCGGCAGGACCGCATCACGCGCCCGGGGCGCGGTATGAATGGTGTCCGGCGCGCCGCCCGCAATCAGCGCCATGGTCGCGGCAAAGCTGCCGGGCGTCAGCGAGATGTCGTTGCCAGGCGTCTGCTCCAGCACCTCACCGCCCAGCGCGTCATAGCTTTCGACCGCCGCGCGGCAGGTGTCGCACAGCGACACATGGGTGGCGACCATCAGGTTAAACGCCTCGGGCAGGGTGCCTGCCGCATAAGCCATCAGGATGTCATCCGTCAGGTGATGTGTGATCTTTTGTTCCATATCCGTCACTTCATCGCGTGGCGCAGCCGTTCCAGCGCCAACCGTATCCTCGATTTGATCGTGCCCAGAGGCAGACCGGTTTTCGCGGCGATTTCGCTGTGGGACAGGTCCCCGAAATACGCCTGTTCTATCAGTTCCCGCTGGGCCGCGGGCAATTCCGCAATGGCCTGACCCAACTGTTCGCTTTCCTGTTGCAGCGCCATCACGTCGGCCTGATCAGGTTCTTCTTCGGGCCCCCAGGCCAGATCTTCGGGCTCGGGGCGGCGCTGCTTGCGCAGCACGTCGATCTTTCGGTTCCGCGCGATGGTGAAGATCCAGGTCGCCACCGAGGCCCGCGCAGGGTCAAACATATTCGCTTTGTGCCAGCAGGTGGCCATGACCTCCTGCGCGACCTCTTCGGCCAACGACGCATCAGAGCCGGATTTCATCAGGAACCCTTTGACCCGCGGGGCAAAATGGTCAAACAGCGCGGCAAAGGCCGCCTGATCCTGATGGTCCCGGATGCGGATCATATGATCGACCCACTGCATCCGCTTTTCGTCGCCGTTCTGCATGAGTGCCGATCCTGTCGCCACGCCGGAAAACATCCCGGTCGCTGGCTGCGCCTCTGTTCTAGACGTGTCTAAACCCGCAAACATGACCCGTCTACGCGACACAAAGGGCTTTGGATCAAAAATAAATGTCTGGTTTTTGGACATCCGGT
This sequence comes from Pseudomonadota bacterium, assembly GCA_039179785.1. GTDB lineage: Bacteria > Pseudomonadota > Alphaproteobacteria > Rhodobacterales > Rhodobacteraceae > Tateyamaria. Next base: position 20,766 of record JBCDEK010000002.1, on the reverse strand, counting down.
TGCGTCATGGCTTCGTACTATAATGCAAACCTTGGGACGTACGGGACACCACTGAATATGCCTTTTGAAACTGCCGTGACCGCACCGAAACGTATCGCCGTGATCGGGGGCGGAATCTCCGGGATGGGGGCGGCCCACACGCTCGCCTCCGACCACAACGTCACCCTGTTCGAGGCCGAGCCGCGCCTTGGCGGCCACGCGCGCACCATCATGGCAGGCAAGCGCGGCGATCAGCCCGTCGACACCGGCTTTCTGGTGTTCAACTACGCCAACTATCCCAACATGGCGCAGCTTTTTGACGAACTCGACGTGCCGGTGGTCAAATCGAACATGAGCTTCGGTGCGTCCATCGACGGCGGGCGGCTGGAATACGGCCTCGCCAGTCTTGACGCACTCTTTGCCCAACGGCGCAACGCGTTGAACCCCAAGTTCCTCGGCATGGTCCGCGACATCCTTCGCTTCAACAAACATGCCCTGCGTATCGCGAACGAAGATCGCACCCGCACCATCGCCCAGTTTCTTGACGTGATGGGCACCGGCGACTGGTTCCGCGACTTCTACCTCCTGCCCCTCAGCGGCGCGATCTGGTCCACACCCACCGAAAAGATCATGGATTTCCCGGCCCACGCCATGATTCAGTTTTTCGAAAACCACGCCCTGCTCAACACCACGGGCCAGCACCAGTGGTATACCGTCAACGGCGGATCAGTCGAATATGTCCGCCGGATTGAGGCGGCGATGCTGGGCAACGGCGTCGACATCCGCCTTGCCGCCCCCATCCAGTCCGTCCGCCGTACCGCTGGCGGCGCGCAGGTCAAGGCCTGGGGCGGCGAATGGGAGATGTTTGACGAGGTTATCTTTGCCACCCACTCTGACGACAGCCTGTCCCTGCTGGCCGATCCGACAGAAGATGAACAGACGGCGCTCGGGGCGGTCAAATACCAACCCAACGATGTGGTCTTGCACCGCGACCCAAGCATTATGCCGCAGCACCGCCAAACTTGGTCCAGCTGGGTCTATACCGAAGACAAAAATGCCCAATCCGACCGCATCGACCTGACCTACTGGATCAACTCGCTGCAACCGATCCCCATGGACGACATGCACTTCGTCACCCTGAACACCAAGCGCATGATCCGCGAGGAATTGATTTACGACCAGACGGTGCTGCGCCACCCGGTCTATGACCTCGCCGCCCTAGCCGCGCAGGATCAGGTGCGCGCCATGAACGGGGCCAACAATACATGGTATTGCGGCGCGTGGATGCGCCACGGCTTCCACGAGGATGGTCTAACCTCCGGCCTTGATGTCGCCAGCGCCCTGCTGCGCACCCCGCACTTGCAGGTGGCCGCCGAATGACCGCGACTGTCGATCATATCGCGGGCGTGACCTTTCACGGGCGCAAGGGGGCCATCGACAACGCCTTTCGCTACAGCGTGGATTACATGCTGCTCGACGCCGAGGCTGACCTGCGCCTGCCGCGCCTTTTTGGCCGCAACGCGCGCGGGCTGATGGCGTTGGATGACGCCGATCACGGTGGCGCGCCCAAGGCCGGGCGCGGGGCCGCGTGGGTGCGCGACGTGCTGCAAGCCCACCAGATCACCGGCGTCGCCCGCATCGAACTTCTGGCCCAACCCAAGGTGCTGGGCCATGTGTTCAACCCGGTCAGCTTCTGGCTCTGCCGCCGCGACGACGACCAGATGATCGCCGTGATCGCCGAGGTCACCAACACCTTCGGCGACCGTCACAGTTACCTTGTCCACCACCCCGATCTGCGTCCCATCGCGGCAGAGGACCGGCTGCGCGCCAGCAAGATTTTCCACGTCTCGCCCTTCCAGCCCATCGAAGGCGGGTACGAGTTCCGCTTCGACATCCGCGACGACCGCATCGGCGTCTGGATCGACTACAGCCGCGATGGCAATGGCGGCCTGATCGCTACGCTGACAGGCCAGCGCTGCCCGCTCACCAACGGGCGCATCCTGCGCGCCGCCTTGCGCCGCCCACTGGGCTCGCGCCGGGTACTGGCGCTGATCCACTGGCAGGCGCTGAAACTGTGGTTCAAACGCGCCACCTACCGCGCCCGCCCGCTGCCGCCGAACGACGAGGTGTCGCGGTGACCAACGCCCAGCCCACACGCCTGCCAGCCTACGCGGTCTTTGCTGCGTTGCTCAGCGCGGCCGGACTGCCGATCTATATCCATGCGCCCAAGTTCTATGTCGATGAATACGGCGTGTCGCTGGCTGCATTGGGCGCCGTGCTCTTTGGCCTGCGCTTGCTCGACGTGGTGCAGGACCCGCTCTTTGGCCGCCTGTCCGAGGCGCTGCGATCACGCCGCGGCGTGGCCGTGCTGATCGGGTGCACCGTCATGGCGCTGTCAATGCTTGGCCTCTTCGCGGTACCGCCCCTGCTGCCGCCCCTGATCTGGTTTGCGGTGATGCTGACAGGCGTGTTCTCGGCCTTCAGCTTCCTGACCATCAACTTCTATGCCCAAGGCGTGGTCAAAGCCGACCGCCTGCCGGGCCAGGGGCACCTGATGCTCGCCCGCTGGCGCGAAACGGGCGCGCTGCTGGGCGTCTGCGTCGCGGCCATCGCTCCGGTCATGCTGGGTGGTTTCATCGGCGCGCCCTTTGCAGGTTTTGCCGTTGGGTTTCTGGTGCTGGCGCTGGCCGCCGTGGTGATGATGCGCGACGAATGGGTCAGCGACGGCCTGCCGCCCTCTGTCGGGTTCAAGGCCGTGCTGGGTGACGCGTTGGCGCGCAAACTGCTGCTCATTGCGCTGGTCAACGCCGCCCCTGTGGCCGTCAGTTCCACCTTGTTTCTATTCTTCGTCGAAAGCCGCCTCGAAGCGCCGGGTTTCGAAGGCCCGCTTCTTCTCCTCTTCTTCCTGTCCGCTGCGCTGGCGGCGCCCATCTGGGGGCGCTTGGCCGAACGCTACGGACCGAAACCCATACTGCTTTGCGCAATGGTGCTTGCCATTCTGGCCTTTGGTTGGGCCGTCACCCTGGGACCGGGTGATTGGGTGGCATTTGCCATTATCTGCGCACTGTCGGGGGCGACGCTGGGCGCGGACCTGACTGTGCTCCCCGCCGTCTTTGCCAGCCGCATGGCGCGGATCAGCCCCTCGGCCGCCGAAGGCTTCGGCCTGTGGTCCTTTGTTTCGAAATTCACCCTGGCTTTTGCCGCTGTCACCCTGCTGCCCGCGCTGGAACGCGCCGGGTTCGACAGCGGCGCCGCCACCCATCCGCCCGAAGCGCTGGCGCTTCTCACGCTGCTTTATGCAGCCGTGCCTTGTGGCCTCAAGGTCGTTGCCATTGCATTGCTGGCCACGACAGATCTGAAGGAGACCTGACATGGACGGACTGATCCTTGCGCTCTTGGGCGCCGTTATCGTGATGGCCTTTGGCTGGACCCGGTCGCGCTATGCCGACTTTCTGGCGCAAAGCCCGGACGACTATGCCACGGGCAACGGTCCGCAATTCGACGTGCGCACCCATCTGAATGGCCCGCTGATATGCGAAGGCGTGATCTTTGGCCCAACGGGCCGCGTGTCGTCCCGCTTTGTGGGCGAATTTGACTGCCGGTGGGAAGGCAATGTCGGCGTCATGGACGAGGTGTTCACCTATGATGACGGATCGCAGCAGACCCGGGCGTGGCGGCTGACCATCGGAAATGACGGGAAAATCCTGGCGCGCGCCGATGATGTCGTGGGCGACGGAACCGGCCAGCAGACGGGCAGTTCGGTCCAGCTGAAATACAAGTTCCGCTTGCCCGATGCGTCGGGCGGGCACGTGCTGGACACTGTGGATTGGATGTATTTAGCTCCGAACGGAACCATCGTGAACCGCTCGCAGTTTCGCAAATACGGGATTAAAGTGGCGGAACTGGTCGCCACGATGCGGCCCGCAAACACAGAGATGAAAGACGCGGCATGAGTGACATTTCCCTGAACGGCAAACGGTATTGGTTGGTGGGCGCAAGCGACGGTCTGGGCCGCGCGCTGGCCCATTGCCTGAGCCGCTCGGGGGTCGAGGTCGTGGTGTCTGCCCGCTCCGAGGACAAGCTGAAAGCGCTGGTCGAAGAACTGCCGGGCAAGGCGTCTTACCAGACCGTCGACATCGCCGATACCGACAGCGTCCGCGCCGCTGCGCAAGCGGTCGGAGAAATTGACGGGCTGGTTCTGCTGGCGGGTGTCTACTGGCCGTTTTCCGCCCGCGACTGGGACGCCGATCAGGCGATTGCCATGGCCGATATCAATTTCACCGGTTTCATGCGTGTGCTGGGCGAAGTGGTTCCCGCCTTTGTCGAAAAGGACGCAGGCCACATCGTCATCACGTCGTCTCTGACCGGGTTCCGGGGGTTGCCGGGGTCCATCGGCTATACGGCGTCCAAGGCGGCCACGATGTCTCTGGCCGAATGTATACACGCCGATCTGCGCAGCACCGGCGTGCGCGTGCAAGTGGCCAATCCCGGCTTTATCAAGACGCAGTTGACCGACAAGAACGACTTCAAGATGCCGTTCATCATGGAGCCGGAGCAGGCCGCCCGCGAGATGTTTGAATTGATGCTGACGGAGAATTTCAAGAAGAGTTTTCCGACGTTCTTTTCGCTGCTCTTTCGCGGATCGCAATTTCTGCCGGATTGGCTGTATTACCGTATTTTTTCCTGAGGCCTATCGCGCGCTTTGGTTAACGGGGCGTGCGGTGGCCGGTTGCGGCGCAAAATGCCCCGCCTTTGCTGACATCTCCGCGGAGATACCGCTGAGATCGCGCCCAAACTGCGCATTTTTGGTAACGTTTTGTTCATGCCTCGCACCACGTTAAGGGGGTTGGGCTGGTGGTTAACCCCTTGTTCAGACCTAGGAGCGTGGGGCCACCCGGCCCTTTGGGGAGAGTTTATCTGGCAAGATGAAGCAGGGGGGGCGCTCATTTGATCAGGGTCAAGGTGGCGCGGGCGCGGATGACGCAAGGTCCGGCTCAGGAGGTATGAGCCATGGACCTGGAGATTGAGCGCGCCGTCGTGGCGCAGGTGATTTTGATGGGGCGCGAGCTGGAGCGGGCCGAAGGCGAATTGCGCGGGCTGATTGACCGGTTGGACCGGGACGCGCAGGCCGAGCTGGTCGCGATCATGTGGGTCGGGCGCGGGGTGTTTGACGCCAGTGATTTTGCCGAGGCGCTGGAAACAGCAGAGGCGGAGGCCACCACGCCTTGTGCGGATTACCTGCTGGGCACGCCGCATTTTCCCGACCATCTGGAGGCCGGGATGGAGGCACTGAGCCTCACCGTGTAGGGCAGGCGCGGATCACGGTGCCCCTGGGCTTGTCCGGTCGCTCTGTGATGTGGGATTTGATGCAAAGGCGGGCCGATTTGGTCGCGCGGGCCATTCCATGCGCGTTTTGGTGCCAGCCCATTCGACATGATCGTTTTTTTGTCTATGCTGCGGAGCATCACACAAACGGTGAATATGCCCATGCTGCCGGGTGTCGACGTGAAGTACCCTGTCGGGACGCTTGATATTTTGATGGATCGCGCGCGGGCATTGTCCGGTATGGACAATGCCGGGATTTATGTGATCGGCGAAGATGGACGGTTCTGCGATGGGGCGATTGCGGGCCTGCCCGAGACGTTCAAAACAGCATATGAAACGAAGGGGTTGCGCATCGATCCGGTTGTCGCGTCGGTTCGGGAACGCGGCACGCCGATGTCGACCCTGACCCTGCTGGGACCGCGTTGGCATCGGAGCCAGCTGTACCGGCAGATTTCGCGATATTTCAGGATCGAGGGCTTTGCGACGATCCCGATCTTTGACGACCAGCACATGCGTGCCTTGCTGTTTTTCGGCGCCGAACGGCCCGAAAACGTGGGGCGGATCGGGCATGAGGGCATGTTGGAATTGTCGGCAACCGCGATGCGCATTGCGGCAGAGTTTCTGAGCCTGCCCGTCGAAGGGCCGGTGTTGACCGGTCGGCAGATCGAGGTCGCGGGGCTGGCTGCGCGTGGGTTGAGCAACCGGCAGATCGCTGCCGAATTGGGGACCGGAGAAGCGGCGGTGCGCAAACATCTCAAGGCGCTCAATCGCATATTCCGAACGTCCAACAGGACCGCGATGTCCGCCGCCTTTATGCGGTGGCATTAGGCCTCTCTTTTGACCGTGGCATCACTGGTTGGCAGCGCGTGCTGATATCGGTGCGGCTTGGCGGGGTTATGCGCAAGGGCGGGGCGTTTCGGTGGGGGTGGTCCGGGGTCCCCGAACGGGGACTTCCACCACCCAATTTTTGAAATCTATTCTGTCCCATACTCAACTTGTGGGGAGAATTCAGATGACGAAGGTTGCTGCGGTGCAGGCTGCACCGGTTTGGCTGGACGCGCGTGGAACGCTGGACAAGACGATCGCCCTGATCGAGGACGCCGGCAAGCAAGACGTGCAGCTTATTGCATTTGGCGAGGTGTGGCTGCCGGGCTATCCGTTTTCCATCTGGTTGGTCCCACCGATGGCAGCGATGGATGTCGTGATGCGCCACCGGATGAATGCCATCGCAAAGGACGGCCCGGAAATGAAGGCCATCGGTGATGCTGCGCGCAAGGCTGGCACCCATGTGATGCTGGGATATGCAGAGCGGGACATGTCGTCGATCTATTGCAGTCAGGCGCTGATCGATGACCGGGGCGAACAGGTGATGAACCGGCGCAAGCTCAAACCCACGCATATGGAGCGCACCGTGTGGGGCGAAGGCCCGGCGGGCGATCTGAAGGTCACGGAAACGCCCTTTGGTGTGGTGGGTGGCTTGTGCTGCTGGGAAAACATCCAGCCCATCAATCGCCACGGCATGTATCAGTTGGGCGAGCAGATTCATGTCGCGGGCTGGCCCTGTTTCGGCATGTTCAAGGACATGCGTCAGGCCTATGCACTATCTGCCGAGGCGAATTTGAACGAATCCCGTAGCTATGCAATGCAGGGCGGCTGCTTTGTGCTGACACCGGGCAGCATCATCACGGAAGAGATGATAGACGACATCACCATGGGCAATGAGGCCGCGCGTGTGCTGGTCAGTGCGGGGGGTGGTGCGGCGGCGGTCTTTGGCCCCGACGGGTATCGTTTGACCGACCCGATTGACGAACACACCGATGGTCTGGCCATCGCCGAGATTGATCTGGGCATGATCGAGGGGGCCAAGGTGTTCGCCGATCCCGCGGGCCATTACAACCGCCCGGATGTTGCTGGCATCGTGCTGAGCCGTTCGGCGGGCCCAAGCGGATCAGCCGCGGCGGAGGAGCGCGATCAAGAGACCGAGGAGGTGCGGGCATGACGCCCGACGCTTTCTACACCGACGCGCATCGCAAGCTTCAAACGGCGTTCGGGCGCGAGGCGCTGGCGGATGCGGTGTTCCACTCGATTGTAGAGGATCATATCAACGAGGCGAATGCCGGGTTCATCGAAAGCCGCGACTTCTTTTTCGTGTCGACTGTCGCTGCGAGTGGGATACCTACGGTGTCGTACAAGGGCGGTGCGCCTGGGGTTGTGCAAGTGCTTGATCCCAAGACCCTGGTGTTTCCAAATTATGACGGGAACGGGATGTTCCGGTCGATGGGCAACGCGGCCGAGACCGGAAAGATCGGGTTGCTGTTCATGGATTTCGAGACGCCAAACCGCGTGCGGATCGAGGGGCAGGTCACCCTGGGGGCCGATCCCGACGATCTTGCGCGGTTCCCCGGTGCCAATCTGGTTGCCCGCGTGGCGGTGGCATCCTGCTTTTTGAACTGTGCCCGCTATATCCACAAGCATGAGCGCATAGCGGCGAGCCCCTATGTGCCCGATGACAAGGGCCAGCAGCCGCATCCAAGCTGGAAGCGGATTGATGCGGTGCAGCCAACGCTCACCGACGAGGAACGGCAGAGAACCGCGGAGGCTGGCGGGCCGATCACGCCCGATGACTACGTCGAGAAGCTGATGAAGGGCGTGTCCTGAGCCTGGGACCGGCAGCGCCCTCCGAGGGGTGTGCCGCGTCCTGGTGTCGTCGTCGGGGCGCGTATCTTACGCGCGCGTCTTACGCGAAGGTGACAAAGAGCATCTTGTCCTTGATGTCGACATGCGGTTGCGCGTGATCGTCGGTGGTGACCTTGAAGACAGCGGGATCAACGGCGCCCAGATTGGGCGCGTGCAGCACCGGATAGCTGACGCCCGGCTCGGGTGATGCGCCCTTTGGAAGCTGCAGGGCCAGGGTCACGGGGCCGGATTGCAGGTCGAGGGCGTCCGACACGGTCAGACAGGGGGCCGACGGGCGGAGTGTCAGGGACAGGGTGCCCTGCAACAGTGACAATGTGCCGATGGTCAGGTCGCCCGCATGCCCGGACAGATCGAGTGTGCCGTTGCCGATCAGCGAGACATGCGCGCCGCCGCCGGTGGTCGTGTCCTGAAAGATAATGCGGCCGCCCTGACCGGCCCCGACGCCCCCGTATGCAATCAGGGTGGCGGTACCGCCATGGGACTGGTTCTTGAAGATCGTGTAGCCGCCCGCCTGGTCTGCCATGTGGCTGCCGAGGTTGTGAAAGACACCGTTTGCGGCGTCAGGTTGCTGGTCACTGGTGCCGCTGCCGTAGGACAGGAATTCGGTATATCCGGCGCTGATGCCGGGGTGGTTCCAGAACACGCCCTGGTCCGCCGATGGCTTATAGGCATTGTTGGGCGGCTTGATCGCAAAGATCGTGTGCCCCGCGCTTGAGGCTGTGGTTTGCGTGCCGCCGAAGTTGACAAAAGTGCCCTGGCCCGCCGTGGAAAAGCCGTACACGGCTGTCAGTTCGGTGTGCCCGCCGCCGCCCGGAAACTGATCGTTGGCGCCGTAGTTGATATAGGTGCCTTGCCCGGCGGTGGCACCGGGATTGTCGATGGGGGGAAAGTTCGGGTTGTTGTTGAAGCTTGTCACGCCGCCATGCGCGCCCGCGATGCTGGCCGGAAAGTTCTGAAACCAGGCCAGACCGCCTGTGGCGACGCCGTCAAAGGCCACGTCGCCGCCATTTGCCCCGCCCCATTGCTGATGCTTGTAGGCCGTGCCGCCGTAGTTGATGTAGACACCCGTGGCCGCGTCGGAGCGGTCGTAGAATTGCGTGTTGCCGCCGTCGCCCCCTGGCACGGTGCCGCCATAGTTCAGGAAGGTGCCGCAGGCGGCGGTCGTTGTGTCGTGAAACACGACGTTGCCAAAGGTGTCGCCGTCGTCGCCCAGGGTGCCGAACAGGGAAAAGACACCCGTGCCCGCCGTGGCGTTATCGTTGAACACCACAGACCCGCCCAGCGTGCTTTCATAGGTTTTGACCGCGCCCGGAGGCACCTGCTTGGCCGGTCGGTTGGTCGTGTCCTCGTGGGGTGAGACGGCGCCGGTGCGCACGGTAAAGCGCGCGCTTCCGGCGCTGGAGGTTTCGTAAAAGCCGATGGTGCCGCCGCCAAAGCTGTCTTGCAGGGATGTGGGACCGGCGTAGTAGACAACGGTGTCATCGCCCGCCGACGCGGCTCCTGCAAATTTGAGCTGCGGCATGCGGTAGGTGCCAAAGGAGGCGACCACAAAGGACTGTACCGCCAGTGTTTGGTTGACCACGCCCTGACCCTTGATCGTCAGCGCAGGCTCGGCATCAAGCTGTGTGATGTTGAAGGCAAAAGGTCGGCTTCCTGGTCCGATGACGATGTCATCAATCGTCGCGCTGGCCCCTGCGTCAAAGCTGAGCGATGTGCCCGTTGACACCTGAAACTCGGCGCTGTCGGTCGGAACCGTCCCGTTCTGCCAGTTGTCAGGATCGGTCCAAAGTGCCGACTGCGGATTTAACTTCCACGTGCCGTTTGCCATGTGGTGGGTCCTCTCGGGTAATGGTGTAATGAAATCAGAGGTTTAAATGTCGAAAAGGCGTTTGAAGGTTTCCGTATAGGCTGCGGAGGCCCCGCCGATGACTGGCGCGCCGTGCCCGCAGAACACATGCTCGTAGCGCAATTTCGACAGCGCCTCGAAGTCCTGTGGGCCGGGTTCGGCCGCCTGCATCCAGACCGGTCCGACATTGGCGGGTGTGAAAAAGCCCATGTCGGTCATGACCTTGGTGGACGCCTCGGAGAAGAATTCATCCGGGGCGAGGTAGTTTTGAAAGGCATCGCAGGTGATCAGGATGCCACCATCGCGGTGCAGGCGAAACACGGTTTCCGGCACTTTCGAGTGTTTGAACGTATAGAGTTCGGCCCCCGAGATGGGCAATGCGCCCCCTTCGACCAGCTCGCGGTCGACCGGCACGCCGGGCTGGCCCGCACCGGGCTGCGCCCAATAGGTGGCGCCGAACGTGTCGCGGTAAAACGCGTCATCAACGCCGTGCAGCCCCCCCACTTGCACGAGGTTGGTGATCTTGCCCAGTGCCTGAAGCTGGTCCAGACCGGCATCTGACAGGCGCACGGAATTGAAGATCGTCAGGTCGCCGCCTTCCCGGACGACGGTCATGTTGCGGCTGAATTGCCAATCCATATCCATGAAATGCCATTGCCGTGTCCCGGTGACAAAAAAGATGTCTTTGAACGGCTCAGAAATCGCGCTGTGCGGCAGCGCGTCCAGATAGGTTGTTGTCACGGTATGTCCCCCCAAGGTGTTAGTCAGTCAGACCATTATTTTCGACTGCGGCAAATCGGAATAATCAAACACGCCGATGTGGCGATATTCGTCATCGAACGCATGAAGATAGGTGTTCAGGAAATCGCGTTGATCCGGGCGCAGGTCATTGTCCAGAAAACGGTCAAGCTGTTCGGTGCCGGTGCTGTTGTCCATGCGCCGGAGGTGAAACTGGGTTACCTCCTTGCCGCCGAACCAGCTGCGGGCCAGTTCGTGGGCGAACCGCACATCTTTCATGCAGAAGACATGGCCAGCCAGTACCGTATGGTGCGCCTCCAGCTGGGTATGGTTGAGCCGCTGGCCAGTATGGGTGCGTTGGAATTCAGGGTGCTTGACAGGCGGCAACAGCGCCTGCGTGCCGAGCATTGCGACATAGTCCGGGTCCAGGGCGGCCGCCCGCGCGCCGCGCAGCAGGATGTTCAGATATCGTTGCGTCGGCAGGCACGCGTCGTTCACATAGGCAGGCAGTCCGATATAGGCCTGTGCGGTTTCAACCCCCCGCGCGGTTTCGACGGGCACCTCGATCCGGTCATAGCCCACGCCGTAGCCTTCCAGTTTGTCGAGCGCGGCAAGGGCCGGGGCGTCGCAGACATGCAGCACGCCACAGACCGCATCCTGTGGCCTGCCGGTCTGTTCGATATTTGCAACCCCGCCTTCGTGGCGAAAGAAATGTTCGACATTGAATCGCAGCCGCCAGCCGTCGAGCCTTGCCTTGCGTGACTCGCGCGGTGAGACGCCCTTGGCCGTGAGCGCCGCGAAATCCATATTGGATCCATATCCGAAATAATAAATGTCAGACATTGCCCCGATCTGCGGTCAGAACGTGGACAATTGCAATACAATTCTGGCTCTGACATGGTTCTGGCTGATCCCTCAGCCGGAAGATCGGACCGATGACGCTTCACATCTCTGGCTTTGAAATAGAAAAACGGATCGACGCGTCCCCGCAATACCTTTTGATGTCCGGGCACGATGTCGAACACGGGCATCCCGTGCTGATCAAGACGCTGCCCGAGGCGCTGCCGGATGTGAAGGATATCAAGCGGTTGGAGCGCGAATTCTGGCTGCTCAAGGACTTGGATCAGACCGCCGGTATCATCCCCGTGTCGCAGATGGTGTTTCATGGTTCAGGCAATCCGGCCATCGTCTGTGCGGCCAGTGGACTGCCCCTGTCGCATTACATCGATGAGAAACGCACGACCGCCTGGTCGCCGGACCGCATTGTGCGCATCGTTTTGCAGATCGCCCGGGCCATGGCCGCAATCCACGCCCGCAATGTGATCCATAAGAATATCGCACCCACCAACATCCTGCTGGATGACAGAGACTGGAGCGTGCGGTTGATGAATTTCGACTTTGCGTCGGCGCTGTCCCGGGAACATCACAGCCAGCAGATGTCGCGGAATATGGAAGGGTCGCCCGCCTATATCTCACCCGAGCAGACTGGCCGTGTGGTCCATGATGTCGATTCCCGGTCCGATATCTATTCGCTGGGCGCGGTCTTTTTCGAGTTGCTGTTTGGCGCAAAGCCGTTTTCGGCGCGGACCCACCGCGAATGGGCGCATGCCCATATCGGTCAGCGCCCACAACTGCCCGATGACGGGCAGGCACGGGTGCCCGAAACGCTGTCGGCGGTGGTTCTGCGGATGTTGGAGAAAAGCCCCGAAGACCGCTATCAAAGCGCGTTTGGGCTGATCCACGATCTGGAGCGCATTGTGGAGGAATTGCGTAGCCAGGGCAGTATAACGCCGTTTGCGCTGGGGCAAAAAGACGTGTCCGATGTCTTTCGGATTCCGCAGACGCTGTACGGGCGGCAGGATGAGATGGCCCAGCTTGAGGGCATGTTCGGCACCGTGGTCGAGGGCGAGACGCGGATCTGCCTGATTGCGGGACATTCCGGCGTGGGCAAGACCGCGCTGGTGGACGCGTTGGACAAATCCGTGCTGCGTGCCCGTGGGTATATGCTGCGCGGCAAGTTCGATCAGTTCGAACGCGCGCGCCCCTATGCGGGCATCGCCGACGCGTTTTCGGGACTGTTCCAGGAGATGCTTGCCGAACCGCCCGACAGGCTTGCGCTCTGGAAAGAGCAGATCCAGCAATCGGTGGGGGCAAACTTGCAAGCCCTGGTCGAGGTGTTGCCGGATCTTGACCTGATTGTCGGCCCGCAGCCTGATGTCATAGGCCTGCCCCCTGCCGAGGCGCAAAACAGGCTGCAGCTTTGCTTTTTGAACCTGATGCGCGTCTTTGCCGAGGCCGGGCGCCCGCTGATCCTGTATCTGGATGACCTGCAATGGAGCGATGTGCCCACGATGAGCCTGCTGCAAAGCCTGGGCACGGCGCGGGACATCTCGAACCTGTTCATTCTGGGGGCGTATCGCAGCAATGAGGTGGACGGAAACCATCTGGTCACGCTGACCCGCAACGAGATTGCCAAGCACCGCCGCGTGGAAGAGATCAACCTGTCGCCACTGGTGCTGGGCGACGTGCACCAGATCATCGCGGACGCGCTGCGCGATGACAGTGCGGACACGCAGGCGCTGGCGCGATATGTCTTTCAAAAGACGGATGGGAACCCGTTTTTCGCGCGCGAATTGCTGGAAACCCTGGCCTATGACGGGCTGATCCGCCTGGACCCGGTGCAAGGCCTGTGGGTCTGTGACATCGCCAGGGTGAACCAGGCTGCGATCGGGGACAATGTTGTCACGTTTCTGATCGGCGTGCTGGCGCAGCTGCCCAAGGACGCCATCGAGGCGATCAAGCTGGCTGCCTGTATCGGGCATGAATTTGACATGAACAGCCTTGCGCTGCTGTCGGGGCAAAGCAAGGCGGCGCTGGGTCAGGCGCTGATGCCTGCCCTTGCGCGCAATGTGATCCTGCCGCTTGACGAGGCCTATCAGCTGTTTGACAGCGCCGGGGTGATGGCGGAGGCCATTGCGGATAGCGCGCTGAACCCGTCCTTTCGGTTCCAGCATGACCGGCTTTATCAGGCGGCCTATGAAATCGTTGATGTTGCGGACCGTCCGCGGCTGCATCTGTCGGTTGGTCAGACCCTGCTGCGGGACATTGGCGGGCCGCCTGCACCGCAGCAGTTGGTGAAGGTGACCCGCCACCTGAACGAGGGCGCGACGTTGCTTGAGGACCCGGGCGCGCGCGAAGGCCTTGCGCGGTTCAACCTGATGGCCGCGCGTATGGCGCATGACGCGTCGTCCTATCCTGCCGCACTGCACTATGCGCGCACGGCGCAAGGGCTGTTGCCGACGGATCACTGGCGCAGCCATTACGGGCTGTCCAAGGATCTGTCGAAGCTGCTTGCGCAGGCCACCTATCTGAATGGCCTGCATGATGAAGCGGACGCCGAACTGACCACCGCGCTTGAGAACCTGCAGACCCCGCTGGAACAGGCGCAGGTGCTTGCCATGCGCACGCGCCACTATTCCACGCTGGGGCGGATGCAAAGCAGCATAGACGCCGCATTGCAGGGTCTGGCGCTGCTTGGCATCACCATCGGCCACGACATTTCGCAGGCGCAGCTGGAGGCTGAAATCGCCGCGGTCGCGGACAATCTGGGCGCGCGCAACATCGCGGATTTGGCGTTTTCCGATCGGATGACCGACGAAAGCGTTCTGGTGTCGATTGAACTGCTGATGGAGATTTTTCCCGCGGCGTTCCTGTCTGGCGCGGGTAAGATGTTTTATTTCGTGGTGCTGAGATCGGTGAACCTGTCGTTGCAGCACGGCAATTCCACCGAGACCGCATTTGCCTTTGCCGCCTATGGCATGCTGCTGTGCGGCGGCCTGGACGATCCTGCCACCGGTTATGAATACGGGCGGCTGGCGCTGACGATGAACGAAAGCTACGAAGACATCGGTCTGAAGTCGCGGATCATTTATGTCTATGGCATGTTCATCCACCATTGGAGCAACCACTGGAGCAGCCTGACCGACTGGTTCAAGCGCGGCATCGAGTCCGGCTATCAGTCCGGTGATCTGCTGTATCTGGCGTATAACGCGCAGGACTGCATCATCTGGGACCCGACCCTGGATATCCAGACGGCGATAGACGAACAGGTCGGATATCTGGAAATCGTGCGGGACTGCCAATATCGCGATAGTCTGGATTCCGGGACGCTTTTTCTGCAGATGCTCAAGAATTTCGCGGGCCAGACAGAGGATGTGTATGCGCTGAGCGATGGTGAGTTTGATGAGGCGGCCTGCCTGAAGGGCATGATCGACCGCCGCTTTATGACCGGGGTGGCGAACTACAACATCTACAAGGCCGAACTGCACTGCTTTTACGGCGATTTTGACGGCGCGCTGCCGTTTGTCGATGCGCAGGAACCGCTGATCGACAGTGTGATGTCGCTGCCGCAATCCGTCCGATTCCGGTTTCTGGCGTTCATGACCTATGCGCATCGGCTGTGTGTGGCCAGCGGCGACGAGGCCGAAGCGTTGCGGGCCAAGATGGCGGCGCATTTTGACAAGATGGCACTGTGGGCGTGGCACAACCCGGGAAATTTTGAGCATCTCAGCGTCATGATGCAAGCCCAGCGGGCGTTGATCGACAATGACCTGAGTGCGGCACTGCGGGATTTTGAGCGCGCCATCGAGGCGGCCAATGCCTCTGGGTTTACGCGCGATCAGGCCATGGCGCATGAATATGCGGCGCACGCGTTTGCACAGGCGAATATGCCCGTTGCGGCGGACGCGCACATGGCCCGCGCACGGCACCTGTTTGCCGTGTGGGGCGCACAGCGCAAGGTCGAGGTTCTGGACGCGAGGCTTGGCCCCGGTGGCGCGCAACGGGCCGATACGGCAGCGGTGTCGTCCGACCTGTCCGAACAGGCGATTTCGCAGGAATCGCTGGACCTTGAATCGCTCATGGTCGCGGCCCGCACGATCTCGGGCGAGGTGTCGCAAAAGGACCTGCTCGACAAGTCCATGTCCATCCTGTTGCAAAGCACTGGCGCCCGGCGGGGGCTGTTCCTGCGCCCCGCCGAAGCCGGGTTTACGGTCGAGTTGGAATGTGTGGCCGACGGCGAAGCCACCGGGCGTGCCCTGCCGGGCACCATGGCCACATCGGCCCATGCCCCCAAATCGATCCTGAACTATGTGTCGCAATCCAAGAGAACCGTGCGCATGGATGATGCCGCGTCCGAGCATCGGTTTGACCGGGACCCCTATTTGCAGGAACGGCGCACGAAATCGGTCTTGTGCCTGCCGGTGCAACGGGCCGAGCAGATTTCGGGGATCGTGTATCTGGAAAACGACCTGACCACCGGCGCCTTTCCGCAGGAACGGTTGGGGATTGTCGAGATGTTGGCGGCGCAGACCGCGATCTCGCTCGAAAATGCGAAGCTTTACGATGATCTTGAGCGCAAGATTGCAGAGCGCACGGAAGAGCTGAGCACCAAGTCAAATGCGCTGGCCGCGGTTGCGAACAAGCTGTCGAAATACCTGTCGCCACAAGTGTACCGGTCGCTGTTTGATCAGGAACAGGAGGTGCGCCTGCGGTCGGAACGCAAGACGCTGACCGTTTTCTTTTCCGATCTGGTGGGCTTCACCGAAATTGCCGAGCGCATGGATTCGATGACGCTCAAGACCATCCTGAACCAATACCTGTCCGAGATGTCAGACATTGCGTTGGCGCATGGGGCGACCATCGACAAGTTTGTGGGGGATGCGATCCTTGCGTTTTTTGGCGATCCCGAAACCCGGGGGACCCAGCAGGATGCGCTGGCCTGTGCCCAGATGGCGCTTGAGATGCGCAGGCGTCTGGCCGAATTGAAGCAGGAGTGGCACGACCAGAAGCTGGGCTTTTCGCTTGAATGCCGGATGGGCATCCACACCGGACCCTGCGCCGTGGGCAACTTTGGCAGCACGACCCGGATGGACTACACCGTGATCGGACGCGCCGTGAACCTGGCGTCGCGCCTTGAAGCGGCGGCAGCGCCCGGGGGCATCCTGATCTCTCAGGCGACCCATGACCTGATCCACCCGCACATTCCTTGCGAAAGGCACGGGCAGATCAAGCTGCGCGGCATCGATCAGCCCGTTGAAACCTTTGCGGTGCAGGACCCGCGGGGTCTATGACCCCGGACCGATGGTGCACCCGCACGCATCGTTGTCGGCCCCCGCGCATCGCTGCATCGCCTCTTCGAACGTGTATTTGGGATGCGGCGGTGGACCTGGGCAATAGAACAGGTCCATTTGCGCCAAGGCACAGAGGATTTGCGCGTCTGCCGGATCCGGGGGCTTGGGTGGACCATCTCCGGTCTTGTTCCCGAACCAGCGCATACAGGCGCGCGCCTTGGCCTCTTCCGGGGTGATATCCGGGTTGGCGGCATATTCGTAGAGGAACGAAGCCGCCACGCAATCCTGCGCCTCGTACATGCGGATATCGGGGATCGCGGCGGGGTTGTCCGTGCACTTGCCGGTCACCCCTGCGGCGATCATGTGGTTGGCAATCAGATAAGGCGTTTCGCGCCCCTCCGGTCCCAGCCGCACCTTGCCAGCCTGCAACACTTTGGTTTCCGGCGTGCCATTGGCGTCCAGTGGCATCTGGTCCTTGAACGCCACCCGGAACCAGCCCGGCGCCTGCGGATCGTAGAGCGGCGAGCCGCAGACCAGCAGCGGCAGGGTCAGTGCCTTGCCCTGCGCTTCGGGACCGTTCACGTAGAAATCCAGCATCCGCCGGATGTAGTTCCGTTCGGACGCGCCATCGAAGAAGGCCGAGGCCATCATGATGGGGAAATAGTCGTTGGGATACTCGCTTTGCCCTGCCCCCGGCGCGGCAATCGGGTTGACGTCGACAATCGTGCGGTAGCGGCTGATCTCGTCCTTGGGAATGCCCACCGCGTGTAGGATCGTGTTCCACCGGCGCGCCGTCATACAGTCCAGGAAGGTCGCCTGCTGCAACACCTGCCAGGGCGGGTAATGCATCAGCAACACGCCGCGCTGGCCCATCACATTCAGGCCCAGCGGCGGGAACAGGTTCCATTTGCAGTCCCCGTCATCGGTGTCAGAGTTGACCGGATATCCGTTCATCGGGTTCCAGACGTTGAACTGCTGCAAGAGCGTCTGACCTTCGATGGCCAGCCCGGCGCGGTCGGCCTGAAACAGCTCCTGATGGTGGAGCGCGAAGGCGGTCAGCGGGGCCTGCTTGCCCGTTGTCGTGGCCGTGACCTGATACTGGCCATTGGCCGCCGTGACCTGCACCTTGGGGTTGGGAAAGCCGTCGGCCTGCAGCGATTGCAGCGTGTAATGCGCAATCACGCTGCTTTGGTCGGTGAAGCCCACGTCCTTGTTGGCCAGTTTCGCGGGCGGGAACAGGCTGTCGAGCACCTGCGCCGATCCCAGCGTGTAGTCGACCCGCGGTTGTTCGGTGCCGCCCATCCGGCTTGGCTGGTACTTGTTGTCATAGGGCAGCGCATAGTCCGGCTTGTCGGTCCGCGGCGTTTCCAGTTCAAACACCGCCTCAAATGTCGGTGCCGCCTGGATGCGATCCCCCATGCCCCATCGGGCGCGGGGCACGCCGCACCACTCCAGAATGGTGGCGACCAGCGACGTGGCCTCGAACGGGGTGTCACCCGGCGCGCGAAACACGGTGTTTTCCTTGACCCGCGGCGACACCACGATGGTCGGCACGCGCGCGCCCAACACGTCATAGCGAAAGCCCGCAGCCTCGTCCTGGGCCCAGGGCGGTGTCGTTCTTGGTGTGGGCACGTGGTCGTAGACGCCCCCGCCCTTGGAAAACGTGATGACCAGGGCGGTCTTGTCCCAGTTCGGCCCGTCCATCAAAGCATCGAACAGCTTTTTCAGCGCGATTTCACCGGGCACCATGTCGCCGGACGCGCCCGGGTGGTACGAGGTCGCACCGCTGGGTGCGATCCACGCGGGTTCAACAAAGCTGAAGGTCGGCAGCGTGCCCGCCTGCACATCCGCGTAGAACCGGTTCAGCGGCTGGACATAGTCCGACGGTGCCGCGTCGACGCTGGGCAGCTGGTTGCGCAGGAACAACTGATAGGTGAACGACACCCCGCCCCACAGCACCGAATAGTAGATTTTCCAGTCGGTCATCCCGTTGTTCTGAAGAACTTTCCAGATCGACTGGCGTTTGGGTGTGTTGGCGTATTGGCTGTATTGCGGTTCACCCTCGCAATTCACGATCACGTTGTCGTTCGACCCCGACAGGGCAAAGGCGCGGTTGGCCACCGTGCCGCCGGGCATGGACGAAAACCACATGTCGCTGACGGCATAGCTGCCCGCCAACCCGTTGATGACAGGCAACTGGTCCGTGCCAAAGCTGGCCATCACCTCGCCGCGCAGGTTGTTGCTGACAAAGCCGCCCATGTCCGCATCGACGCCCTTTTGGTAGTCTTCAAAGCCGCCGCTGAATTGCTGGTCAATGCAATCGGCTGTGGCGTGAAACGGATCGATAGAGGGCGATGCGAGGGTGAAATCTGAACTCAGTTTCCCACCCTGAAACTTGTAGACCGGGTATTCCATCCCCTCATAGGTGTTCTGGTATGACGTCGAGTTGCCCTCGTACGGTGCCACGGCGTTGATGAAGTTGATCTGGGCCTGTTCCTGTTCGTAGAGCCAGCCCAGAACGCTGTCCAACGTCCGGCTTTCCAGCATGTAGACCACCACATGCTCGATGTTGTTACGCATGAAATCCATGGTGGCCGGCACCGCGGCCAGGGCGGCATCAACCGGTCGCAGGGGCTGAAACGGGATCAGGTCCTGCCCGGGATAGAAACCATCGGGCAAAGCCCCTTGGGCCACGGGCCCGACAAACGGGTCCGTTGCGTGCGGATCAAAGCCCCATAGCCGGAACACCGACCCGCCCGTCGTTTCCAGCACATCCAGGATATACCCGCCGACGGCGTACAGTTTGTGGCCGGGTTCGATATCCGCCTTTTGGCCGGACGACAGCGGCGGCATGACAAGCGGATGATCGTTTTTGGGATCAAAGCTCCAGACCGTATAGGCACTTTCCTGGGCGCGCCATTCCAGGACGTGGTTGTTCATCGGCAAAAGCTGGCTGCCCGCCTTGATCCCGGTCAGCGCGTCCTGCGGGCCAATCGCGTTGGGCAGGGGATCCGCATTCGAGGCGCCGTTTGGGGCCGGGTCAAAGTTCCACAGCATGAAAGTACCGCGCGCGGGGGTCGGCATGTAGGCCATGACATAGCCCGTCATCGGCACCAGTTGCACAAAATCGGTCGCGTCGGGATCGTTTTCGTAGTGATCGTAGTACTGCCAGAACTTGTGCTTGTCCCAACTGCCTTTTTTGACCGGCGGCACGGACAGGGGATGTATCGCCACCCGTTCAAGGTAGAACAGCGCATAGTCAACCGCGGGCGGGTCGTTTTTCAAGCCGTCCAAATCGTATTGCAGCAGGTAGTTACCGATCGCGCAGAACTTTTTGCCCGGCACGCCCTGGTAGTCGGGGCCGACGGTCACCCGGTCAAACACGGTCTGCGCGCTGGGGTCGACTTTCCAGATGCTGGATGTGCCCGTGTCCGCGTTGTAGTTCAGGATGTATGCTGGCCCGTCGCCGGACCCATGGGTCGCGTTGGTCATGAGGGCGGCCTTTCTTGAAATGTCTTTTGCTTTATCGGTGATATCAATTGGACAACCTGAGCACCCGATGCCCGCATGTGTCAGGCACACAGCGCATCGGGACCGCAAAACTACGTGAAACAAACCCCACCATGTCGAACAGTGCAGAGTGTTGGGCGGGTTGGCAATGGCTTATGATCACAGCCGCGACCCGCGTGCCGATGCATGTCTTGTGATTTCAGCGCAGGACGCCGTATCCTTGGCCACATGACACAGCCAAGTCCCTCGCCGAGATACGCCGCACGGTTGAATGCGTTCAAGATCGGTGCGCAGGCGTATTGGCCGGGCAAGAACGTGATCACCACCGCTGACCTGCTGGCCCGGGCCGCACGCGCAGGGCTGACAGCGGCGGATCTGAATTATCCGGACCATTTTGTCGAAGACACGCCAGCCGAATTGAGCCGGGTCCTGCAGGACAACGACATGGAACTGAACGGGTTGGCGATGCGGTACTACACCGATCCCGGCTATAAGCTGGGCGCGTTCACCCATCCTGACGCGGCGGTGCGCCGGGCCGCG
>JBCDEK010000013.1:0-57572 GCA_039179785.1 Pseudomonadota bacterium | reverse complement strand
GTGTTGTTGAAGGCGTGGCCCATATGCAGGACGCCGGTGACGTTGGGGGGCGGGATCATCACGCAGTAGGTGGCCGCGTCGGTGCGCGCGTTGGCGCCTGCCTTGAAACAGCCTGCGGCTTCCCAGTCGGCGTAGATGCGGGCTTCGGCCTCTTTTGCGTTGAATTTGCCCAGTGCCATGGTGCTGGCCCCCTTGATTGCTTGGCGCGTGAGATAGCGGGGTGGGGGTGTGAAGGGAAGGGGGGTTTTGGGGGCGGCGGCTTTGGGGTAACTTCGTGTTATGAGGGACTATACGAATGGGCCTGCGCCGGGGTTTTGGCGATTGTGGTGGAAGATGGGCGGCGGGGTTTCTGTAGTCCACCTTTTGATATGCGGCGCTTCCCTTCTCTCTTTTTCTTTGCTACAGCGCCAAGACACATTGCTTGAGACACGTAGCCAAGTTGTACGATCTGAAGTGGTGGATCGCCGCGTAGATCACGCTGCTCAAAGCGACCCTCGCGGATCGGACAACCTATATCGCGTGGTGTTCCGCTTTGACGTGAATGAAAAGACTTTCACAGTCGAAGAGCGCATGACGGCTTGGGAGTCCAGAAAGTTTCGCGTTGGAACGAGGCATGAGTTGCTCGTGTCACGAGACGCCCCAGATACTATTTTCCCTTTGTCCGAGCAAAAGAGTACTCAAGTGCAGTGGTTGTTTCTGATTGGGGTTTTGTGGGGAGCGGGAGGTCTGGTCGGGCTGTTTGGTGCATTGAGGCAGGCGTATTCTGCAAGGCTTGCACATCTCAAAGGCAAAGTCGAAAAAGTGCATGTCTTGGACACTACAGATGACGATGGTCCGTACAAAATCAATTGACGGGATAAACACGGTGTCATGGGGCAAAGCACAGGATCACGGACTGCTACAAGATATGATGACTACCCGATAGGTGCTGAAATCGAAGTATTTCGCGACAGTCGTGGCAAAAGCTGGTGGGTCGGAGATGTTGGTCCGCGGGCTTCGGAATCGACCGTCCCGGATGTGGGCAAGCCTGCGTCGTAACTGGCGCTGGACACCGCGCGCCTACGCGATAGGTTCGCCGTCAACAACGCCCTTTGGCTGACAGGAGTTTTCCCATGGACAAGTTCGGCAAATCCCAACCCGTGAAACGCCGCGAGGATGTTCGGTTTCTGACTGGCGAGGGGCGGTATGTGGATGATCTGGCCCCGGCAAATGCGTTGCAGACCTTCGTGTTTCGCTCGCCCATCGCCCATGGCGTTATTTCAGAGCTGGATTTAAGCGACGCGCGGCAGGCTGAAGGCGTACACGCCGTCTATACCCTTGCCGACCTGGAAGCCGCCGGAATGGATGTGGCGATGCCTGCGGCCATTGTGAAAAACAGTGATGGTTCGGATGGGGCAAGCCCGGAGCGGCCTATTCTGGCGCGGGATCGGTTGCGGTTTGTGGGTGAGCCGGTGGCGGTGGTTGTGGCCGACACGCTGGCGCAGGCGCGCGATGCGGCTGAGATGATTGTGCTCGACTATGACGACCTGCCCGCTAAGATGGACATGGCAGCGGGGGGCGAACCGGTACACGAAGGCACGCCCGACAACATCGCCTATGACTGGGCGTTGGGCGACGAGGACGCGACGAACGCCGCATTCGAAAAGGCGGCGCGCGTGGTGTCGCTGGATGTGGGCGACAACCGGGTGATCGTGAGTTCCATGGAACCGCGCGGTTGCTATGCCGAGCCCGAGGGCGACCGCATCCACGTTGCCATCAACGGGCAGGGCGTTTGGGGGCCGAAGGGAACGCTCGCCAAGGCGCTGAACATGTCCGAGGATGATGTGCGCGTCACCAACCCCGACACGGGCGGCGGGTTCGGCATGAAGGCGTTCATGTATCCTGAATATTTTGTCGTCGCCCATGCGGCGCGTGCCCTGAAGCGTCCGGTGCGGTGGATGTCGGAACGGACCGAGGCCATGCTGTCGGACAATGCGGGGCGGGACCTGACGTCGCTGACCGAACTGGCCTTTGACGAGAACCATCGCATCATCGGCTACCGCGTGTTCACCAAGGCGAACATGGGCGCTTATAACTCGCAATATGCGCAGTTCATTCAGACGCAATTGTTCAGCCGCGTCCTGACCGGTGTGTATGACATGCCTGCCGCGCATTTGCGGTCGGTTGGGTACTACACCAACACCACGCAGGTGGACGCCTATCGCGGGGCCGGGCGGCCCGAGGCGATTTACATCTTGGAACGGGCCATCGACCGCGCGGCGCGCGAGTTGGGCGTGGACCCGCTGGAATTGCGCCGCATCAATTTCATAAAACCGGATCAGTTTCCCTATAAGACTTTGGTCGATGAGACCTATGACGTTGGAGATTTCGACAAAGTCTTGCGCCGGGCTGAGGTCGAGGCGGATATCCCCGGCTTTGCTGCGCGCAAGGGCGCCGATGCCAAAGAGGGGCGTCTGCGCGGGTTGGGCCTGTGTTACTATATCGAAAGTATTTTGGGCGACCCTTCGGAAAGCGCGAAGGTCGAGTTTACGGAAGAGGGTCGTGTGAACATCTATGTCGGCACCCAATCGAACGGGCAGGGGCACGAGACAGTCTATGCCCAGTTCCTGTCGGACCAGACCGGGATCCCGGTCGAGATGATTGACGTGGTGCAGGGGGACAGCGACCGGATCAAGCAGGGGGGCGGGACCGGCGGGTCGCGGTCGGTGACCACGCAGAACACCGCGACGCTGGCGACAGTTTCGGCGATGACCGAGGCGTTCACGGCGTTTCTGAGCGAGGAAGAGGGCGTGCCTGCGTCCGAGATTTCCTTTGATGACGAACGGTTCCGTCTGGAGGGGTCGAACATGACGCCCACCATGCTGGAGGTCGCTGATATGGCCCGAGAGAAGGGGCGTGAGGACCTTTTGGTGCACGAGCAGCGCACCACGCTGGAGGCGCGCAGCTTTCCCAATGGCTGCCATGTTACAGAAGTTGTGGTTGACCCCGACACAGGTGTCGTGACTGTGGATCGCTATGCAGTGGTGGACGATTTTGGTAATCTTATCAATCCGATGCTGGCCGAGGGGCAAGTGCATGGCGGGGTCGTGCAGGGCATTGGCCAGGCGCTGACCGAGCATGTGCAGTTCGATGAAGACGGCCAACTTCTCACGGCATCGTTCATGGATTATGCCTTGCCCCGCGCAGATGATGTTCCCTACATCGGGTTTACGTCTGAACCGGTTCCGTCAACCGCGAATGTCATGGGCATGAAGGGGTGCGGCGAGGCTGGTACGGTCGGAGCATTGGCCGCGGTGTCCAATGCGGTGCAGGACGCGCTGTGGGAGCACGGCGTGCGGCAGGCAGATATGCCATTCACACCGATGAAGGTTTGGGAATTGATGAAGGATGTTCGGATCGCGGCTGAATAACACCATCTCGGGCTGGCTGAGGAGCCGGTTCGGAGATGGATTGCCCAAGGTGGACCCGCCCGCGCGCGGCCAGACGATCCATGTCATCATCATTGACGGCACCATGTCGACACTGGAACCCGGCGAAGAGACCAATGCCGGGCTGACCGCCAAATTGCTGGGCGAGTTGGGCAGCGAGGTGTCGCTGTATTATGAGCCTGGTTTGCAGTGGTCGCATTGGCGCAAGGCGGGCGATGTGATGTTTGGCCGGGGCATCAACCGGCAGATCCGGCGCGCCTATGGTTATCTGTCGTCGCGTTATCGCCCCGGGGACAAGGTGTTCCTGCTGGGATTTTCGCGCGGGGCCTATGCGGTGCGGTCGCTGGCGGGCATCATTGACCGCGTGGGGTTGCTTACCCCCGAGGCGGCGACCGAGCGCAACATTCGGGATGTGTACCGGCATTACGAGTGCAGCCCGGATGGCGATGTGGCGCGCATCTTTGTCGAAAAGCATTGTCACAGCCGGGTCGAAATCGAGATGATCGGAGTGTGGGATACGGTGAAGTCGCTGGGGTTGAACATGCCGTTCCTGTGGCGGTTGAGCGCGCCGCGCCATGCCTTTCACAACCACCATCTTGGCAAATCGGTGAAGCATGGCTTTCACGCCATTGCGCGGAACGAGACGCGTGTCGCATATGCGCCTGTGATGTGGGACACGACCGATGACTGGGAGGGGCATCTGGTGCAGATGTGGTTCCGGGGCGTGCATGGCGATATTGGTGGTCATTTGTCGGGGCGCCGCCGCTCGCGCCCGCTGGCCAATATTCCGCTGGTCTGGATGTTGGAACAGGCGGAAGGATGCGGGCTGCCCTTGCCCGAAGGCTGGGCGGATCGCTATCCGCAGGACGTGTCGGCCCCGTCGATGGGCACGTTTGTGGGCCTTGGCAAATGGCTGGTCACGCGCAAGCCGCGCACGGTGGGGTGCGACCCGTCCGAGCGGGTGCATCCGTCGGTGGCGCAGGCCCCGCCGTCTCCGACGTTGCGGGATCGGGTGGCCAGTTTGCGGGGGACGGGGGCCGACGCGCTTTGACCCTGTGGGCCAAAGACGCCCCGCACTCTAGCGCAGTTTCATGATGATGCAGGTGGTGGAGCCGGTGGCGTAGAGCTTGCCATCGTCGACGCCGCGGAGTTCACCTGTGGCCACACCGGTGCTGCGGCCTGAGTGGTCAACGCGGCCGGTGCATTCGATTTCCGTGCCCAGCGGGATGCCGCGGGTGATGTTGATCTTGTATTCGAGCGTTGTGTAGACCGACCCGGCGGGCACTTTGGTCATCACGGCGCAGGCCATGGCGCTGTCGAGAAGGGTGCCGTACCAGCCGCCATGCACCGTGCCCATGGGGTTGGTCACGTCGAATTCGGGGGTGCCGCGAAAGGTCACCTGCCCGTCAGCGACGGCGTGCAGCCAATAGCCGAGCGTGTGGCCGATGGGTGGGCCGGGCACCGTGCCGTCGAGGATGCCCTGCATGAAATCGAGCCCGGACATGGACAAGAGGTCGTCTTGGCTGGGCAGGTCGGCGAAGCTGTGTGCAATGCGGGGCATGGGGGTCTCCGGCTGATGGTGCCGGGACGGTAGCTGCGCCAGACCGATTGGTCTAGTGGCGAATGGCGGAGGGGGCCAGCCCCCGCCCGTGCCGGGCCCCCCGCGGTTTATGTGGCGAAATGAAGTGGGTTAGGCCACGTTGCGCATCTGGGTGGGGCGGACGAGGCCCAGGGCGCGGCAAACCTTGAGTGTCAGGTCGGGGCGGTTGAGCGTGTAGAAGTGCAGCGCGTCGACGCCTTCGGTGATCAGAGTGTCGCACAGGTCGGCGCAATGGGTGAGGGCGAAAAGCTGTGCGCGGTCTTCGCGGTCGGCGCGGTCGAATGCGGTGGCGGTCGCGACGGGGATGTGGGCGCCGCATTTTTCGGCAAAGCTGCGGGCGCGGGTCCAGTTGGCGATGGGGAAGAGACCGGGGGTGATGTGGGCCGTGATCCCGGCAGCGACACAGGCGTCGCGGAAGCGCAGGAAGCTGTCTGCTTCGAAGAAAAATTGGGTGATCGCTTCGGATGCGCCTGCGTCGAGCTTGGCCTTGAGCCAGTCGATGTTCTGCTGGGCCGAGGCGGCGTCGGGGTGGCTGTCGGGATAGGCGCCGACGCGGATGGTGAACTGGTTCATATCTGCGAGCGCCGCAATCAAGTCGATGCTGTTGGCAAAGCCTTCGGGATGCGCGGCAAAGTCCTGGCCGTCGGGCGCATCGCCGCGCAGGGCCACGATGTCTTTCACGCCGCTGTCGGCGTAGCGCTGCGCCGTCGACAAAACGTCATCGCAGCTTTGACCGGTGCAGGTCAGATGCGCGGCCACTGGCAGGCTGGAAGTTTTGCGCAGGGTTTGCGCCGCTTCCTGCGTGAGTGACTGCGTCGTGCCCCCCGCGCCGTAGGTTACCGACACAAAACGTGGGTTGAGGGGCGCGAGGGCTTGCACCGTGTCCCAGAGGTGAAAGGACGCGTCGAGCGATTTCGGCGGAAAGGTTTCAAAGGATAGGGCGATGGCGGATGAGGGCATAGGGCAGGCTCCGATAGGGGGTTGTTTGAACTATGCGGCGCGGCGTATCTTGAAGCAAATTCATAACTCTCAAGATAAAGATGAGTTCCGTATGCATATCGAGTTCCGACACCTGCGCACGATCAAGGCCATCCATGAGGCGGGCGGGCTGGCCCGCGCCGCAGAACAGCTGCACATCACGCAATCGGCGCTGAGCCATCAGATCAAGGGTCTGGAAGATCAGGCGGGGGTTGAGCTGTTCGTGCGACGGTCGAAACCGTTGAGGCTTTCAGCGGCTGGGTTGCGCCTGTTGCGGCTGGCCGAGCAGGTGTTGCCGCAGGTTGAGGCGGCGGTGGCGGAATTTACCGGCCTGCGCGATGGATCGTCGGGACGGTTGCACATCGCCATTGAGTGCCACGCTTGTTTCGAGTGGCTGTTTCCGGTGCTGGAGGTGTTTCGCAAAAGCTGGCCGGATGTGGATGTGGACATTCGACCGGGCCTTGCCTTTGACGCGCTGCCCGCGCTGATGAAGGAGGAGGTTGATCTGGTTGTGTCTTCTGACCCCGAAGAGTTGCCCGGCGTGACCTTTGTTGAACTCTTTGACTACGCGCCGGTTTTCGTGGCGGCGTCCTCGCACCCTCTGGCGCAGAAGGACTATCTGGATGCGGTGGACTTTCGGGATCAGACGTTGATCACCTATCCGGTGGAGCGGACGCGGCTGGATGTGTTCAGCCAGTTGCTGATCCCAGCCAAGGTGGAGCCTGCCGCCGTGCGGCAGGCGGAATTGACGGCGGTGATCCTGTTGCTTGTGGCGTCGAATAGGGGGGTGTCTGTGCTGCCGGATTGGGTGGTGCGCGAGGTGAAGTATTCAAGCGATTATGTCACCCGGCCTTTGACCAAGGAGGGGCTGACACGGCGGCTTTACGCGGCTGTGCGGGATGATGATCTGGGCAAGCCGTATATGGACAAGCTGCTTGATCTGGCGCGGGTTGAGGCGCGGAAGTTGCAGGCGGCTTGAACCAACCTTCAGACGACTTTGACGATCTGTTTTCCGACGTTTTTGCCTTCGAGAAGTCCTATGAAGGTTTGTGGGGCGTTTTCCAGACCTTCGGCAATGTCTTCGACGACCTTGATTTCCCCGGTCATGACCTTGGGCGCGACGTCTTGCAGGAACGTCGGGTAGCGGTCCCAGTGGTTCGAGATGATGAAGCCGTTGACCGACAGGAATTTCACGAGGATCGGGCGCCAGAGGGCCGGGGCGGAGAGGGGCGTATCTGCGCCTGCGCCCAGGCCACCTGCGTTGTACCACGAGATCATGCCGCAGACCGGGATGCGCCCGTGGGGGTTCATCAGTGGCATGACCGCTTCAAGCACCTTGCCGCCCACGTTTTCGAAATAGATGTCGATGCCGTCGGGGGCGGCGTCTTTCAGTGCGGCGCGCAGGCTGCGGGCGTCGCCATGGGCGCGGTGGTCGATGCAAGCGTCGAACCCGAACGTGTCTGTGGCGAGCGCGCATTTGTCCGCACCCCCGGCGATGCCCACGATGCGCAGGCCGAGTGATTTGGCAAGCTGCCCGACCATGGAGCCGACGGGGCCGGTGGCGGCGGCAACAACCAGTGTTTCGCCTGCCTTGGGTCGTCCGTATTCCATCAGGCCGTGCCAGCCGGTGAAGCCGGGCATGCCCAGAACGCCGAGGGCCGCCGTCACCGGCGCCATGTCCGGGTCAAGCTTGCGCAGCGTTTTGCCGTCAGCGACCGCGTGCGTGGTCCAGCCGAACATGCCGAATACCATGTCGCCGGGCACGAACCCGTCGGCGTTTGAGGTCAGCACCTCGCCCACGCCGCCGCCTTCCATGGTGCCGCCGATGGGCACGGGGGCGGCGTAGGATTTGGCGTCGTCCATGCGCCCGCGCATATAGGGATCAAGCGACATGTAATGGACGCGGACCAGAACTTCGCCTGTCCCGGGGGTTGGGATGGGTGCGGTTTCCAGTTTGAAATTGTCGGGCGTCGGGGCACCTGTTGGGCGGCTGGCGAGGGTGATGTGCTGCATCTGGTCGGGCATGTGGTGTCCTTTCCTGTTGGCACCAGTCGATCAGTCCCGTGCCCCCTTGGCAACCGTGTAACCGCGGCGTATAGCGCGCCTTTGATCTTTCCCTTCTCCCGGAGCGTCTCATGCAAGGCAGCGCAAATCTCAACATCATGATGAAGGCCGCGCGCAAGGCGGGGCGGAGCCTGGTCAAGGATTTCCGCGAGGTGGAGAACCTGCAGGTGTCCATGAAGGGGGCGGGAGATTTTGTGTCCAAGGCCGATCTGGCCGCCGAGGAGATCCTGAAGGAAGAGCTGCGCACTGCGCGTCCGAACTATGGCTGGTTGGCCGAAGAGGGCGGTGAGGAAGAGGGCGAGGATCCGACGCGCCGCTGGATCGTGGACCCCCTGGATGGCACCACGAACTTTCTGCACGGGTTGCCGCATTGGGCCGTGTCCATCGCGCTGGAGCACAAAGGGCAGGTCGTGGCGGGTGTTGTTTACGATGCAGCCAAGGACGAGATGTTTTTCGCCGAAAAGGGTATTGGGGCCTACATGAATGACAGCCGTTTGCGGGTGTCGGGGCGGCGTCAGTTGATCGAATGCCTGTTTGCGACCGGATTGCCCTTTGGCGGGCGGTCGGATTTGCCCGAGACGTTGAAAGAATTGGCGCGGCTGATGCCGACCTGTGCCGGTGTGCGTCGGTTTGGGTCGGCCGCGCTGGATTTGGCTTACGTGGCCGCGGGGCGCTATGATGGCTATTGGGAACGGCGTTTGAACGCCTGGGATCTGGCGGCGGGCCTGTTGATTGTCCGGGAAGCCGGTGGGTTCGTGGAGCCGCTGACCGATGGTGGCAGCATCCTGGAGGATGGCGAGATCATCTGTGCCAACGAGCATATGTTTCCGCAATTGGCCAAGATCATCCGAGGCTAGTCCTGCAGGGACGGGATTT
Organism: Pseudomonadota bacterium; assembly: GCA_039179785.1. Lineage (GTDB taxonomy): Bacteria > Pseudomonadota > Alphaproteobacteria > Rhodobacterales > Rhodobacteraceae > Tateyamaria. The sequence continues at coordinate 48,626 of JBCDEK010000013.1, read as the reverse complement.
GTTTGATCTCTTCCGCGGCGAAGTCGACAAAGGCGCGAATGCGCGCGGGTTGGATGGCGACGGGCGCCCAGACCGCATAGATCGGCAAGGCTGGCTGGCTGTGGTCGGGCAGGAGTTCGACGACCTCGCCGCTTTCCAGCATATCTGCAAAGGCCCAGTGGGGGCCGGCGTGCACGCCAAGTCCTGCGGCGACGGCTTGGGCGATGGAGCGCACGGCGCCGATGGTCAGCTTGGGCTGTCGCGTGATGCTGTGCTCGGTCCCATTCGGGTCGGTGAGGCGCAGGGGCCTGTGGGCGTGTTCCGGTAGAAACAGGATGTGATCGTGTTGCGTCAGATCGGCGGGGGCCTGTGGCATTCCCTTGCGGGCGAGGTAATTGGGTGACGCCACCAGGACGCGGTGCGCCGTGCCCAGTTTGCGCGCCATGAGTGCGCTGTCGGGTAGGATGCCGATGCGGATGGTCAGGTCGAGCCCGGCTTCGACCATATCCACGTTGCGGGCATCAAGCGTGAGTTGGCCCTGCACCTGATCGTGGATTTGGCAGAACCGCGTCAGCCACGGGGCGACGAAGGCCTGGCCAAAGTCGATAGAGGCACCGATGCGCAGAGTGCCCTGCGGCGTGCCTGCGTCACCGGCGACCGCCGCTTCGAGTGCGTCGATCTGGCTGAGCAGGGCACGCATCTTGTTGTAGTAGAGCGCGCCAGCCTCCGTCGTGGACTGGGCGGCGCGGTCGATCAGTTGGGTGCCAAGCCGCACTTCGAGCCGCGCGAGTTTGCGGGAGAGCGACGAAGGTTCGACGCCAGCCTCGCGCGCGGCTGCGCGGATCGAGCCAAGTTCGACGATCCGTAGGAAGGTCCGTTCGGTGCTGTAGCTGTCAGGTGTTGCCATTTATGCAACAGCATGGTGCGGACCGGGGCAATATTCAACAGATTTTGCAACGTATAGGTCTGGGTCAATCAAGACAAAGGAGATTGACGATGACTTATGATCTGACTGGAAAGACAGCCCTTGTCACCGGCGGCAGCCGCAGCTTGGGCCGCGCGACGGCCCTGCGTTTGGCACGCGAGGGAGCGGATGTAATCCTCACCTATCGCAGCAAAGCGGCGGAGGCCGAGGCGGTGGTGCGCGAGATTGAGGCGTTGGGACGCAAGGCGGTGGCCTTGCAGGTGGATTTGGAGGGGACTGTGGGCATTCCTGACTTCTTGGAGCGATTGGCACAAGCGGGGCAGGCGGAACTGGGACACGACCGGATCGACATTCTGGTCAACAATGCCGGTATCGAGCGGGGCGGCGTGTTCGGGTCCGTGTCCGAGGAGGATTGGGATGCGATGATGGATACGAACCTAAAATCCGCGTTCTTCCTGACCCAGGCGCTGTTGGAGAAGATCAACGATGGTGGCCGTATCCTGTTTTTGGGCACCGGCCTGACGCGTTTTGCGCTGCCGCCTTATGTGGCCTATGCCGCGTCCAAGGCGGCGCTGAGTGGGGTCGCGCTATATCTCGCCAAGACATTGGGACCGCGCGGGATCACCGTGAACGTCGTCGCACCGGGTGCGCTTGATACGGATTTCAACAAAGCCAATTTCGAGGCGCATCCAGAGGTGGTGGACGTCATTGCGTCCAATACCGCGCAAGGCCGGGTGGGGCAGGCCGACGATGTCGAGGGGGTGATTGCCTTTCTCGCCAGCCCTGCCGCGCAGTGGGTGACCGGCCAGCGCCTGGAGGCGTCGGGGGGCATGTTCCTCTAGCGATCCGAGGGATGGTTGATGCCATCCGTCCATGGAATGGGTTCATGCTCGGCTGGGTTTACCCCGTCGAGCGTGCCCATGTTCACCCCGATCTCGTTCGGGTCCGAGCGGCGGTTGTGGTACATGTAGATGCCGCAGACACTGCAAAAATGGTGCTTGGCGGTTTTCGTACCCCACTCGTAGCGGGTCAGTTTGTCGGCGCCCTGGATGATCCTTACGCCATCCTTTGGCGCTGTGACCGCGGGGGCAGCGCGGCGTTTGCAGAACGAACAGTCGCAGCGGCCCGCCGTTTCTAGCCCATCGGTCAGCGTAACCTCGAGCACTACGGCGCCGCAATGGCATGACGCTCTCATCGACGCACCTTTGGAATGCTGGATCTTGCATATTGCGCTTCTGGGTGCGGAGGATGGCCGTCAGTGCGCCGCCAGAAGGCCGGGCCGCCCAGGCGCAGCCACAGCGGCACGGTGAGCAGGACGCCCGCTATGAAGCCACCAGCATGCGCCCAATAGGCGACGCCACCGGCATTGGGATCGCTGCCCACCCCCCCGATGAATTGCATGCCGAACCACACGGCCAGCATGATCCAGGCGGGGATTGGGAAGATGCGGAAGATGATGATCAGGATCAGCAGAATGTCGATCCGTGCTTTGGGAAAGAGCAGCAGATATGCCCCCATGACACCGGCAATCGCCCCTGACGCGCCCACCACCGGCACCACCGAGCCGGGGGCCGATATGATGTGGATCGCGCTCGCTGCGACGCCTGTGGTGAGGTAGAAGCCCAGGAACGGGCCATGGCCCATTTCGTCTTCGACATTGTCACCGAAAATATAGAGAAACAGCATGTTGCCAGCCAGATGCAGCCAGCCCCCGTGCAGGAACATTGAGGTCAGCAGCGTTGAAAACCCGTCGCCCGAGATGATGCGCGCCGGGATGGCGGCATAGTCAAAGAAGAAGCGGTTCAGCGCGCGGTCGTCGGCAAAAAGGCTCACATAGCTTAGAAACACCACCACGTTGATCGCCATCAGCGCATAGGTGACATAAGGCGCGCGGCCGGACGGGTTGTGATCGCGGATCGGAAACATGGGACGACAGTTGGCCGGTCGTGCGTCGGGGTCAAGGGCTGTGCCGGAGACCAGTACGGTTTCCGGTCCGTTTTCCGTATCAACAAGCCCGTGCGCTCAGCTTGCCGCGCCCAGCAGGGCTGCGTTGCCGCCCGAGGCGGTCGTGTCCACGCAGACATGCCGTTCGATCAACGCGTGAGCGCGGTCAGGTTCAGTTGTGATCAGGGGAATGATCGGGCCGTTGCGCCGGGCCAGTGCTTGCGCCATCGCCTGCGCGGCGTCTTCATCGCCCCACCAGAGCACGCCGCCGTAGGTCGGCCCGTCCGTCAGATCGGTGGGATCGAATGCGCCCGTGGCCAGAACGGCCTGGCCCCCCAGCGCCGCCACCGCGTCATACTGCGTTTTGGCCGCAGCAGTGCCAGGTCCGGCGCACAGGAGAGCGGGCCGCGGATGGCGGCTGTGCAGATTGGATTCGCCCGTTGGTCCGGGCAAGGCTGTGCCCTCATCTGGTTCGTATCGTCCCTCCGGCAGCGCGGGCAAGGGGCCGGGGCCGTCCCAAGGTGCCGTTTCGGTGCGGGCGGGGCGTGCCTGAAACCTCAGCAGGTAATCCGGCCCGCCCGCCTTGGGGCCCGTACCGGATAAGCCATGCCCGCCAAAGGGCTGGCTGCCCACGATGGCCCCGATCTGGTTGCGGTTGACGTAAATGTTGCCCGCCTGGACCCGCTCGGTGAGGTGCTGGACACGGTCGTCGATGCGGGTGTGCAGACCGAAGGTCAGCCCATAGCCGGTGTCGTTGATCGCGTTGATGACCTTGTCGAGGTCATGCGCGCGGTAGGTTGCGATGTGCAGGACGGGGCCGAAGATCTCGCGCTGCAGATCCTGAATGCCTGCCACGCGGATCAGGGTGGGAGCCACGAAACAGCCCTTTGCCGGTGTTTTGAGCGCGTGCAACACGCGCCCGTCACGCCGTGCTTTTGCGATATGGTCGATGATCCCTTTGCGCGCGGTGTCGTCGATCACCGGCCCGACATCGGTGGCGAGGGGCCAGGGTGTGCCGATGGTCAGCGCGTCCATCGCGCCGATCAGCATCTCGGTCAGATGTGGGGCGATATCTTCTTGCACATAGAGGCATCGCAGGGCGGAGCAGCGTTGACCGGCGGATTGAAAAGCGCTTTCGACGATGCTGCGTACCGCTTGTTCCGGCAGGGCGGTGCTGTCGACGATCATCGCGTTCAGGCCTCCGGTTTCAGCGATGAGTGGCGTGCCGGGGGCGGCGTGATCCGCGAGGGTGGCGCGGATGCGCAGCGCTGTGGCGGTCGAGCCGGTGAATGCCACGCCGGACACGTCGGGGTGGGCCGTGAGGGCGGCCCCGACCTCGCCCCCGCCCAGGAGCAGTTGCAGGGCTGTGGTGGGTACGCCAGCCGCGTGCAGCAACGCGACCGCGCGGTGGGCGATCAGCGGCGTTTGTTCGGCGGGTTTTGCGAGCACTGCGTTGCCCGCGGCAAGGGCGGCGGCGATCTGTCCCGTGAAAATGGCCAGCGGGAAGTTCCAGGGAGAGATGCAGGTGAAGGTGCCCGCAGGTGTCGTGCCCTCGGCTTTTGTTGCGTAATAGCGCAGGAAATCAACAGCTTCGCGCAGTTCGGCGACGGCATCTGGCAAGGTTTTGCCTGCCTCGCGTGCGAGCAGTGCGAACAGCTCTCCGTAATGTGCCTCGTAAAGGTCGGCGGCGGCGTTCAGGATTTTTGCGCGGTCGTTGGCGGGGGCTGTCCATGGCGCAGCGTTGTCATAGGCTTGCGGCACCGTATCTGGCGTGCTCCAACGGACAGTGCCTACTATGTCGTCCGGTTCGGCCGGGTTTATCACCTGGGTTTTTGGGCCGTCGGCGTCCCCGATCAGGAGCGGGGCAGCGCTCCATTGGTGGCGGGCGAAGGGCGCGCGGGCCTGCTCGATCTGGGCCAGCGTGGGGGTGTGCGTGAGATCGAAACCTTGCGCGTTGCGGCGTTCGGGCGCGAACAGCGCGGGACCATCGGATATTGTGATGGCGCTGTATTGCAGCGCGTCAAACGGGTCTGCGGCAACAATCTCTGGCGCGACACTTTCATCCACGATCTGGTTGACGAAGCTTGAATTGGCCCCGTTTTCCAGCAGCCGACGCACGAGATAGGCCAGAAGATCGCGATGGGCCCCAACGGGCGCGTAGATACGGCAGCGTGTGGCGTTGTCGCGCAGCACCATCTTGTGCATCGCCTCGCCCATCCCGTGCAGTCGCTGGAACTCAAACGGCTGCCCCTCGGCCATATGCAGAATGGCGGCCACGGTGTGGGCGTTGTGCGTGGCGAATTGCGGATAGATGCGGTCGGTCAGACCCAGCAATTTGCGAGCGTTGGCGATGTACGACACGTCTGTCGCGGGCTTGCGCGTGAACACGGGGAAGCCTGTAACCCCTTCGACCTGGGCGCGCTTGATCTCGGTGTCCCAATAGGCACCTTTGACGAGACGAACCATAAGCTTGCGGTCGTGCCGTTCGGCCATGTCGTGAATGGCATCAATGACGGTGCTTGCCCGCGGGCTATAGGCTTGCACCACAATCCCGAACCCATCCCAGCCGCTCAGCGCAGGCTCGCCCAGTACCGCGTCGATCACCTGCAGCGACAGGGACAGCCGGTCCGCCTCTTCTGCATCCACGTTCAGCCCCATCCCCGCCGACGCTGCCAGCATTGCCAGCGAGCGCAGGCGCGGCACGAGGTCCCGCAGAACGGCCTCTTCCTGCGCGCGTTCATAGCGTGGATGCAGCGCGGACAGCTTGACAGAGATACCGGGATTGGCGCGGATATCATCGTTGGTACAGGCCCGCGCGATGGCTGAAATGGCGCGCGAATAGCTCAGGTGATAGCGTCTGGCATCGGCATCCGTCAGCGCGGCCTCTCCCAACATGTCGTAGGAATAGGTGAACCCCTTGGCCTCCATTCCCGCGGCGCGGTCCATGGCGCTGTCGATATCCTCGCCCAACACGAATTGGCGACCCATTTCTTTCATGGCGCGCGACACAGCCGTGCGGATCACAGGTTCGCCCAGACGTTTGATTGCGCCTCGTAAATGCCCGATCGGCCCGGGTTGATCGTCATCCAGCACGCGCCCCGTCAGCATCAGCGCCCAGGTTGAGGCATTGACCAGCGATGACGTCGAACGTCCCAGATGCTTGCCCCAGTCCGATGGCGCGATCTTGTCTTCGATCAGGGCGTCGATCGTGTCGGCATCGGGCACCCGAAGCAACGCTTCGGCCAGGCACATCAAGGCGATCCCTTCGTCCGTGGAGAGGCCATATTCGGCCAAAAAGGTCTCCATCAGGCCGGGCGCGGCTTCTGACCGAATTCGGCGCACCAGGTCCGAAGCATTTGCATGGATCGTGGTGCGGTCTGATGCAGAGAGGGCTGCGGTCTTTATCAGCGCTGCCAACACCGTCTCTGCGTCGGCATACATGGCTGCATCAAGCTGCATCGTCAGGTCCAAATCCATATCACGCGCCATGGTCATTCCTTTTTCACTTGGGTAAGTATATCACCCTAGATGTAGTGAAAATCATTGAAGTTGACGAAAATGGCAGAACAAGTGAACGGCAATAGGGCACATGATGCAGTAAAAAGCCCGGTGACTCTCGATAAGCTCGATCAAGCGATTCTGGCCGCGCTTGCCGAAGATGGGCGCGTCAGCATCACGGACCTTGCCACGCGTATCGGCCTGTCAAAATCTCCGACCCAGGCCCGACTGCGGCGTCTGGAAAAGACCGGCATCATCATGGGATATCGTGCGCTGCTGGATCCAATATCGCTGGGCCTTGATCATGTGGCGTTTGTCGAGGTGCGGCTGAGCGACACGCGGGAGGCTGCCTTGCGCGCCTTCAATGCGGCGGTTCAGCAACTGTCCGAGGTGGAGCAAGCCCACATGATTGCAAGCCATTTCGATTATCTGCTCAAGGTGCGCACCCGCAACATGGCGCATTACAGGCAGTTTCTGGGGGATGTGATCTCCGGCCTGCCTCATGTCGCGTCGACCTCGACCTATGTGGCGATGGAGGCCGTGAAGGAGGTGATGCTGCCCGGGCTGGACTGAGCCAGCTTGAACCTTGACGCGCGCCGCGTTTGCATCATCCTGTTCACTATGAAATATGTGATTGCTGCCTTGTGTGTCTCGACGTCAGCGCTCGCCGACACCTGCCCGCCTGCGCCAGACATTTCGGCGGAAGTGTCGACCTTGATCGAAGAGGCGAATGTGGCGCCGAATGAACAGGCCGGACGTGCTGTGTCTGACCGGATGTGGCTGGTTTGGTTGCGCGCGCCAGATGCTGCAGCCCAAGAGGTGCTGGACCGCGGGATGAGGCAGCGCCAGAATTTTGATTTTGCGGGTGCTTACGACAGTTTCGATGCTTTGGTCGCCTACTGCCCGAACTACGCAGAGGGGTACAACCAGCGCGCTTTTATCAGCTTTCTGCGCGAGGATTTTGCCGCTGCCCTTGTTGATCTGGACCGCGCATTGGCGCTGTCGCCGGACCATGTCGGTGCCCAATCCGGTCGCGCGCTTACGCTGATGAACCTGGATCGACGCGAAGAGGCCCGCGGCCAGCTTCAGAGCGCGCTGCGCAACAATCCATGGTTGTCGGAGCGCCATTTGCTCGCAGATGGTGCGCCCCTCGGGCCTGAGGGCCAGGAGCTTTGAAAGTCACCTTGAGATACCCGTCTTGATTGCCTATCAGGTGTGCATTGCAGACGTGGCGGATGACAGGCATTCGCGCCCAGAGCTGCATAGCTAGTACCTTGTTTTCAAGGCCTTTATGATTGTACTGAGTTTCGCGGGTCTGCAACCGACCCGACACGTTGCCCGCGTGGTGGAATGGTAGACACAGGAGACTTAAAATCTCCAGGCGGAAACGCCGTGCCGGTTCGAGTCCGGCCGCGGGTACCAAGCGTGCATTGTGCCAAGGCCAATCGCGGCGTTCCGATTGTGGTTCGTATCGCTTTTTCGGTTCAAATCTGTCCCGTTAAGGGGACGGTAAGCGCCTAGACCTTATGACATGATCCAATCCCATGTTGCGACCGGCGAGTCGGTCGCGCGTACTGCAAGGATCCTGTTATGCGAACGAATGGTCGCTTGGTGTTGGCGTTGTCTCGGTACAATACGCTCATGGTCAAGGCCATGATAATGACCGCACTGCTGACAATCAGTGTGCTCACAGCCATGGTGGTCTTTGACTACTCTGCCCAACGCATGCTTCTTAAGTCCGAATTGTCCTCGCGCGCGCAAGATGTGTCAGGCCTATTAGCCATGCAGATGGGGGGATCAATCAAGTTCGCAAACGAGGCGGCCGTGGATCAAATCACACGCGATGTGATGCTGGCGGCCGAACCGGAAGCGCTTGGGGCGCTGGTGGTCGACAGCGATGGCACGACCCTTTTTGCCAGTCCGAATCTCGATACTTTTGCGCCGGATGCCAAGGGTTTGGCTGCGCGCGCAATAGAAACCGGTGGGGTGATAAAGTCGCAGGATGGCTTGATTGTCGCCCATCCATCCTTGTTTGGCGTAGATAATTTGGTCGCTGGTGCGGTCGTGACGGTCTGGGATGAGGCTCCGATGCTGGCGCTTCTTGAGCAGAACCAGATGCAGGCAGTGGGCGTGGCTGTGGTCGTCTTTTTGCTCACGATGACGCTGATTGTCATATATGCTTGGTACGATGTATCGCGCCCGTTGAACAGGGTGGCGGACGCAATGTCGGCGATCGCACGCCAACGCTATGACGTCGAGGTTCCTGCGATCAAGCGTGGTGACGAAATCGGCAATATTGCCAAACGATTGGATGGGTTCCGGCTTGTTCTTGCCAAAGCGCAAACGGCGCAGCGCGAGAGTGCTTTCAAGGGGGCCGCGTTCCAGGGATCGACAGCTCCTATGATGATGGTCGATGAAAGCAACCATGTGATCTTTGCGAACCCGGCCTGCGCGGATTTATTGAACAGTTTGATGCCGGAGTTGGCACAGGTCTGGCCTGAAGCACAGGAGGACGCCTGGATCGGACTTGATCTTGCCGCGATGTTGCCCATTGCACAGCTGCTTGACGGAGCAAAAGACAGCGGCAACGGCGCGGTGCTGCGCATCGGGCGACGCCATGTGCGGGTGAATGTGAACCGCGCCCTTGATCACGAAAATCGACCGATTGGCGCAGTCATCGAATGGTCGGACCAGACGATTGCGCAGCGCAACGCAGCGCTTTTGGGCGGGCTGGACAGCACACAAATGCGGATCGAATTTGATGCAAATGCGGCGTGTACCGATCTGAATGGTGTGGCGTCTGAGCGGCTTGGCCTGGCCGGAGCGGACCCGGGCGACTTGACACTGCAACGCCTGTTGGCACCCGCGCAATCTGATCAAGAGATGCCGGCAGACATACTGGCCGCATTGGCGCGTGGCGACACTGTGCATGGCAAGATTGACCTGTGCGGCGCTCAAGCTCAGCGTCTGGTCATCGATGGCGGCTTTATATGTGTCCACGACGAAGCCGGTGCGCTTGAGCGGTGTATCCTTATCGGAACAGATGTGACGGTGGCCGAACAAGAGGTCCGCAGTGCGCGGGAAGCGCAGGCGCGATTGGCGCATGAGCAAACCAGCGTCGTGAAGGCTCTGGGGCAGGGGCTTCGGCATCTGTCTGAGGGTGACCTTACCGTTGAACTGGTTGAGCCGTTCCCCGATGACTACGAAAAATTGCGGCAGGATTTCAACCGCGCCCTGGTCGGGCTGCGCAATGCGATGACCGCCGTCACGCAGAATGTGGAGTCGATCCGCAGTGAGACGACCGAGATTACAAGCGCTGCAGATGATCTGTCACGGCGCACCGAGCGTCAGGCCGCAACGCTCGAGGAAACCGCCGCGGCGCTGGATGAATTGACCTCGTCGGTGCGCTCGGCGGCCGAGGGTGCGGATGCCGCCAGCAAAATGTCGGAAGATGCACGGCACAACGCTGAACAAGGCGGCGATGTCGCGCGTCAAGCTGTGATGGCGATGGATGGAATAAAGGCCTCGTCCCAGGAGATATCAAAGATCACCTCCATGATTGATGACATCGCATTCCAGACCAACCTGCTTGCGTTGAACGCCGGGGTAGAAGCTGCCCGGGCGGGCGAGGCAGGGCGCGGATTTGCCGTGGTGGCGACCGAGGTGCGGGCGCTGGCGCAGCGTTCATCCGATGCGGCGCGCGAGATCAATACGCTCATCTCGACCAGCAGCGAGCAGGTGCAGGACGGGGTGGAACTTGTAGATCGTACCGGCGCAGCCCTCTCGGCCATTGTATCTTCGGTGGCCGACATCTCGACCCGCGTGGCCGAGATTGCCTCTTCGGCGCGCCAGCAGTCCGCCGGTCTGAACGAAATCAATTCGGCGGTGAACGAGCTTGATCAAGTCACTCAGCAAAATGCCGCCATGTTCGAGGAAACCACGGCAGCGAGCCATGCTCTGATGGGAGAAGCGGACGCGTTGGCCGATGCGGTGACGCGCTTCAAGATTGGTGAGGTGCGGCTGGCCAACGCTGACACTCCCGCGCGTTCCTTGGTCAGCGCCGCTGCATTGCTTCCTGCCATGAACGGCAATTTGGCGCTGGATGCAGGCGCCGCTGAGGAGCATCAAAGTCCCACGGGTTGGGAAGAGTTCTGAGTGGCTGTGCAAATACTGGGAAAAGCTGCAAATGCAGACCTCCAGGCGATCAGACCGTACAGATCCCTGCGATAAGGTGGGAATTGCCCAAATGGCATCGCTCGCTCTATTCGCGCACCCCGGAGAAGCGATCTTGCCAAGCGAACCGGTCGTCGTCACTGATCTTTGCGAACAGATTTTCAGGCACGTCGAAGGAGCGTCCCGCGACCAGGACCGACAGCGCTGAACGTATCTGGGTTGGCCAGTCGGCGTCTTCGATCCGTAGAGCCGTTTGAATCCGAGCGGCAGCATCAGGGATGAAGGGCGTAGACAGGGTCGCGTAGAGCGCAATCAGATTGAGCGCCAATCGTATCTGCATCGCAGCCCTGTCTGGATCATCCTTGATTGTGGCCCAGGGGGCCGCGGTCTGCAGATATTCGTTTCCGGCCACCCAGATCGCGCGCAGCTCTTGCGCTGACTTGCGCACTTCCATCGCAGCCATCAGTTGGGTGTAGCGTGCGAGCCGGGTGTCGAGTTCTGCGATCAGAGCATCCTCCTGCGCGCCGAACGCGCCGCCCTCGGGGACAACCTCGCCAAACTTCGACCGGCAGAATTTTGTCACGCGGCTCACAAAATTGCCAAGCACATCCGCCAGGTCTTTGTTCACGCCTTGCTGAAACAGCTCCCATGTGAACTCGGAATCCGATGTCTCGGGGCAATTCGACAACAGCCACCAGCGCCAGTAATCAGCCGGCAAAATCTCAAGCGCCTGGTCCATAAAGACGCCACGCCCCTGGCTGGTCGAAAACTGACCGCCATCGTAGTTCAGATAATTGAACGATTTCAGGTGGTCCACCATCTTCCAGGGCTCCCCCGAGCCAAGGATCGTGGCCGGAAAGCTGAGCGTGTGGAAGGGTACGTTGTCCTTGCCCATGAATTGGGTATAGAGCACATCGCCCGCCCCCTTGTCGGTGCGCCACCAGCGTTCCCAGTCGGCCCCGCCCTGCGCATCGGCCCACTCGCCAGCGCATGCTATGTATTCGATCGGTGCGTCAAACCACACATAGAAGACCTTGCCCTCCATGCCGGGCCAATCGGCCTCGCCGCGCCGCACGGGTATGCCCCAGTCCAGATCGCGCGTGATCCCGCGGTCTTGCAGGCCATCCCCGTCATGCAGCCATTTCTTGGCGATGGACGTGGTCAGGATGGGCCAATCGGCTTTGCTGTCGATCCAGGCATCAAGATCGTCCTTGAGCGCGGATTGCCGCAGATAGAGGTGCTTGGTCTCGCGCACCTCAAGATCGGTCGAGCCCGAAACGGCGCTGCGCGGGTCAATCAGGTCGGTTGGATCAAGTTGTTTGGTGCAGTTTTCGCACTGGTCGCCGCGTGCTTTGTCATAGCCGCAGTTCGGGCAGGTGCCTTCGATGTAGCGGTCAGGCAGAAACCGGCCATCGGCATTGGAATAGACCTGCTTTTCGGTCACTTCGCGGATCAAATCGGCATCGGCGAGCCGCCCGGCAAAGTGTTGGGTCAGGGTATGGTTCTGGGGCGAGGATGACCGCCCGAAATGGTCGAATGACAGGCGAAACCCCTTTGCGATTTCGGCCTGAATGGCATGCATTTCTGCGCAATACTCCGCCACAGGTTTCCCGGCTTTGGCGGCGGCCAGTTCGGCGGGTGTCCCATGTTCGTCGGTGGCGCACAGGAACAGAACCTCATTGCCGCGCGCACGCTGGTAGCGCGCATAAAGGTCAGCGGGCAATTGGCTGCCCACAAGGTTCCCGAGGTGCTTGATCCCGTTAATATAAGGGATTGCGGAAGTGATAAGGTGACGCTGCATGTTGGGCCTTTGCATGATTGCGGCCCGTGTAGCAGCGTGGCGGCGCGTGGAAAAGGCCTGTTACCGGTGGTCTCGACTGCGCCCCGTCAAACGCCCGATCAGGAACGACGTGCGCGGGGCGTAGACATAGCGCGTGCGCGCTGTTGGCGTGGCGCGGGCGCGCATCCGCGCGAGGCCAAAGACGATCAAGGCACCGTGCCCCATGGCGACCATGGCAAACAGCGCCGGCGGACCGAATGCATCTATAAGGGCCGAGGCCGTAAAGGGAGCGGCGATGGCCCCCAGCGCGAAATAGAACATCAGCGCCGCCGACAGTTCGACGCGTTCGGAGGCGTCCGCAAAGTCATGCGCATGCGCCGCGGCGACCGAGTAGATGGGAAAGGTCGTCAGGCCAAAAAGCCCGGCCGTTAGCATGATACCCACAGTGTCCAGCCCCGTGGCCAGGACTGTGACCAGACAACTGCCCATGGCCGCCCCCGACAACCAGATCAGCACCCAGCGCCTGTCGTACTTGTCCGCGAGCCAGCCCACCGGGTATTGCGCCAGCGCCCCACCCAGCACAAAGGCCGCCATGAACCAGGCAATCTGCTGCGGGGTCAGTCCGACGTCTTGGCCATAGATGGGACCGACCATCCGAAACGATGCACTGGACAGGGCCGCGACCACCACGCCTGCGGCGGCAAGGGGCGAGCGTTGCGCCGCCAGCCGAGGGCGCAGGCGCGGTGCCGAGGGGGTTTCGGGTTGTTTCACCTTGGTCAGCGTGAGCGGTAGCAGGGCGGCGCAGCACACGATGGTAAGGATATTGTAGCTGATATAGCTGGCAGGTTCGAGCACGCCGATTACAAGCTGGGCGGCCAGCGACGCGCTCATGTCGACCAGCCGGTAGACGCCCATGGTCCGGCCCCGCGTCGCGTTGGTGACCTTTGCCTGCAGCCAGGCCTCGATCACGGTATAGCAGCCCGCAACGCACATGCCCGATGCCACGCGCATCACCGCCCAGGCAACCGGATCGACAATCATCATATGCGCGATCAGGCCTATGGCGCCTGCTGCTGTGAATGCGGCGAATGCGCGGCTGTGCCCCACGCTGCCCATAAGCCGCGGCGCCCACCAGCATCCAATGAAAAAGCCCAGGAAGTGGGCCGATCCCAAAAGCCCAATCTGCTGCCGCGAAAAGTCGAGCGCGAGCCCCGACAGTGCATCAAGCGGGCCCAAAGCACCTGAACTGAGCTGCAGCAATATCACTGACAAAAAGAGGGCCGCGAAGGAAATGAGCATGCGCATGGCCTGCTCCTTGTGGCGCAGGCGCGCTCATGTTCCTAGCGGATATTCGACGTGGCAGCGTCGTTTTCAGGCTGCAGCGACGATTTCTGCGACGATGTCGATCCCCACCGTGTCTTCGACCAGATTGGCAAACCCAGTGGCGCCAAAGTCGCGCCGGTCGAGCCGTCCTGCCAGTTTGACCGTGAGGGCACTGAAGTCATCGGCGCTGCTGCCGCGCGCTCGGAACAGGCTCGCGTCAAAGCGCACGGGCCGTGTCACCCCGCGCAAGGTCAGGTCTCCGTCAACGCTGGCACCGTCCGAAATCCTGCCCCCCGGTCCAAGCCGAACACGTGTGGATCGAAAACGCGCCATCGGGTGCGCGTCGGCGTCGAGCACCGAGGCCGACTTCAGTGCTTCGGTGGCAAAGATCAATCCCGTGCGGGCACGCCGGACATCGGCGCTGACCATGGCTGTGGATGCGACAAGGTTGTTGGGGTCCACCTTGAGATCCGCCTGGCTGACGGGCACGGTGCCTTTGACCGGCGTTCCGTTCAGGGTGAATGTGTAGGTGATTGCCGCCCCTCCTGTGCCGAGGCGGTAGGGTGTCGGTGCTGTCCAACCTGGATGCGGGACAAGGGTAGCGAGTGCGGAAAGCAGAACGTGACGACGGTGCATGGCGAAGTCCTTGGGCAAGCGTTAACGCCAAGATAACACGCCAGGGCCGGATTTAATCGCCTGTCACGCAGCGTTGAACACCCGGGAGGCCACACCACACATTTGGGCGTGCGCGCCGTTTTTTCTGCTTGTTCATGGAGGGCGCGTCGCTAGGGTCGGCCAGACCATGCAGGAGGGCACGTGATGGAACGACGCGCATTGGGCCGCACCGGGATTGAGGTATCGGCGCTCTGTCTGGGGTCGATGACCTGGGGCACGCAGAACACATTGGATGAGGGCCACGCCCAGATTGATCGCGCGCTGGACGCCGGGATCGACTTTGTCGATACCGCCGAGATGTATCCCGTGAACCCGATCAGTGCCGAAACCATCGGGCGTACCGAAGAGATCATCGGCCATTGGTTCGGGCGCGGTGGTGCGCGGGGCAGGATGATCCTGGCTACAAAACATTCGGGGTCTGGGATGCGCTATGTGCGCGATGGCGCGGATATCTCGGGCCAGAGCATTCCCGAGGCGGTCGAAGGATCGCTTAAGCGGCTTCAGACGGACTACATTGATCTTTATCAGTTTCACTGGCCCAATCGCGGCAGTTACATGTTTCGTCAGAATTGGACCTATGACCCGTCGGGGCAGGATCCGGTCGCGGTGCGGCAGAACATGGATGACTGTCTGGGCGCGCTGCAACGCGAGGTCGAGCGCGGCACGATCCGTGCCTTTGGTCTGTCGAACGAAAGCGCGTGGGGCACTGCCGAATGGCTTGCCGCCGCAGACCGCACGGGCGGGCCGCGGGTGGCGTCGGTGCAGAACGAGTATTCGCTGATGTGCCGCCTATACGATACGGACATGGCCGAGTTGAGCGTGAATGAAGACGTGGGACTGCTGTCGTTTTCACCTTTGGCGACGGGGCTGTTGACCGGAAAATATCAAGGCGGGGCAGTGCCTTCGGGCTCGCGGCTGTCGCTGAGCCCGGATCTGGGCGGACGCAAGACCGAGCGGGCGTTCGAGGCGGTCGACGCTTATTTGGAGGTTGCGCGCATGCACGGGTTGGACCCGACCCAGATGGCGTTGGCGTGGTGTGTGACCCGGCCTTTCATGTGTTCGGTCATCTTTGGGGCAACATCGCTTGAGCAGTTGGAGGTGGCGATTGGTGCCGCCGATGTGACCCTGAGCGATGAGGTGATGACGGACCTGGACCGGGTGCATCGCGCGCAGCCAATGCCGTACTGATCTGGGTATCTTACTGAAAGAATGGCGGAATTTGGCACGGGGCTTCGCTTTTTGACAAGCCTGCATGCCGCGGGATGGCAGAATGCCAGCAACAAAAGAGGAGAACGCGGATGCCGCTAACCATGAATCGCGAGGTCTTTATCACCTGTGCCGTGACCGGTTCGGGTGGCACGCAGGATCGCAGCCCGCATGTGCCGCGGTCCCCCAAGGAGATTGCGGACAGCGCCATCGCTGCGGCGAAGGCCGGGGCGGCGGTTGTGCACTGCCATGTGCGTGACCCGGACACGGGGGCGCCGAGCCGGAAACTTGAATATTATCGGGAGGTTACGGACCGCATTCGTGATGCGGACGTGGATATGGTGCTGAACCTGACGGCCGGAATGGGCGGGGACATGGTTTTTGGCGACACCGAAGCGCCGCTGCCGCTGAAAGAGGAAGGCACCGACATGATCGGAGCGTCGGCGCGGGTGGCCCACGTGGCCGAATGCCTGCCCGAGATTTGCACGCTGGACTGTGGCACGATGAATTTTGCCGAGGCCGACTACGTCATGACCAACACGCCCGGAATGCTGACCGCGATGGGCGGGATGATGACGGATCTGGGGGTGAAGCCCGAGATCGAGGCGTTCGACACGGGCCATTTATGGTATGCAAAACAAATGGTTAAGGGTGGCGTGCTGGATGCGCCCGCTTTGGTACAGCTGTGCATGGGCGTGCCCTGGGGCGCGCCGGATGACCTGAACACCTTTATGGCGATGGTCAACAATGTGCCCGAAGACTGGACCTTTTCGGCCTTTGCGCTGGGGCGCAATCAGATGGCTTATGTTGCCGCTGCGGTGCTGGCGGGGGGCAATGTGAGGGTCGGGCTTGAGGACAATCTTTGGCTTGGAAAAGGCGAGTTGGCGCAGAACTGGCAGCTGGTCGAACGGGCGGGCACGATCATTGAAAACATGGGCGCACGGGTCATTGGACCGGCAGAGGTGCGCGAGAAACTGGGGCTGGTGAAACGGGCGCCGAAAGGGTGACATCGGCGATGCACAACCTGTGCACAACCTGTGCACAGAACGTGCACCGTTTTGGTGCATCCGCGGCCATTTTGTGCAGTTTCGCCATAACGAGTGCCTGTGCGCCTGTGCCCACCGAAGACACGCGGTTGCTGCGCAACCCGACGGTGCCCATCGGGGCCATCAGCCGGTTTGACGCGGACCTGTTCGAGGGGCAATGGCAGGTCGAAACGGCGGCAGGGGATTGGCCGCTGAAGGGCTTTGACGTTGCGGAAGATATCTGGCGCGAAGACGGTGGACGGGTCGGGCAAATCACTGCGTTGGGGCGCGGCATTTTTCAGATCACCTATGACGATGCCATGACCCGCGATGTGTGGGTTGTCTGGATCGACCCTGATCACAATACGGCGGCACTGGGCGATCCCGAAGGGACGTTCGGCGCGGTTGTGACGCGGGTGGGCGCAAGACGGGCCGACCAGATCCGGGCGGCCAAGCAGGTTTTGGATTTCAACGGATATCGGACGGACACATGGGGCAAGACACAGTAAAGGCCGCAGCCATCATTGGTGGTGGTGTGATTGGTGGCGGTTGGGCCGCGCGATTTCTGTTGAACGGGTGGGATGTGAGGATGTTCGACCCGGACCCGGATGCCGAGGCGAAGATGGCCCCGGTGCTGGCGCAGGCGCGCCGGGCATTGCCGAGCCTGACGGATGTGGCCCTGCCCGACGAGGGGCGGCTGAGTTTTCACAGCGATCTGTCCGAAGCCGTGAGAGATGTCGCTTGGATACAGGAGAGCGTGCCGGAGCGGCTGGAGGTCAAGCACAAGGTCTTGGCTGAGGTGCAGGCCGCGTGCCCGGCGGATGCAATCATCGGGTCGTCCACCAGCGGGTTCAAACCCAGCGAGTTGCAGGAAGGGGCGGCAAGGCCCGGGCAGATCATGGTCTGCCATCCGTTCAACCCCGTTTACCTGATGCCGCTGGTCGAGGTGGTGCCGTCGCCCCAGACCGATGGCGCGCTCATCCAGCGGGCTAAGGCCACGCTGTCTTCGCTTGGGATGTTTCCGCTGCATGTGCGCAAGGAAATCGACGCCCACATCGCGGATCGGTTCCTTGAGGCCGTGTGGCGCGAGGCGCTGTGGCTGGTCAAAGACGGCGTCGCCACCACCGAAGAGATTGATGAGGCTATTCGCATGGGCTTTGGCATTCGTTGGGCGCAGATGGGGTTATTTGACACCTATCGGACCGCCGGGGGCGAGGCGGGTATGCGGCACTTCATGGCGCAGTTTGGCCCGGCGTTGCAGTGGCCGTGGACAAAGCTGATGGATGTGCCCGAATTCACGGACGAACTGGTGGACCTGATCGCCGGGCAATCGGATGCGCAATCGGGTCATATGACAATCCCGGAGATGCTGAAGGCGCGGGATGACAATCTTGTGGGCATGATGCGCGCCCTCAAGGCCAACGATTGGGGCGCTGGGGCGGTGATGAACGCGCATGAGGCGTCGTTGCGGGTGGGTACGGTTTTGGGCGCGCGGGTGGATGATCTGGAGGATGTGTCAGCGCCGCTTTTGACTGTGCGGCGGGCGGTGCCTTTGGATTGGACGGATTACAACGGGCATATGAACGAGGCGCGGTATTTGCAGGCCTTTGGCGATGCGACCGACCGGTTCATGGCGATGATTGGGTGCGATGCCGACTATATCGCGACGGGCGGCAGCTATTTCACAGCTGAGACGCATATTCGCCACGTGGACGAGGTGCACGCAGGCGCAATGATTGAGGTGCGCACGCAGGTGCTGGCCGGGGCGGGCAAAAAGCTGCATCTGTTCCACGAGATGTTCGAGGGAGACCGGCTATTGGCCACGGGCGAGCATTTCCTGCTGCATGTGAGCCTTGAGACGCGGCGGCCATCCGAGCCTGCGCCGCAGATTGTCGCGGCGCTGGACCAGGTGGCGGCGGCCCATGCCGGGTTGCCTGTGCCCGAGGGGGCAGGCCGCGCCGTTGGTCAGCGGCCGTGAGTCGGGTTTTGATCACCGCCGGGGCGTCGGGGATCGGGCGGGCGATGGGCGCGGCCTTTGACGCGGCGGGGTTCGAGGTTTGGGTGACCGACGTGGATGTGGACGCGCTGGCGGAGCTGCCCGCGCATTGGTCTGCGCGTGCCTGCGATGCAACGGATGAGGCGGCGATGGCTGCGGTGATGGCGGAGGCCGGGACGCTGGATGTGCTGTGCGCCAATGCGGGCATTGCGGGGCCCACCGCGCAGGTGGAGGATGTCGCGCTGGCGGATTGGCGGGCGTGCGTGTCGGTGAACCTGGAGGGCGCGTTTCTGGCGGCCAAGCATGCGCTGCCCGCGATGAAGGCGGCGGGGCAGGGCGCGGTTGTGTTCACCTCGTCCACTGCCGGAATGTATGGCTATCCCAACCGCGCGCCCTATGCGGCTGCGAAATGGGCGGTGATCGGGTTGATGAAGACGGTGGCGATGGAGGCGGGGCCGTTCGGCGTGCGCGCCAACGCGATTTGCCCTGGCGCGGTCGAGGGGCCGCGGATGGAGGGTGTGTTGGCGCGGGAGGCGGCAGCGAAGGGGATGACGCGGGATCAGGTCTATGACGGGTATGCGTCGGGCACGTCCATGCGCAGTTTTGTCGAGGCGGCGGATATTGCGGATATGGCGGTGTTTCTGGGGTCGGATGCGGCGCGGCGCGTGTCGGGGCAGGTGATTGCGGTGGACGGGCATACGGAGAACCCGGACCCTAAGCTGTGATCGTCCGCCGACCTGTCGGCGTCAGGCAATCAGGGTGCGCAGGCTGGTCAGGTGGTCGGGGAAGTCGCGTGCGGTAAAAGACGCCTGCCGGATCAGCGTGTCGAAATGCAGAGACAGGGTTTCGATGCGCTCGCGGTCGCGGAAGGCCATGTAGTGGCCGCCGGTGTAGATCACGGCGAGGAGCGGGCCGAAGAGGGTAATGGGGGCCGAGTAGAGTTTGCGCTGGTCGAAGAGGTAGAGGCGCAGTCGGGGGTAGAGTTGCGTGCAGAGGTCGAGCAACTGGTCCAGCTGCGCGTGGCGGATCTGGGCAGGCAGGTCGGTGTAGTAGCCTGTACCAGCGGCGAAGCTGTGCAGTTCGAACAGTGGCAGGGCGATTTCGTAATCGGATTGTGCACCCCGCATCCAGTTCAGCCGATCGCGCGAGGCATTGATCGCCTGGGTCGTGGTGCGGCCCAGATGCGGGCGGTATTCCCATTCCAGCATGGCTTCGGTCTTGAGCATGTCGGGCAGGCCTGCGGGGACGTGGCGGATCTTGTAGCCTGCGGCCTCTTGGTGCCACGAGAAGATACGTTCGTCGATCAGGGCGCGGGGGGCTTCGGTGAGGGTGAGGGCCGCGGCGGTGAGGGCGGCAGCGCTTTCAGGGCGGTCAGAGAGGCCGAGGAGCCAGTCGGCGGAGACCCCGAGCGCCTGTGCGCAAGCGCCTATGATCTGCGCACCGGGCAGGCGCGCGCCGTCATCGCCGAGCGCTTGGCTGATGGTCGAGCGGTCGGTGCCGATATGCCGCGCAAGCGCGCTTTGCGACATGTTCTGATCGCGCATCGCGCGCGACAGGCGGCTGCGGAATTGGGTGGCGCGGAGACGTTTGTCGATGATATCTGACATATGTTGACAAATATCAACGCTGGGCAGGTTTGTTAACTCAATTCGGAATTCGCGGCAGGTCGGGGTCACGGTAGCGTGACCTTGTCTTAGCCGGAGATGATTGCCCATGCCGTTCCGACGGTCCTCTCGCCGTTTGCCGTTTGACCGCCCGCTGCACGTGGAGTGGGTCACCTTGGGCCTGTGGGGCGGGTGCATAGCGCTTTGGACGATGGCTGTTTTTGTCTTGCCCGGCGTGGTTGCGTGGGGGGCGCTGGTGTTTGCGCTCGTGCTGCACGCGTCGCTGAGCCACGAGGTGCTGCACGGCCACCCGTTCCCGTCGCGCCGGGCGAGCGAGGCGCTGGTGTTGGTCAATCCGGGGCTGTTTATTCCCTACTTGCGCTTCCGGGACACCCATCTGGCGCATCATCAGGATGCGAACCTGACCGATCCCTATGACGATCCAGAAACGAACTATGTCGATCCGGTCGTGTGGGCGCGGATGCCGCGCCTGCTGCGCGCGGCGCTGGCGCTGAACAACACGCTGGCCGGGCGGATGCTGGTGGGGCCGGTCGTGGCGCAGGTGATGCTCATGCGCGCGGACTGGCAGGCCATTCGGGCGGGCGACGGGCAGGTTTTGAAAGGGTGGGCGGTTCACGTGCCGGGCGTCGCGCTGGTTCTGGCGTTGGTCTGGACCGGTCCAATGCCCGTATGGGTCTATCTGACAGCGTGTTATGCGTCGGTGTCGGTGCTGAAAATACGCACGTTCCTTGAGCATCAGGCGCATGAGCGGGCGCGTGGGCGCACGGTGATTGTGGAAGATCGCGGCGTGCTGGCTTTCTTGTTTCTGAACAACAACTTCCATGTGGTGCATCATATGCATCCGCGGGTGCCGTGGTACCGCCTGCCCGCGCTTTATTGCGCCAACCGCGACCGGTATCTGACGTGCAATGAGGGCTATCGCTACGCGTCTTATGCCGAAGTGTTTGCCCGGCACTTCCTACGGGCCAAGGACCCGGTGCCGCATCCGCTCTGGTCCTCGGATCGCTGAGACGCCATAGAGGGCCATGACCCTCTGGATCCCCATCACTGTCGCTGCGGCGCTGTTTCAGACCTTGCGGTTCATGCTGCAACGGCAGTTGTCGCTGGGCACGTTGAGTGCGGCGGGGGCGACACTGGCGCGGTTTCTTTACTCTTCGCCGTTGGTGGCCGTTCTGATCGTGATCTATATGGCGGCGACGGCGCAGGCCTGGCCGGAGTTCGGATGGCGGTTTTGGGCGTTCGGTGCGCTGGGAGGATTGGCCCAAATCCTCGCCACGGTGGCGACGGTCAAGCTGTTCCAAGCGCGCAATTTTGCGGTGGGTATCACCTTCAAGAAGACCGAGGTGATGCAGGCCGTATTGGTGGGGTGGATCGTGCTGGGCGATGCGGTCAGTCTGGCCGGTTTTGCGGCCATCGGTCTGGGCCTTGTAGGCGTGTTGTTGCTGTCGGCGCCGCCCGACATGGTGCGGTGGGGGTGGCGAGAGTTGGCGAACCGGTCCACGGGACTGGGCCTGATGGCGGGACTGTTCTTTGCCGTATCGGGTGTGAGCTATCGCGGGGCATCACTGAGCCTTGATCTGGCGGACCCGCTGGCGCGGGCGGGGCTGACGCTGGCGGCGGTGACCGCGATGCAGACAGTTGCCATGGTTCTATGGTTGCGCTGGCGCGAGCCCGGACAGGTAGCGGCGGTTTGGACCGCGCGGCGTGTCGCGGTGTGGGTCGGCCTTATGTCTATGGCCGGGTCGTTCTGCTGGTTCACGGCCTTCACCTTGCAGAACGCGGCTTATGTCAATGCGGTCGGGCAGGTGGAACTGGTGATGAGCGCGCTGGTCAGTGTGCTGCTGTTCCGCGAGGCGATCAGTGCGCGCGAGTGGTTGGGGATGGCGGTGCTCTTGTTGTCGATCCTGTTGCTGATTGTCGTGATCTAATCCGTCATCGGCTGGCCGCGCAGGCGCAGGAACAGGCTTTCTTCGTCGTTGTTCTTGAAATAGGGCACGCTTGCGGGCGGGTTGGGATCGGTCACGCGGGCGGCGATTTCGGCCAGCACCACTTCGGTGATAAACGGCATATCGAAGCTGCGGACCTGTTCCAGCGCCACCCATTGCAGGTGCGATAGTTCGTCCGATGCGGCGCTGAAATCGTCGGGGTCCGAGGCGAGGTCGTTTGCGTCGATCAGGAAAAAGCGGGCGTCGAAGCGGCGGGGGCGGCCTGGTGGGGTCAGGGCGCGGAACACGAATTGCAGGGGGGCTGCGTGGGGGCGGTGCCCCGTGGCGGCGAAGTGCTGCCAGTCAGGCGGCGCATCTGGCCAGTCGGCCGGGGTGCCCAGAACCTGGCCCGTTTCTTCAAAGAGTTCACGGATCGCTGCGGCTGCGAGTGCGGGCACAAGGCCCGTATCTCCGTCCTCGGCCAGCCGCGCATCATTGGGCGCGGCGAGCGGCGAGGCGAGGGGCACAGCGTGGTCAGCGACATCCACTGCGCCGCCCGGAAAGACGAATTTGTTGGGCATGAACACGGCTTTGGCACCGCGCTGGCCCATCAGGACTTGGGGGTTTGTCAGCCGGTCGCGCAGCACGATCACCGTGGCGGCGTTGCGAATCTGGGTTTTGTCGATTTGCGTCATGTCACCCCGTTGGCCGGGGTGTGTCCTTTACCCGGCGTGGCCGAAACCGCCCATCTGTCTTGCCCATTGGAACCCGACGATGGCCCCTTTGAGCCTGGGCAGAAGGTAAAGCGAGAGGGCCACACAGCCAACCGCAAAAATGGTGAACAGCACCAGCGGTTCGGGGCGCCATGTGACAAAAACGATGTGCAGGAGCGGCGCCATCAGATGCCCCACCAGCAGGATGGTCAGGTAGGCCGGTCCGTCATCGGCGCGGGCGTGAGTGTAGTCGAGCTTGCAGACCGGGCAGGTGTTGGCGAGCTTCAGGTACCCTTTGAGCAGCCGCCCGTTGCCGCAGCGGGGGCATTTGCGCCGCCAGCCGCGCAGAAGCGCGGGTTTGAGGAGGCGTTGGGTCTGGGGGGTGGTGCTGATCTGCTCGCTTTGCATGGCGGGACCTTTCTACATGCGGCTGGAACATGGGGGCGGGGCGCGGAAAACGAAATGGCGCATTCTGTCCTTGCGTCCCGATGTCGCGCTCGGCAGCGGCGTGTGTTGGGGGCGTGAAACTTTTTTCGACGGAATGGGCGCGTGGCTGCGTTTGAAGGGGCATAGGACGGCGGGACTGGACCCGCTGCCCGTGAGGCAAAATGGAGTTTTTTGAAATGCAACGCAGTCTGTTTATCGCGCTTGTCGCAGCAACGGCCACGGGGCTGACCACGGTATCGGCCATGGCGCGCGACCGTGGCCCGGACTTTTCGGCGCTGGATGCTGACGGCAACGGAGAGGTGAGCCTGCAGGAGATGCAGGCCAGCGCGCAGGCGCGCTTTGCCACGGCGGACGCGGATGGGGACGGGTTCTTGTCCTCGGATGAGCTTGAAGCACGGGCGCAAGAGCGCGCGCGGTCGCGGAGCGCACGTATCGTGGCGCGGCTGGATGCCAATGAGGATGGCAAGCTGTCGCCAGAGGAAATGCGCGAGGGGCGTCGCGATCCGGCGCGGTTCTTCGACCGGTTGGACGCCGATAACAGCGGCGGCATCTCGCAAGAGGAGTTTGTGCAGGCGCGGGCGAAGGTCCGCAAGCGCGGCGCGGCGTTGCGCGAGAACTGATGCTGACCGGTCCCGCCCCTTGTTTGCGTGGGTGGGGCCGGGCAGGTTGCCCGAACCATGACGATGCCGCTTGATGCACGACCCGACGAGGATGACGCCGCCCTGTTGGCCCGCTATGCGCGGGGCGATGCGGCGGCGGCGCGCGCCTTGACTGTGCGATTGGTGCCGCGTGCCCATGCGCAGGCGTATCGTTTGCTGGGAGAGACGGCAGAGGCCGAGGATGTGGTGCAGGAGGCAATGCTGCGGCTTTGGCGTATCGCCCCCGAGTGGCGCAGCGGCGAGGCGCAGGTGTCGACCTGGCTCTACCGTGTGGTGGCCAATCTGTGTACGGATCGCTTGCGCAAGCGGCGGCGGTCGGGTGTGGCGCTGGAAGAGGTGGCAGAGCCCGCGGATCCTGCGCAAGGGGTCGAGGCGCGGTTGCAGGATGACGCCCGCCATGCCGCCTTGCGCGCAGCGATTGCGGATTTGCCTGAGCGGCAGCGATTGGCGCTGACGATGCGGCATTTTGATGGCGCCTCGAACCCCGAAATTGCTGCGGCGTTGGGGGTCAGCGTAGAGGCGGCGGAAAGCCTGACAGCGCGGGCCAAACGTGCGCTGGCGCACGCATTGAAAGGGCGGGTGGCTGCCCTTGGATATGAAGGATGAGACGATGACCAACGCCCCCCCGATGCCCGATCCTGACAAGATCGATATGCTGCTCGACGATCTGGCGGCACGGCCCGTGCCGGACCCCTCGGGGGATTTGGTGGCGCGGGTGCTGGCGGATGCCGAGGCGCATCTGCCGCCCCCCGGCGGTTTGGTTGCAGCGCCTCCGCGGTGGCGGCGGATTGTGCAGGGCCTTGGCGGCTGGGGGGCTGTGGGCGGTCTGGTTGCTGCGACGGTCACAGGCTTTGCCGTCGGGTTGGGCGCGCTTGACGATGCAGGTGCCGACGCGCTGTGGAGCCTTGGTTATGGCGCTTATTTCGACGCGGATTTGGGTCTGGATGCCTTTGGCTGGGCGCTGGAGGAGGGATGAGTATGGCAGAGACAACGCGTGAACGGCGCTGCCCGATCTGGATCAAGATCTTGCTGGGGCTGTCGCTGGCGCTCAATCTGGCGATCATTGGTCTGGTGGGAGGGATGGTCCTGCGCGGCGGACCGCTGGGGGGCAAGGGGTCGGGCATGGGATATGCGATGCCGTATGTCCTGGCGCTTCCGCACGAGGATCGGCGCGCGGTATTTGGCGCTGTGCGCGACAACGATGCCTTGCCCGGTCGGGGCGCGCGTCGGGCGGCCTATCGCGACATGATTGCCTTGCTTGAGGCGGGCGGCTTTGATCGCAATGGCGCCGAGGCGGTTTTGGAGCGTCAGGCGTTGGGTGTCACTCAGGTACAGATGGCAGCGCGAAAGGCGTGGCTGGAGCGTGTCGAGGGGATGTCGCCGACGACGCGCCAGACCTATGCAGAGCGGTTGCAAGAGGTGTTGTCGCGTGGGCGTCGCGGCGGACGGGGCAAGCGGGACTAGGGCAGGTCTTTTGATGTGGTCGGCAAGGCAGGGCCAGATCAAGGGGGCGCGATGGTGGGAGCTGCCTTTGGCCTCGCTTCAAGGGACAGCTGTGACAACGCACATAGGTTGGCGACGCCGCACTGAAGGAAGACGGTCATGGGTGCCAGGGCATATTGCCTGATCACATATCAACAGCGCGATCCGAGGATCATCTAGGCTGCCGGGCGGCTGAATGTCACTCGGTTGCGTCCCTCGGCTTTTGCCCCGTAGAGCGCTTTGTCGGCCTTGTCGAGCAGCGCCTCGGGCGTGTGCGGTTCGGTCGACCGGACACCGCGTAGCGGGTCGACGACGGTCATTCCGATTGAAATCGTTGCCTCCACCTTTGCGGCCTGATCCGGCACCTTGAAAGGCGCATCCTGTATTACTCGGCAGAGGCGCTGCGCTGCCTTGCGGGCGTTGGAAAGACTGGCGCCGGGCATCACGATCAGGAACTCTTCGCCCCCGATCCGGGCCACAAGGTCGACGGCGCGCAGGTTTTCGCGCAGCCGTTGCGCGGTCTCGACCAGAACCGCGTCGCCTGCGGCGTGCCCAAGCGTGTCATTGATCCGCTTGAAGTGGTCCATATCGGCGACCATGACCGCGAAAGGTTTGCCCGACCGTGTCGCCTGTTCGGTGATGCGGGCAAGATGGGGCATGGCGTAGCGACGGTTGTGCAGACCGGTCAGTGGATCAATGACCGCTGCCTCGATCCCACTGCGCACGGTGTCGCGCAGTGCATCGGTGACCTTCTTACGATTGAGAAGCGCATCGACCCGCAGTGCCAGTTCTTCGGGTGAACGCTTTGCATGCATCAGGTCATTGGCGCCCATGTCCAGCATCTGCGCGCCAAGTGTCGCGTCATCTGTTTCAAGGATCGCCAGAAGCGCACAATGCCGGGTACTGGCCTGGCTGCGGATTGTAGCCAGCAATTGCAGCATCTGTGGCCCTTCGTTCGGCCCAACCATCAACACGAGGGCGTCGGGCGCGCGGCCGGGTTCAAGGTCTGCTGCGGCTGAAGAGGGTTTCGTGAAAGCAACCTGCGCCGCAGTCCGGTCTGTCAAAGCGGTTACCCAGCGCTCTCCGACAGTGGGATCATTCGCGATAAGGCGCACGGTCTGCGTCGGGCCGAAGCGAGCGGCGGCCTCTCCAAACCCAAGCGCGCGGGACGTGCCGTCGCGCAGCACCCATTCATTGGCGGTGGCATAGGCCCGGATGATTGACCGGGTGCGGGCCAGCAGCAACGCATCGCCCACCGGCTTTTGCAGCACATCGTCAATGCCGCCTGCAAGCAGCCTTAGCCGGTCGGCATCGGTTTCCGAACTGCCGAGCGCGATGATCGGGACCTTGCCCGCAAGTCCCAGCTTTTCCATCCGCCGCACCAGTCGCAGCGGGTCGCCATCCGGTAGGTCGGTTGCGCATAGGATCAGATCGGGCACCTCTTGTCCCAGCACCGTCATCGCCTCGGCCACGGACCCGGCCTGGGTCATATTGTAGTGGCTGGCTGCCAGTTTGACCCGCAAAGAGATGCGGTTGGTCGATATGGGGTCTATGACGAGCACTTTGCCGTGCATGACGCGGTTCCAATTCGCTACAAATGCCGTGCATTAGCTTTTTGATCGTTTAGGTTAACAAAGCGTTTCCAACTGAAGGCAAAGGCGCATCCGTGATGTCTCATTCGCAAGAATCCGCCGAAGTGATCGGATTGCAGGCCATTGCGTGGATGGCCGCCAACGAGGAGTTGCTGCCGGTTTTTCTGGGTGCGACCGGTGCAAGCGAGGCGGATATGCGCGCTGGTGTAGGTGACCCCGCGTTTCTGGGTGCGCTTCTTGAGTTCATCATGATGGATGATGCCTGGGTGACTGCGTTCTGCGACGCGCAGGGCTTGGCCTATGATGCGCCGATGCGTGCACGCATGGCATTGCCCGGCGGAGGTGATGTGCATTGGACGTGACGCCGGTATCCGCGCCTGTCCGCGGGGTCATCTTTGACAAGGACGGCACGCTGTTCGACTTTGCCACCACATGGGAGGCTTGGGCCGCTGCATTTCTGAGCCGCGCGGCGCAAGGAGACGAGCGCCGCGCCGCTTTGGCCGGGCAAGCCATCGGCTTTGACCTGACCCAACGGCGATTTCAGCCGGGCAGTATCGTCATCGCGGGCACGCCCGATGACATCGCCGCGGCGCTTGCCCCGCATTTCCCGGAATTCGGCTCGCGCCGTCTGGTCGACCTGTTGAACGCGGAAGCGGCGCAAGCCCCACAGGCCGAAGCGGTGCCGTTGCGCCCCTTTTTGTCGGACCTGCGTGGGCGAGGCTTGACGTTGGGGGTGGCCACGAACGACGCCGAGGTGCCCGCCCGTGCCCATTTGCAAGCCGCGGGTGTGGCGGCCTTGTTCGACTTTATCGCGGGCAGCGACAGCGGGTTTGGCGGCAAGCCCGCGCCCGGGCAGCTGTTGGCGTTTTGTAAGGATACGGGGCTTGACCCTGCAAACGTGGTGATGGTGGGTGACAGTAGCCACGATCTGATGGCGGGTCGCGCCGCGGGTATGCGCACTGTCGCGGTGTTGACCGGGCTTGCCCCGCAGGACGTTCTGGCGCCGCAGGCGGACGTCATTTTGCCTGATATCGGGGCGCTGCCAGCTTGGTTGGATCGCGGCGCGCGGCGCGAAATCGTCTGATTGAGCGGAAAAAAACGACACCTACGGTCGCAAATGGAAATGTTGGGACGCGCGCGCTGCGCTGTGCTTGTGACCACGCAAAGCGAGAGGGCACCCCATGGCAGACGGAAGGACACGGCGCAGGACCCGCGGTGGAGGCAGGGCAGGGGCCGCAGCACGGCGCGGGGCCGCGGTGATCGAACAGATGCCGTGGAACCCGCCGGTGATGACGGACCCCCCGGTCGAGCCGCTGTCGCCGGACGGGGTCGAGGCGCTGCATGACGGTGCGATGCGCATCCTGGAAGAGATCGGCGTCCAGTTTTTGAACGAGGAGGCGCTTGGCATCCTGCGCGAGGCCGGGTGCAAGGTTGACGGTGATATCGTGCGCATGGACCGCGACTTTGTCATGGAGATGGTCGCCAAGGCCCCTTCCGAGTTCACGCTGACGCCGCGCAATCCCGAGCGCAAGCTCACCGTCGGGGGGCGTCACCTGTTGTTCGGCAATGTGTCCTCTCCGCCGAATTACTGGGATATGGAGATCGGTACGAAAGTGCCGGGCACGCGCGAGATGTGTGCAAATCTGCTGAAGCTCACCCAGTATTTCAACTGCGTCCATTTCGCGGGCGGCTACCCGGTGGAGCCGGTGGATATCCATGCGTCGGTCCGGCATCTTGATGTGCTCTATGACAAGCTGACGCTGACCGATAAGGTGATGCATGCCTATTCGCTGGGCAAAGAGCGTGTCGAAGACGTGATGGAGATGGTGCGCATCGCGGGTGGGCTGAGCCACGAAGAGTTCGAAGCGACCCCGCGGATGTACACCAACATCAACTCCACTTCTCCGCTCAAGCATGACCACCCGATGATCGACGGTTGCCTGCGCCTTGTGCGGCGGGGACAGGCGGTTGTGGTCACGCCATTTACGCTGGCCGGGGCCATGGCCCCCGTGACCATGGCCGGCGCCGTCGCCCAATCTATTGCCGAGGCGCTCTGTGCCATCGCGTTGTTCCAGTATGTCGCCCCGGGCGCGCCCTGTGCGATCGGCACGTTCACGTCAAATGTGGACATGAAATCGGGCGCACCGGCCTTTGGCACGCCGGAATACATGCGCGCGACGCAGATGACGGGGCAACTGGCACGGCGCTACGGTCTGCCGATGCGGTCTTCGGGGGTGTGTGCGGCCAATGTGCCAGACGGGCAGGCCATGTGGGAGACGTCGAACAGCCTGTGGGCTGCCGTGCAGTCTGGCACGAATATTGTGTATCATGCCGCGGGTTGGCTTGAGGGTGGGCTTATTGCCAGCCCTGAGAAGTTCATCATGGATTGTGAAATTCTGCAGCAAATTCAGCGATATATGGATCCAGAGATCACCAGCAGCGGGCCCGATGATATCGCCCTTGATGCGATCAAGGCCGTTGGCAACGAGGGGCATTTCTTTGGCATCCAGCACACCCAGGACCGCTATAGCACGGCGTTCTATCAGCCTTTCCTGAGCGACTGGAAGAATTACGAAGGGTGGGAAGCCGCAGGCGCAATCTGGACGCCCGAGCGTGCGCACCGCATGTTCAAGGACATCGTAGGCAGTTTCGAAGCCCCGCCGATGGACGTCGCGATCCGTGACGCGTTGGCTGACTTTGTCGCGCGCCGCAAGTCCGAAGGCGGCGCCCCGACCGATTTCTGAGCCGAAGCGCGCCCGGAAAATAGTTCAAATTGCATCTGTTAGAGGATTGTTTAGCGCTACCTGCGCAAGGTGAGCCCGTGGAAATGGGAATGATATGCCATGCATGGGCTGATCAATCGGGCAATTCAGTGTTTCGTGACAGACAGTTACGGGGCGGACAAGTGGGTTGAAGCAACGCGTTTCGCCGACCTGGACTTTGTCGAGTTCGAGGCGATGCTGATTTACGATGACGCGATTACACCAGCTGTGCTGGACGCGGTCAGTCATGTTCTTGGTCGCCCGCGCGCTGATGTGATGGAGGATATGGGCACATATCTTGTGTCCCATCCCAATGTTGAGGCCTTGCGCAGATTGTTGCGTTTTGGGGGCGTGACATTCGTTGAATTCCTACACTCGCTTGATGATCTGCCGGATCGTGCGCGGCTTGCAGTATCGGATCTGACTTTGCCGCGGATCGAATTGCGTGATCACTCCCAGTCCCAGTTCAGCCTGATCTGTGAAAGCCCGATTGATGGCTATGGTCATGTGATGATGGGCATCCTGCGCACGATGGCGGATGACTACGGCGCGCTTGCGCTGTTGGAGCATACAGGCGGTGGCAACGGGACCGAAACGATTTCGATCACCCTGATCGAAACGGAGTTTGCCGAGGGGCGTGTCTTTGACTTGGGAGCGCGCGCATCATGACCGATATGGCCTCACTGACCCGCGCGTTGGATATTCTGTGCCCCATGCATGTGATACTTGGCCCCACCGGTCACGTGGTTCACGCCGGACCCACCCTGCAAAAACTGCGCCCCGCGCAGCCGATGGAGGGGCGCAGGTTTCTGGAAATTTTCGACCTCAAGCGCCCCCGTGCCGTCACATCGATGGAGGGCTTGCGTGAAACGGCGGGGACAAAGCTGCATCTGCAATTGCGCGACGCGCCCAAGACCGAAGTCAAGGGCCTGCTGGTGGCTGGTCCGGTCAAGGGGCAGAGCATCGTCAACCTGTCATTTGGTATATCGGTGGTCGATGCGGTGTCGGACTATGCGTTGACCAGTGCGGATTTTGCGGCAACGGATCTGACCATCGAAATGCTTTATTTGGTCGAGGCGAAGTCCGCTGCCATGGAAGCGTCACGCAAGCTGAACCTGCGCCTCCAGGGGGCGATGATTGCGGCCGAAGAACAAGCGTTTACCGACACTTTGACAGGCCTCAAGAACCGGCGCGCCATGGATCATATCCTGACGCGTCACGCGGACTGGGGCACCTGCTTTGGCCTGATGCAGATCGATCTGGACTGGTTCAAGGCCGTGAATGATACACTTGGCCATGCTGCCGGTGACCACGTTTTGCAGACCGTTGCGCGTGTCATGGTCGAAGAAACCCGCGACAGCGATACGGTGGCGCGGGTGGGTGGCGATGAGTTTGTAATCATCCTCCCGCACGCCAAGAATGGTGACGCCATGCAGGGGATAGGCCATCGCATCATTCAGCGCCTTTCGCGTCCGATCCCGTTTCAGGGTGACATTTGCCGAATTTCGGCA
Source organism: Pseudomonadota bacterium (assembly GCA_039179785.1). Lineage (GTDB taxonomy): Bacteria > Pseudomonadota > Alphaproteobacteria > Rhodobacterales > Rhodobacteraceae > Tateyamaria. Next base: position 17,386 of record JBCDEK010000013.1, on the reverse strand, counting down.
AGTATCGGGTCGGCCATCTATGACCCGGGCTCTGGTCAATCGGTGGCCGAGGTGATGGATGACGCGGATGTCGCGCTTTATGCATCCAAGCACGGTGGGCGCGGCCAGCAGACGCAGTACACACCTGCGTTGCGCGAGAATGCGCAGAATTTGACACCGCCGATTGGACGGGACGCGGCCAGCAACGCTTGATTGCGGCTACGTTTAGACTGTTCTGCCGCGTGTGCGGCCCGATCCAAACGGTGCCTGACTATGCGCGTTACGCCCACCCGTGCACAAAGTGCCGCTTGGCAGTACCCGACTAAGTTATCCTTCATCTGAGCTTTGAGTTATAGCAGGGCCGCAGCTGACTTGGGTTAAATGGCTGCGCGGCATCACTGGCCACTTGGTACACAGGACAGGCGCGCGCCCAAATACAGTCAGGCGAGCGTTCAGCAGCCTATTCCCCCTTCTACCGCGTGCGCGGTCACCGCGACACCTTTGTCGCGTGTGAATCATTTGCGTTTCACGCCCCCTCCGCATATCAAAGCGCTTTGACTGTTAGTGCTAACATCCAGCGAAAGAGGCGGTGACGATGACAAAAGGACAAGACTGGTGGCGCGGGTCTGTGACCTATCAAATCTATCCCCGATCCTTCATGGATGCGGATGGGGACGGGATTGGCGACATCAAAGGTATTATGCAGCGCCTCGATCATGTGGCGTCCCTGGGCGTCGATGCGATCTGGCTGAGCCCGGTCTTTCCTTCACCCATGGCCGACATGGGCTATGATGTGTCCGATTATCTCGACATCGACCCCACCTTTGGCACCTTGGCCGAGTTCGATGTGATGGTCGAGAAGGCCCATGATCTGGGCCTGAAGGTCATCATTGACCAGGTGCTGAGCCACGCGTCAGACCAGCACGCGCTGTTTGAAAAAAGCCGCCAGAGCCGGGACAACCCCCATGCCGACTGGTTTGTCTGGGCCGACCCAAACCCGGATGGCACGCCCCCCAACAACTGGTTGTCGATCTTTGGTGGGCCAGCTTGGACCTGGGACGCGCGTCGTCGCCAGTATTACATGCACAACTTCCTGAAGGAGCAGCCGGACTGGAATTTCCATAGTCCGGAGGTGCAGAAATATCTGCTGGATTGCGTGCGCTTCTGGTTGGATCGGGGCGTTGATGGCTTCCGGCTGGACACTGTCAACTTCTATGTCCACGACCATCTGCTGCGCGACAACGCGGCCAACCCGTCCGATTGGGCACAGGATGCCGTGCGCCCGTTCGAGATGCAGTACACCCTGTTTTCCAAGAACCGGCCCGAGAACCTGGAATTCCTGAAGCGGCTGCGTGCGCTGCTGGACGAATATGACGACCGCACCATGGTGGGCGAGGTGGGCGACAGCCATCATTCAATCGAGATCATGGGGCAGTACACGTCTGGCCATCGCCTGCACATGGCCTACAGCTTCGAGATGCTGGGGCCTGACTTCTCGCCCCGACATTTCCGCGAGCGGATCGAGGCGTTTTTCCGCGATGCGCCCGAGGGATGGCCGTGCTGGGCCTTTTCCAACCACGATGTGCCGCGCCATGTGGGCCGTTGGCTGGCGCATGGGGTGGATCAGGATGCGCTGGCCAAGCAGGCTGCCGCAATGTTGTTGGCCTTTGAGGGGTCGATCTGCATTTATCAGGGCGAAGAACTGGGGCAGGTCGATACCGAACTGACCTTTGACGAGCTGACCGACCCCGAGGGCATTAACTACTGGCCGGAAAAGAAGGGCCGCGACGGCTGCCGCACGCCGATGGTGTGGGAGGCCAACGGCCCCAACGGCGGGTTCTCAAATGCCAACCGGACGTGGCTGCCCGTCAAGGCGCCACAGCAGGCGCGGGCGGTGTCGGCGCAGGGCGAAAACAGCGTTCTGGCCTTTTATCGTGAGATGCTCAGCTTGCGCAAAAGTACCGAGGCGTTGCGGAGCGGAAACACCAAATTTCTTGATCTGCCGGAACCCGTGCTAGGGTTTGTGCGTGGAGATGATATGATGTGTATCTACAATCTGTCCGCTGACCCGGTGACGGTGGACCTGCCCCATGCGGTGACGTCTGTTCTGGATCAGGCGGCCGAGGTGTCGGGCAAGCAGGTCACGCTGGGTGGCAGCGGGTTTGTGATCGGGCGCATCGCCGGATGACACAGACGGACAGCACCACCTTACCCCCACACATGACCCGGGACGATATCGTCGCGCTGTTGAGTGCGCGACATGATCGCCCCTTTGACGTGCTGGGCGTGCACAAGGTGGGACGCGCGGCGTGGTGCGTGGCTTTGGTGCCGGACGCGGTCGAGGTGTCGGCCAAAGTGGGGCGCAAAACCGTGTCGCTGGAGCGGATCGAAGGCCCGCTTTTCGCTGCAAAGGTGCCGGTGTCGAAGTCGGCGCATTCCTTATCAGCCGTGTTTGCGGATGGCAGCGATTGGTCGTTCGAAGACCCCTATCGGTTTGGCCCGGTGCTGTCCGAGATGGATCAGTACCTGATGGGCGAAGGCACGCATAGGCAATTGTGGTCAGCACTTGGCGCGCATGTGACCCAGGTGGATGGCGTAGGAGGCACGCATTTTGCTGTCTGGGCGCCGAATGCTGTGCGCGTGTCCGTCGTTGGTGATTTCAACGTCTGGGATGGTTGCCGCCACCCGATGCGGCGTGTTGGTGTCACAGGTGTGTGGGAGATTTTCCTGCCAGGCATCTCTGAGGGTGACCTCTACAAATACGAGATTGCACCGCGCGATGGTGCGCCGTTTCTCAAGGCGGACCCGATGGGCTTTGGGGCGCAGCATCCGCCCGAAACGTCTTCGATGGTGCGCGACATTTCGGGTTATGGCTGGGATGACGACGCCTGGATGCAAAGCCGGGCCGCGGCACAAGGCCGGGATAAGCCGATTTCCGTCTATGAGGTGCATCTGGGATCGTGGCGCAGGACCGCAGACGGTCGCAGGCTCAGCTACAAGGAACTGGCGACCGAGCTGGTCGATTATGCCAAGTGGATGGGGTTCACCCATCTGGAATTTTTGCCCATCAGCGAGTTTCCGTTTGATGGGTCATGGGGCTATCAGCCTCTCGGCCTCTATGCCCCGACCATCCGCTTTGGCCCGCCGCATGAATTTCGCGATCTGGTAGAGGCCGCGCACAAAGCGGGGCTGGGCGTGATTCTCGACTGGGTGCCGGGGCATTTCCCGTCCGATGCCCATGGGTTGGCGCAGTTTGACGGCACCCATCTTTATGAACATGCCGACCCGCGCGAAGGGTTTCATCAGGATTGGAACACCCTGATCTATAACTACGGGCGCACGGAGGTGCGCAATCATCTGACCGCCAATGCCCTCTATTGGTTCAAGGAATACCATGTGGACGGGCTGCGTGTGGATGCGGTGGCGTCGATGCTCTACCGCGATTATTCGCGCGACGGGGATGCGTGGATACCCAACAAGGATGGCGGGCGCGAGAACTACGAGGCCATTGATTTTCTGAAGGAAATGAACACCGTCTGTTATGGCGAGGTGGATGGCATCATGACCGTGGCCGAGGAAAGCACAGCCTTTCCCGGCGTGTCCTCGCCTGTCGATGCAGGCGGCCTTGGCTTTGGTTATAAGTGGAACATGGGGTGGATGAACGACACCCTGCGCTACATCGAAAAGGACCCCATTCACCGCAAATACGATCATCACCTGATCACGTTCCCGATCGATTACTCATTCTCTGAAAACTTCATCCTGCCGATCAGCCATGACGAAGTGGTGCATGGCAAGGGGTCGATGATCGACAAGATGCCGGGGAATGAGTGGGAGAAGTTTGCGAACTTGCGGGCCTATTACGGGTTCATGTGGGGCCATCCGGGCAAGAAGCTGCTGTTCATGGGATGCGAGTTCGGGCAGTGGTCCGAATGGAACCATGACGAAAGCCTGGATTGGGACGCTCTGCACGGACCGCACCAGAAAGGTTTGCAGGCGCTGGTGCGCGACCTGAACCACCTTTATCGCGATACACCGGCGTTGCACCGGCGCGATTGTGATCCATCGGGTTTCCGCTGGATCGCCAATGACCCCGACCAGTCGCTGACCGCCTTTGCGCGGTTTGGCGAAGACGGCGATGCGCCCGTGGTCGTGGTCTGCAACTTTACCCCGGTTGAGCGCCAGTGGCGCATCGGTGTCCCGGCGGCGGGCCTTTGGGAGGAGGTCCTGAACTCGGACGCGGCAGCCTATGGCGGGGGCGACCGGGGCAACGGCGGTGCGGTCCAGAGCCAATCGGGCGACTGGGACGGGCTGCCGGATTTTGTGGACGTCAACGTACCGCCGCTGGCGACGATGATGTTCCGACTGAAACAATAGGGAGGAAACGATATGGCGGACATGACACGGTTGTCGCAAAGGTCCATGGCCTTTGTGCTGGCAGGGGGCCGCGGATCGCGGCTGAAGGAACTGACCGACCGGCGCGTGAAACCCGCTGTGTTCTTTGGCGGCAAGACCCGGATTGTGGACTTTGCCCTGTCCAATGCAGTCAATTCCGGCATCCGCCGGATGGCTGTGGCCACGCAATACAAGGCGCATTCGCTGATCCGGCACTGCCAGCGCGGCTGGAACTTTTTCCGGGCCGAGCGGAACGAGTTTCTGGACATCCTTCCAGCATCGCAACGCGTGTCCGAAGAGATGTGGTATCGTGGCACAGCCGACGCTGTAACCCAAAACATTGATATCGTTGACAGTTACGGCGTCGAATACATCGTGATCCTGGCGGGCGACCATATCTACAAGATGGACTACGAGGTGATGCTGCGCCAGCATGTCGAGCAGGGGGCCGATGTGACGGTGGGCTGCCTGACCGTGCCACGGCAGGAAGCGTCCGCCTTTGGCGTCATGGCGGTGGATACCGACAGCCGGATTACGTCGTTCCTGGAAAAACCCGCCGATCCGCCCGGGACGCCCGAGGATGACACCAAGGCGCTGGCGTCCATGGGCATCTATGTCTTCAGCTGGAAGTTCCTGCGCGATCTTCTGATCAAGGATGCCGAAGACCCGAATTCGAGCCATGATTTCGGCCACGACCTGATCCCCGACATTGTGAAAAACGGCAAGGCCGTCGCCCACCGTTTTGACGACAGTTGCGTGCGGGCCGACGGCGCGCCGAGCTATTGGCGCGACGTGGGCACCATTGATGCATTCTGGGAGGCGAATATCGACCTCACCAATTTCACGCCGGAACTCGACCTGTGGGATCAGAATTGGCCGATCTGGACCTATTCCGAAAGCGTGCCGCCCGCGAAGTTCATCCATGACGAAAAGGACCGCCGCGGCGTGGCCATCTCCTCCATGGTGTCGGGGGGCTGCATCATTTCGGGCACCGAGGTGCGCAATTCGCTACTGTTCACGGATGTGCACACCAATTCCTATGCGGTACTGGATCATTCGGTGGTGCTGCCCAATGTGGTCATCAACCGCTCGGCCCGGTTGCGCAAATGCGTGATCGACCGCGGCGTGGAAATCCCCACCGGGCTGGTGGTGGGTGAGGACCCCACTGAAGACGCCAAGTTCTTCCGCGTGTCCGAGAAAGGCACGACGCTGATCACCAAGCCGATGGTGGAGGCGTGGACGGCCGCGCAATGATCAAGGTTCTGTCTGTCGCCTCGGAATGCGCGCCGTTGATAAAAACCGGCGGTCTTGCGGATGTGGCAGGGGCATTGCCCGGCGCGCTGGCAGCGCACGGGGTCGAGATGCGAACGTTGTTGCCCGGGTATCCGGCGGTTCTGGCGGCGCTGGATGCGGGCCGTGTCATCGGGTCTTTCGAGTGTTTTGGCGGCGCGGGGCGGCTTTTGTCGGGCGATGCGGCAGGGCTGGACCTGCTGGTCCTGGATGCGCCGCATCTCTTTGATCGCGATGCAGGCCTTTATCTGGACGCGGCAGGCAAGGATTGGCCTGACAACCCCGAACGCTTTGCGGCGCTGTGTCGGGTGGCTGCGGATATCGCGGGGGGAACGTTGGGCGATTGGGCGCCGGACCTTGTCCATTGCCATGACTGGCAGGCCGGTTTGGTGCCCTACTACCTCACGCGCGACGCTGTGCCCGTCCCCAGCGTTTTGACCATCCACAACGTTGCGTTTCAGGGGCTTGTTTCAATGGACCGCGCGGACGCGCTTGGCATTGCCAAGGCTGACCTGACCCGCGAAGGGGTCGAGTATTGGGGCCAAATCTCGGCGCTCAAAGCGGGGTTGATCCGGGCCGATCACCTGACCACCGTGTCGCCCACCTATGCCCGAGAGTTGATGACGGCAGAGTTCGGCATGGGCCTTGACGGTGTCTTGCGCGCGCGCCGCGCCGATCTGTCCGGTATTCTGAACGGCATCGATCTGGATGTCTGGTCACCCTCTGTGGACACACATGTGCGCCCCTATAAAACCCCGCGTGGCAAGGCAGCAAACAAGACGGCGCTGCGCACAGAATTCGGTCTGCCAGAGGCGGATGGGCCGCTCTGCGTTGTCGTCTCGCGCCTGACCGCGCAAAAGGGGTTGGACCTGCTGCTCGAAGCGCTGCCAGCCTTGCTGGGTCATGGCGGGCAGCTTGCGCTGTTGGGGTCCGGTGATCCGGGGCTGGAGGCAGCATTTGCCAACTATGACCATCCCCATGTCGCCGCCCGCATTGGTTATGATGAGGCGCTGTCGCATCGGATGATGGCGGGGGGCGATGCCATTCTGGTGCCTTCGCGCTTTGAACCCTGTGGTCTGACCCAGCTCTACGGGCTGCAATATGGCACTTTACCAGTGGTCGCGTTGACGGGTGGTCTGGCTGATACGGTTGTCCCGGCCACCCCTGCGACGATGGTCAAGGGGCTGGCCACGGGTCTGCAATTCCACCCGGTGACCGCAAATGCCCTCACAAACGCGCTCATTCAGCTTTGCGACCTTTTCGAGCAGCCCAAGATATGGTCAAAGATGCAGCGAAACGCGATGGCGCATCCGGTCGGCTGGGCGCCGTCAGCCGCGGCCTATGCTGCGCTGTATTCTGACCTGTTAGAGGCTGCTGGATGAATTCATTCCAACTGAGCGCGGGCCGCCCCAACCCGCTGGGCGCCACGTTCGACGGCGAGGGCGTGAACTTTGCCGTGTTCTCGCAACACGCCACCCGCGTGGTGCTGTGTCTGTGCGATGATCAGGGGCGCGAGGTCTACCTTGTCGATCTGGCCGAGCGTGAAGGCCATATCTGGCACGGGTACATCGCAGGGCTGCGCCCGGGCCAGCAATATGGGTACCGCGTGCACGGCCCCTACACGCCAGACGAGGGGCACCGGTTCAATCCCTACAAGCTGTTGATGGATCCCTATGCCAAGCGGCTGACAGGTCATGTGCTGTGGAACGACGCGCTTTATGGCTACAAGATCGGGCACAAGGACAAGGATCTGAGTGTCGATACCCGCGACAGCGCGCCTTATATGCCGCGATCTGTTGTGGTTGACCCGGCCTTTACCTGGGGAAGAGGGGAGCGGTTGCGCCTCGATACCCCGTGGTCCGACACAATCATTTACGAAGCGCATGTCAAAGGCCTCACCGCCGAACGCAGCGATGTCCCCCACGCTGGTCGCTTCCTGGGGATGGCATCGGATCAGATGCTCGACCACCTGACCAATCTGGGCGTCACCGCAGTTGAACTGATGCCGGTGCAGGCGTCGGTTGATGACAGGTTCCTGGTGGACAAGGGGCTGAGCAACCACTGGGGCTACATGACCTACGGGTTCTTTGCCCCCGATCCCAAATTTATGAGCAACCAAGATATCTCTGAGTTCCAGCAGATGGTCGCGCGGTTCCACGCTGCTGGAATCGAAGTGTTGCTCGACGTGGTCTACAACCACACAGCCGAAGGCGACCAGCGCGGCCCGACCTTGTGTTTCCGCGGCTTTGACAATGCTAGCTATTACCGCTTGGCCGAAAACAAGCGTTACTACGTCGATGATACCGGCTGCGGCAATACGCTGGACCTCGACCACCCGTTTGTCCTGCGCATGGTGATGGACAGCTTGCGATACTGGGTTGAGGTGATGCATGTCGATGGTTTCCGCTTCGATCTTGCCTCAAGCCTGGCGCGCACATCCGGTGGTTTCGACCGCGACGGGCCGTTCTGCCGCGCGATCCGTCAGGACCCGGTGCTGAACAAGGTCAAGATGATTGCAGAACCCTGGGATGTCGGCCCCGGTGGCTATCAGTTGGGTGCCTTCCCATCGCCCTTTGCCGAATGGAACGACAAATACCGCGACAATGTGCGAAAGTTCTGGCGCGGTGACAGTTGCATCACCCGCAAGCTGGCGGGCCACGTGACCGGGTCTGCCTTGCGCTTTGACCACGATGGGCGGCCTGCGACGTCGTCGATCAACCTGATCACCGCCCATGACGGCTTCACCCTGATGGACACGGTTAGCTACAACGAAAAACACAATGACGCGAATGGTGAAGGCAATCGCGACGGTCACGATCACAACTGTTCGGACAATTGCGGTGTCGAGGGGCCGACCGAAGACCCAGCCATCCTTGCCTTGCGGGCGCAGCGACGCCGCAACATGCTGGCCACCCTGATGCTGAGCCAAGGCACGCCCATGATCCTGGCCGGGGACGAGTTGGGCAACAGCCAGCGGGGCAACAACAACGCCTACTGCCAGGACAACGACATCGGATGGGTCAACTGGGACGAGGCGGACCCGGATTTCATGGCCTTTTGCAGCCAGATCATCGCGTTCCGCAAATCCAGTCCGATCCTGCGCCAAAAGCGGTTCCTGCACGCAGGCAAGCGCGCGGTGGATGGCAAGCCGGACGTCTTTTGGCGCAAGGCCGATGGCACGGCCATGTCGGAAGAGGATTGGGGGCGTCCTGAGCTGAAATTCCTGGGGGTCGAGATGCGCATGGCGCGCGGTACACCCGCCTACGAACCCCGCCTTGGTGCCATTTATCTGGTGTTCAATGCCGGTGGCAAAACCACGGCAACCCTGCCCGAAGCGCTGCCCGGCCATCGGTGGCTCCGGGTAATTGACACCTCCGGTCAGCCCGCGGAGCCGCCGCGTGCGGGCGCGGTGCCTGTCGCACCCAATAGTGTCGTCGCGCTTGAGCTTTGTCCCATCGGTGGCAAGGCCGCGGGAGATGAGGCCGTCAAGGAAAGAAAGGTCAAGGTATGAACGTGCAGACTGTCGCCACCACCCCCATCGACGGGCAAAAGCCGGGTACCAGCGGTCTGCGCAAGAAGACGGCGGTGTTCATGCAGCCGGGGTACTTGGAAAACTACACCCAGGCCATCTTTGACGGCATCGGTGGGATTGCGGGTAAGACGCTCGTGGTCGGCGGCGATGGGCGGTATTTCAACGATATTGCGATTGGCACGATCCTGCGCATGGCCGCGGCCAATGGTGCCGCCAAGTGCATTGTCGGGCAGGGCGGTTTGCTGTCCACCCCCGCCGCGTCGCACCTGATCCGTAAACGCGCGGCGGATGGTGGCCTGATCCTGTCGGCCAGCCACAACCCCGGCGGGCCAAATGCTGATTTCGGGCTGAAGTATAATGGCCCCAATGGCGGCCCGGCGACCGAAGCCGTGACCGAAAAGATTTTTGCCCGCACGCAAGAGATTGACGCCTACCACATCCTTGAGGGGGGAGAGGTTGATCTTGACCAACTGGGCAGCAGTACACTTGGCGACATGCAGATCGAAATCGTCGATCCGGTGGCTGATTATGCCGAACTGATGGGCACGCTCTTTGACTTCGACGCGATCTCGGCCCTGTTCCGGGGTGACTTTCGTATGCGGTTCGACGCGATGCACGCGGTCACCGGGCCATATGCCGTTGAAATCCTGGAAAATCGCCTGGGTGCTCCGGCGGGGACAGTGATGAACGGTATGCCAAGCCCCGACTTCGGTGGCGGCCACCCGGACCCCAACCCCGTTTGGGCCAAAGCGCTGATGGACGTGATGTACGCCGAAGACGCTCCTGATTTCGGGGCGGCATCCGATGGTGATGGCGACCGCAACATGATTGTCGGACGGCGGTGCTATGTCAGTCCTTCCGACAGCCTGGCGGTGCTCGCGGATAAGGCGCATCTGGCCCCGGGCTATGCGGCTGGCCTTGCCGGTGTGGCGCGCTCCATGCCCACCTCTGCCGCCGCAGACAGGGTGGCCGAGGCCAAGGGTATGTCGTATTTCGAGACGCCCACAGGTTGGAAGTTTTTCGGCAACCTGCTGGATGCTGGCAAGGTGACACTGTGCGGAGAGGAAAGCGCAGGCACAGGCTCAAACCACGTGCGCGAAAAGGACGGGCTGTGGGCCGTGCTGTTGTGGCTCAACATCTTGGCGGTGACAGGCAAATCCGTGTCCGAACTGATGTCCGACCACTGGGCGACCTACGGGCGGAACTACTACTCGCGCCACGACTACGAGGCGGTGGACAGCGCGGCTGCCAACGACTTGGTGGCGGACCTGCGTGCGCAGCTGGGCGATATGGCGGGGCGGCAAGTGGGCGCGTTGACCGTCTCAGGCGCTGACGAATTTTCTTATGACGATCCGGTCGATGGCTCCACATCATCCGGCCAGGGCATTCGCATCTATTTCGACGGCGGCGGGCGTGCGGTGTTTCGGCTCTCGGGGACAGGGACCGATGGCGCGACGCTGCGGGTGTATCTTGAGCAACTGGAGACTGACCCGGCTGCCCTGGACCAAGACCCACAAGACGCACTGGCAGGCATCATCGAAGCCGCAGACACGTTGGCCGGGATCGGAGAACGCACGGGACGCACCGCACCGGATGTGATCACCTGACCACGTGACGCGCCACCCCTGGGTGGGGGCGTCTGAATACTGTCATACATGATCAAATGGCAGCCCGTAGGGGAATCGAACCCCTCTTTCCAGGTTGAAAACCTGGCGTCCTAACCGATAGACGAACGGGCCAGCGCTGTGAGCGCTCAGATAGGCAATAAGGCCGTGGGGCGCAAGCGGAAAAATTACCCTGCTGTGTCTAAATCCGACGAATTCACGGCGCGACGAAAGATCAGGCCCGCGCCGCGTCTTCAAGGCGCAGCTGCACCGATTGCCGCCCGCGAAACGTATTCAACTCGACCCGCCCCGCAAGGTGAAACAGCGCCCCGCCATGATCCGTCAGCGCAGGTCCCAGCGGCCCGTCAAACGCGCCGAAGGCAATGGCGTCCAATCGCGCCCCACCGGTTTCACCAAAGGTGAGTTTCAAATGCGCTTCGCCCACCCGACGTGTATTCAGAATGCGCATCCCGGCAAAGGCATAGCGCGGCGCGGGGGCACCAGCGCCAAAGGGACCTGCGGCGTCGATCTGGTCCGGCAGGTCTACGGTCGCCGCCGCAGGCATCAGCGTTCCGTCCAGCCGTAAATCAGCCGGGCCGAGTGCATCTGCGCCCTGTTTGGCCAGCAATTCCGACAGCCGCGCCATCGCCGGTTCGATCTTGTCAGCCTCGACGGTCAGGCCCGCGGCCATCTTGTGCCCGCCGCCCTTGATCAGCAGCCCCTCGGCCGCGAGGCGCTGGATCGATGCGCCCAGGTCGATGCCCGAGACGGAGCGGCCCGATCCCTTGCCGATCCCGTCCTCGACCCCGATCACGATTGAAGGTCGGTTGGTCGCTTCTTTCATGCGCGAGGCAACAATGCCCACAACGCCGGGATGCCATCCCGGCCCAGCGGCCCAAGCCAGACCGCCCTCGCTACCGCGCGCCTCGCACTGCGCGATGGCTTCGGCGCGCACCTGTGCTTCGATATCCCTGCGTTCGGCATTGAGGATATTCAGACGCTCGGCCAGTGCTGCAGCTTCGTGTGGATCTGTGGTGCCCAGCAGTCGCGCGCCCAGATCGGCCTGGCCGATGCGCCCGCCCGCATTGATCCGGGGCCCGAGCAGATACCCCAGGTGATAGGGCGTGGGCGCGGTGTCGAGCCCGGCAATATCGGCGAGTGCCACCAACCCCACACGGTCGCGGCGCGCCATGATCTTGAGCCCCTGCCTGACAAAAGCACGGTTGATGCCCGTGAGTGGCGCGACATCCGCCACCGTGGCAAGCCCGACCAGATCCAGCATCGCCATCAGGTCCGGCCCCTGACGGCCCGTGTCACGCAGCTGGCGTCCGGCCTCGACCAGCGCCAGAAACACCACCGCAGCGGCACACAGATGCGCCAGCGCGCCATCCTCGTCCTGCCGATTGGGGTTCACCACCGCATAGGCCGGCGGCAGGGTCTCTGCCCCCAAATGGTGATCCAGCACGATCACATCCGCGCCAGTCGCCGCAGCAATCGGGCCATGCGATAGGGTCCCGCAATCGACGCAGATGATTAAGTCATGGGCCGCGGCCAGCTGCGCCATCGCAGCGTCATTGGGGCCATAGCCTTCGTCGATGCGGTCGGGTACGTAAAGCGTGGCGGGCAGGTCCATGCCCCGCAGCCAGGTGACCAGCAGTGCCGCCGATGCTCCGCCATCCACATCATAGTCCGCAAAAATGGCAATGCGCTGGCGCGATCGCACCGCCTGCAACAGGCGTGCGGCGGCCCTTTCCATATCGCGCAGGGATCGCGGATCGGGCATCAGATCGCGCAGGGTCGGGGCCAGATAGGCGGCAGCTTCTTCAGGGGGCACACCCATCCGGGCCAGGATCTGGCAGACGGGGCGCGGCAATTGTGCATGCTGCGCCAGCGCTTCGGCGGCGCGCTCGGTCGTGAGGTCCGGGCCGATCCAGGCGCGTCCCATCAGTGAATGCTCCACGCCCAGAAAAGCCACTGGCTTAGTTTCCTTTCCCCGCCCGGACCCGTCTTACATCGGGCGCTTTCGTGGTAACCCCGCGCGCCTTACAGGCTATGCGTCGGGGTGCGGTAGTTGATGCGCCGCACCGACCCGGTCTTGGACCGCATCAGAAGCGTCTCACAGGTCAGCCAGCCGGGTTCGCGGTGCACCGATTGCAAGAGCGACCCGTCGGTCACCCCCGTGGCGGCAAAGATGACATCCTGGGTCACCATCTCGTCCCTTGTGTAGACGCGGTTCAGGTCGTCGATCCCGGCCTTGGCCGCGCGCCCACGTTCGTCGTCGTTGCGGAACAGGAGACGGCCATAGATCTGCCCACCCATGCATTTCAGAGCGGCAGCGGCCAGCACGCCCTCGGGTGCGCCGCCTTCGCCCATATACATGTCGATGCCGGTGCTGGGATCGGCGCAGTGCATGACCCCGGCCACATCGCCATCGGTGATCAGCCGGATCGACGCGCCTGTGCCGCGCACGGCGGCAATCACAGCTTCATGGCGGGGGCGTTCCAGAATGCAGACCGTGATGTCGGTCGTGTCGCAGCCCTTGGCCTTGGCCAGTGCCTTGACCCGTTCGGCTGGGTCCATGTCCAGCGTGACCGTATCGGGGGCGAAGCCGGGGCCAATCGCCAACTTGTCCATATATACATCGGGCGCGTGCAGCATCGACCCGCGCGGGCCCATTGCAATCACGGTCAGCGCGTTGGGCATGTCCTTGGCGGTGAGCGTCGTGCCTTCGAGCGGGTCCAGCGCGATGTCGACGCCGGGGCCGTTCCCGGTGCCCACCTCTTCGCCGATATAAAGCATCGGCGCCTCGTCCCGCTCGCCTTCGCCGATCACGACCACGCCCGCGATGTCCAGCATGTTGAGCTGTTCACGCATGGCGTTGACTGCCGCCTGATCTGCCGCCTTTTCATCACCGTGTCCAACCAGCCGGGCAGAGGCCAGTGCGGCGGCTTCGGACACGCGGGCCAGGCCCAGCGACAGCATGCGATCCTGAAATTGTGCGGTGGCGGTCATGTTGGAAAGTCCTTTGGGGAGATCAAAAAATCAGATGGATTCAATGCGCAGAACCACAGGGTCCGAGGCAAGCACCCCGGTGCCCTGCATGGCGGCAATCGCGTTGTCCACGGCGGCGCGGGTGCAGGTGTGCGTGACGATCAGCACCGGTGCGGTGGTGTCGTCGTGCCCGTATTGGCGCATCCGGTCGATGCTCACCCCCGCATCGCCCAGCACGGTTGCGATTTTGGCCAGCGCGCCGGGTTTGTCCATCAACGCCATGCGCAGATAGTAGGGCGCGGGCAGCACGGACGCGGCGCGCGGCGCGGTTTCCAGCGTGTGCGCTGGTTGGCCAAAGACGGGCAGCGCAAGCCCACGCGCGATGTCGCACACGTCGCCCATCACGGCAGAGGCCGTGGGCCCTTCGCCCGCACCGGGCCCGCGCAGGACCACCTGTTCCACCGCATGCCCTTCGATGGCAACCATGTTGGTGCCACCCTGCAATTGCCCAAAGGGCGAGGTGTCGGGCACAAGGCACGGCATCATGCGCTGTTCCAGCCCGCGGCCGGTTTTTTGGGCGACGCCCAACAGCTTGATTTTATAGCCCATATCGGCGGCGTGGCGGATGTCGTCGATGCTGACCCGTTCGATGCCTTCCAGCTCGATCCCGTCGAAATCCACCCGCGTGCCAAAGGCGATGGAGGACAGGATCGCCAGCTTGTGCGCGGCATCAATGCCGCCCACATCCAGCTGCGGATCGGCTTCGAGATAGCCCAGCCCGTCGGCTTCGGCAAAGACCTCTTCATAGGTCAGGCCCGCGCTTTCCATACGGGTCAGGATGTAGTTGCACGACCCGTTCATCACCCCGACGATGCGGGTGATCTCGTTGCCCGCCAGCCCTTCGGTCAGCGCTTTGATCACAGGGATGCCACCGGCCACTGCAGCCTCGTAGCGCAGGCTGACGCCCTGCGCCTCTGCCGCTTCGGCCAAAGCCTGACCGTGGATGGCCAACATCGCTTTGTTCGCAGTCACCACATCCTTGCCCGCGGCGATGGCCGCCTCGACCGAGGCTTTGGCCGGGCCATCCGTGCCTCCCATCAGTTCGACATAGATGTCCACATCATCCCGCGTGGCGAGAACGACCGGGTCATCCTCCCAGGCATAGTTGCCCAGCGGCACGCCCCGGTCCTTGTCGCGGGACCGGGCGCTGACGGCGCTGATGTCAATCTGGCGACCGGTGCGTGCGGCCAGCATCGCGCCGTGCTGGCGGATGATCTTGACCACGCCGATGCCCACGGTGCCCAACCCTGCAATGCCAAGCCGAAGCGGTGCGTTCATGTCGGGTTCCTTTGCGCGTTGGGGCGTCGCGGGCGATGTAGCGGGTTCGGACCCCGGGTGCAATTGCCCTTAGCTCAGCCGTTCGCGCATCCGGGCACGGGTGGCCGGGTCGACGATAGCGCGCCGTTGCAGCGCACGGGCGCGGGCGCGCAGCGCGTCAACACGTGCCTCAAGCGCTTCGGTGGTGGCAACCGGGTCGCTGACCACAGGGGCTGCCCCCGCCAAAAGCGGCTCGATTGGCACAAGGGCGGGGAAATCTGCGTTTTCGACACCCGGGGACAGCGTTTCGTCCAGTTCAGGGAACTGCGTGCAGGCGGCGAGGGTCAGGCACAGAAGGGCTGCGGGGGCACGCATGGGCAGGGCTCCGAGATCATGTGTTGCCCTTGTGATGCACCATGGTCGGGGCCCGCGCAAGCGTGGGTTGGTTTTGAACGTGCGTTCAGTTAAATCCGGATCATGGCCCGCACCACTGGATCCCATTCCGACATCACCGGCCCGCGCGTGCGGGATGCGGCGTTGCGGCTGTTCGCGCAGCAGGGCTATGCCGCTGTTTCCATGCGACAAATCGCGGCCGAGGTGGGTGTGCAGGCGGGTGCGCTTTACAACTACACGCCCGACAAGCAGAGCCTGCTGTTCGCGTTGATGCGCGATCACATGGTCGAGTTGCTCACCGTCGTTCCGGTGGACCCGGCGGACCCGCCGCTCACCCGGCTTGAGGCCTTTGTGCGCTTTCACATCGGGTTTCACCATGCGCGGCCCGATGCGGTGTTCATAGCCTATATGGAGTTGCGCAATCTGGAGCCTGCAAACTTCATCGAGATCGAAGCACTGCGTGGCCGTTACGAGGCTGTTTTGGAAGGGATTTTGCGCGATGGCGCGGCAACGGGGGCGTTTGATGTCGCTGATGCCAAGATTGCCACTATGGCGGTTATTGCGATGCTCACCGGGGTCACAACCTGGTTTCGGGAAGAGGGGCGTCTGAGCCTTTCGGATGTGCAGGATCAGTACTGGGCCATGGTGCGAAAATCTGTAACCGCCTGATATTAAATTGAAATACCAGCCGACACACGGGGCGTCGGCTGGTGGGATATCAATGCGCGGGCTGGATGAACGTGCCGTTGCGCAAATCGCGCATGGCCTGCATCAATTCCTCTTGCGTGTTCATCACGATGGGCCCGTGCCACGCCACGGGTTCGTCGATGGGCGCGCCCGAGATCAGTAGAAAGCGGATGCCTTCGGGACCGGCCTGAACCGTGACCTCGTCCCCGGTGCCAAAGCGGATCAGGGTGCGGTCGCCCGACAGATCGCGGATGTTGACCTCTTGGCCTGCGACCTCTTTTTCCAAGAGCACACCCGACGGGTCAGACGCATCGGCAAAGGCCCCGGCGCCTTCAAACACGTAGGCGAAGGCACGCCTGTAAGTGTCTATTTTGAAGGTCTTTTTTACACCTGCAGGCACAGAGATGTCGAGGTATTGCGGATCGGCGGCTATGCCGTCCACGGGGCCCTTCTTGCCCCAGAATTCACCTGTGATCACACGGACCTTGGTGCCGTCATCGTCGATGACCTCGGGGATGTCCGCCCCTTGGATGTCCTGATAGCGCGGCGCGGTCATTTTCTGGGCCGAGGGCAGGTTGCCCCAAAGCTGGAAGCCGTGCATCTGGCCCTTGGCATTGCCGTGCGGCATCTCCTGATGAAGGATGCCGGACCCGGCTGTCATCCACTGGACGGACCCCGCACCAAGGGTGCCGGAATTGCCCAAGCTGTCGCTGTGTTCGACGGTGCCCTCAAGCACGTAAGTGATTGTTTCTATTCCCCTATGTGGGTGCCAAGGGAACCCTTTTTCGAAATGCGCGGGCACGTCGTTGCGGAAATCATCGAACAGCAGGAACGGGTCCAGTTCAGTGGGGTCCTGAAAGCCGAAGGCGCGGTGCAGATGCACGCCAGCACCTTCCATGGTCGGTTGGGCGCGGCGGGTTTCGATCGTGGGTCTGAGGGACATGGGTGTCTCCTTTCATCCTTGCGTTGGGGCAAAGATAAGCGCTGCGGCAGCGCGCACAATCGACAGCGGCGAACCGCATCTGTGCGCAATTGCAAAGCAGATGTTGGGGGTGTGCGACGGGACCACCACAACCGTTTGGTTCTCTCATTCCCGAGGACCTGTATATACAGGTGGGCGTCAGGTAACCGGACCAGGGCCCGGACAGAGCCAACTCCCTCGGAATTGCTTAAGGCCACCGGAATGCAACCTGTCACG
>JBCDEK010000015.1:0-52189 GCA_039179785.1 Pseudomonadota bacterium | reverse complement strand
GTGATGCCCTGTTCAATCAAAAAGGCGCGGATCTGATTGATCGTTGCCGTCCGGCGAGACACCAGCCGCGAACGAACGCGATGTAGTGCCTGCAGGTCTAGCTGATCCTGGCTCTTCTCGGACACGGTTTGCAGGTTGGGCCTAAGTGCTGCCTCGGCGATCGCCTCTGCATCATTGTAGTCGTTCTTCTGGCCCTTATTGAAAGGCTTCACATAGATTGCGGGGATGATCCGGGGTTCAAAACCCATCTCGCGCAACGTCCGGCTGACAAAGTGGGCGCTCAAACACGCCTCCATGCCAACGATACAACGCGGCAGCTTTTCGAATACCGCGATCAGCGCCAAGCGCTTTATCTGTTTGCGCAGAACGCGCTGTCCCGACGGATCGAAACCCACAATGTGGAAGGTGTTCTTGCCGATATCGATGCCTATCGACATCTGCTCATCAAATTCGTTCTTCGCCATGCTACTTCTCCGTTCTGCAGAAACAGGCAAAGCCTAACCTGCTGGGTGAAGCAGCCGGTACATCCCATTAGCCGACATTGGGTATGCGGTCGGGATGCTGCAGCCGCAGCCCGCTTTGCGGTCATTCGCTACTAGCGCGAATTCTGGGCTAGGTAGAACTCACGGATCGCGAGACAAAGTGGCCTTTTGCTCACGCGGCTATTGCTAAGGCTGCATTCCTGTCCGTTTGGCACCAGTCAAAACGGCTAGTTGCGTTTCTTGGAACCAAATCTCGAGAGGTGCCGAAAACCCCTGATGTGATGCGCTTACAGAAAAAGCGACCACACACTCGGTTCATTTCACCTTGACGATGATCATCGCGACCCACGGATCTAATCAGTGAGGCCTGTCGCTGTTCCGCTTGGAGCGTTGGGTGCAGAGCCATGGGTCGCGTGCTTGTAGAGCACCGTCGCGCCGCCTTGGATGCCGCGCAACATGGCAAGCGCCAAATGCGCATTGTCGGCGGCAATTTCCGCCAAGACTGGCGCGGGGACGAAGATGGTCTCGCAGGGCGTTTCCGCCTTCACATAAGCGGGGGCAACCGCATCGAAGAGTGCAACACCACCATGCCAATTGCCCGGTCGATCATCGGTCCATTCGAAAGGCGTCGCAGCACCAACGATGTGTCGCGACATCCACCAGCGCCCCTCGATCAGGAAGGTGAAGCCAGCCCGCGCCATTGCCGGGTCCAGAATGACCTCGCCGGCGTCGTACGTCGCAATCTCTGCACTATCAATCAGTTTGGCCAGTGCAGGAGTGTTCAGCTTAGAGAAGTGATCGATCTCACTGAGTTTCTGTTCATTCGTCTTCACGGGTTTATCCTTGTCTTGAGAGAAAAGTGTAGCCATTCCTTCTTCGGCTTATCCTTGTCGCTGTTAAGTCTCAGTTGCGCTGAGGGATTTACGTTTGCGGGTGACTCAATCCGCCTGAGAAACTGGCAGTTTAGCTTGCGAACACAGTTCCCAAACATTGCTGCCACTCCAAGCTCAGTTTCCATCCAGCGGGGCGTAAAACTCTACAAAGTAGCCCGATGGATCTTTCACTAGGAACAGGCGCACGCCGTAGGCAGGAACGGTGTTCTCGTGATAGATTTCAATGCCTTGTTCCGCCAGGTGAGTTTTGGTTGCGTCATAGTCGGCTACATAAAACCCGACATGCTTCCATCCTGTAAGTCCGTAGTCCTCGATGATGTCTTGCGGTGGCAAGCCGGGAGGTGTCCCCACATTCCCCGATCCAACGAGTTCGATATGGAACCCTCCGGAGATATGCAGGAATACGATCTCTGCACCGTCGTTGACGACGCTCATGTCTGTGCGTCGAACTTCGACCGCGCCCATCACTCGTTTCCACCAATCCACACTGGCTTCCAGGTCTGCAACGCGCAAAGCGACGTGGTGAGCGTGGTATGTGAGGCCCAGTTTTGATGGCAATGGCGTTGCGGGTCCGGATGTGGTTGGGGGTGTGACGGTAACAGGTGTCTGTGTCATAGCGGGTCCTCCGAAAGCTAACAGGGCGAGCGCGGTGGCGATGAGTGCACGTTTCATGTCTTTGGTCCTTTGATTTCCGAATGGTTGAATAAGGCGCCCGCGCTGTTCCAAGCGTTACCGCGCGGGCGTTGCGTCAGTTCGAAGTTGCGCCGTCGATCCCGTCGAGTAGGAATGGCATCAACGCATCCAAGGCCCCTTGCGGATTCTCTTCTATGAAGTGGCCAAACTGAGCGATGATGCCGCCAGTCACATCTGTTGCAACCTGTCGCATGTCCTCTTCGGTCCAGGACCGCATGGACGTTTCTCCGCCCAGAGCAAGAACCGGCATGTCGAGTTTGCGTTCCGCCGCCCAGGCTTTGTAACGCTCACCGTCTGCGGCGGCTTGGCGATAGATTTGCAACCAGGCGCGTGTCGAGCCGGGTTTCGTGTAGATGCGCTCATATTCCGCTATGTCTTCCGCGGTGAACGCATTTGGGTTGTAGATGTTGGGCGAATGCATGATGGCGCGCATGTATTCGGCTTCCTTGCCCTCAAGCAGCATCTCGGGGAAGTCGCGTGATGTGTGGAAGCCAAACTGCCAGTAGCCTGCGACAAAGGCGGGATCATCAAGCTTGAACCCCGGCAAAACCATCTCAAAGAAGACCAGTCGATCCACAAGACCCGGATTCCGCCACGCCATTTCATAAGCGATGACACCGCCCCAATCATGGCCGACGATCGACACCTCGTCGTGGCCCAGGCGCTGCACCAATTCAGTTACATCCGCGGCGATCTCCTCTTTGGACATTGCGTTTGACGACGGTCTGTCACTGTCGCCAAACCCCCGCAAGTCAGGGGCGATCACCGTGAAGTGCTTGCCCAACTCGGGCATGATTTGCCGGAAGGAGTAGGACGACTCTGGCCATCCGTGCAGCAGGACCAGGGGCGGGCCTTCACCTCCCATAACGTAGTGGATACGCAAACCGTCAATGCGCGTGAAGTGTGACTGGAACTCTGCGTCAAAGGCCTGTTCGTCGAAGGGAACGGTCAGCTGTGGCAGGGGCCGTGTATCGGTTTCGGCAGCAACTTGTGCCGATGCAGTGAAGGGAGCGATGGCAAGCGCGGCTACAGTCAGGGTTGTGCGCACGACAGCCGAGAGTCGGGAATGAAGGGCGGGATTCATGGGAATTCTCCTGTGAGCAATCCGAGCGCGGTTACGCGACAGATTGCGTTGCAAGTGTTGTCAGTGTTGAAGCTTCGCGTTCGATGAATGCAGCCCAGGTTGTTGGCTGGCGACCGGTGGCTTGTTCGAAGGCCGCCGCATCAAACGTCTGGTCCGCATTCGGGATGGCACCTGCGGCGTTCAGCCGGAACTGGTCGCGGATACAGGCCATATACGCCGGGTCTGCACCGGCACCGACAGCGCCCTCGTAAATCACCTGCGGATCAAGCGGGGCCAGAACGATCTCATCACCTGAAACCTCGCTGAGCTTTGCCGCAACATCAGCCATGGTGGCGGCGTCGTAGCCCAGCCGCCATGTGCGCCCGGCATGTGCGCCAGGGTTCCTCAATGCCGCCGCCGCCATGGCGGCCACGTCTTTTGCGTCAACCCAGCTCCAGCGCGTGTTTCCAATCAGATTGACCAGCGCACCTTGGCTCAACCAGCCAAACCCGGTCAGGTTTTGCATATAGGCTTCCGGCTGCAGGTGGGTGTACCGGATGCCGCTGGCCTCGATGTACGTCTCAATCATCCTGTGCCAGCCCCAGTGAGCGACCTCGGCTGTATCTGATCCTGAAGCACCGATGTGGACGATATGATCAACGCCCGCGCGCTTTGCGGCATCAATCACGCGCTTAGACTGTTTGAGCATGTCGACAGTGTATCCGGTCATAAGAACAAGGCCGTTGACGCCAGAGACGGCGCGCTCAATTGTTTGGACATCGTCAAGATCCAGATGGACGGGCACTGCACCCAGAGCTTCCATTTTTTGCTTTTGATCGTCGCGACGCACTGCTGCCAGTGTGTGAATGGCGTCAGCTCCACTCAGGAGTCGAACGACTTCCGATCCGACCTGACCTGTTGCGCCGATGACGAGAATGTTGCGTGTGTTTGACATTTTACTCTCCATTTCTGTGACAGCGCACCGGAGCGTCGTATTTACGCTTGCTTGGTGCTGCCTTGCTTCAACGTAGCGAGTTGATGATTATTCTTGAAACGCAAGTTATGAATAAGCTAAATCCATGCCATGAATTTAGCTCGCTTCGATATGAACCTGCTTCTTGTGTTTGAAGCACTCTTAATCGAGAGAAACGTCACCCAGGCTGGGCAGCGTTTGCACCTAAGTCAGTCTGCAACCAGCAGCGCTCTGAGGCGGCTCCGCGAAGCGACCAACGACGAGCTTTTTGTCCGCTCGGCTGATGGTATGCTGCCGACACCACGTGCGCTTGAATTGGCCGAGCCACTTCGTCGCGCCTTGTCTGATGTGAGGTCCGCGCTTGACGGGGCAGCATTTGATCCGGCGACCGCGGTTCGCACCTTCACCATCGCTGCAAGCGACTATGATGTGGCGCTACACATTCCGCGTCTTGCGCAACTGTTTTCGCGTGATGCACCCGGAATAGATCTGCGAGTCCTTCCCCACTCCAACGTAGATGCGATCGGCATGGTCGATACTGCTCAGGTCGATGTGGCATTGGGATGGTTTCCGCGTGCACCTCAAAGGCTGCACCTGCAATTATTAATCGAAGAGAGCTTTGTCTGCGTGATGCGCCGCGGCCACCCGTTGTCTGACGGCCTGATGTCTTTGGAAGGTTATGCGAACGCCGCGCACCTTTTGATCACTCTCGTTGGAGACACATCGGGCGCCGTCGACGATATTCTGCGAGAGAAAGGACTCTCTAGACGCGTTGCCATGACCATTCCGCACTTCGCTGCTGCACCGATGGTTTTGGCGCATTCGGATCTCGTGGCTGCACTGCCAAAAAGGATCGCCAACAGGTTTGCAGAGCAGCACGGTTTGGTTGTGCGATCACTGCCCTTTAAAAGCTATGTGACAGCCCATGAACTGCTCTGGCACCCACGGGTTGACCGACATCCTGCGCACGTATGGTTGCGGCAGGTCTTGATCGAGGTGATCCGGTGAGATCGGATATGTGCTCTCGCCCCCATCGCAAAAGCTAGGAAAACGACGAAAATTTAGTCGCGGTTTAGGCCTTCTGACAAATGGGCGTGTATCCGCGGAAAAATCCACTCTGCGTGCGTACGCAGCGAAAACACCGAACTTACAGAATGGGCTTTTCGCGGCCATCGGAGGCGGCGCAGCATTCCGACATCACCCGGCGAGAGGGGTCATCAAGGTCGGCCCATACCAGACTCTCGACGCGACTGACTGTTTCTGCAGTTGCACCCGATGAGCGGTCGTTCGCTGCACCTGCAACATCAACCACCGCCCAGGTTCGACAACGCATGGTTTTTGCGGTCGTGCTAGGAAAAATCCAACTGAACAAACAAACTCAAATACCTTTGGATTTGCAGAGTGTTAGCCCCTAAAACAGCAAAATCTGCTTTGCTCTGAAGCACAGTTTAGGTTGAAAGATATTGACTTTCTGACGGTTTTACCTGATATTTCTGTTATGACAGAAATAAAAGACATACACCATTCTCCGGCTCAATCTCAGTTCATCTTGTACTGGGGTGACATGGGCAGTCAGTGGGGCGTGAACCGATCGGTGGCGCAAATCCAAGCGCTTTTGTACCTGAGTGCGTCGCCACTTAATGCTGAACAGATTTCCGAACGGCTTGGAATTGCACGTTCAAACGTATCCAACTCGCTCAAGGAACTGGTCGGATGGAAACTGATCCGTCGCGTGCCGATTCACGGCGACCGGCGTGAACACTTCGAGGCTGAATGCGATGTCTGGGAGATCGCAACCCGCGTCGCCCAAGGGCGCAAAGAGCGTGAGATTGACCCCGCGATGCGGGTTCTGTCCGATTGCGTGGCCGCAGCCGAAACCGAAGATAACCCGCACCCGGTCGCCCTGGCCCGAATGAAAGAAATGCAGGAATTTTTGAATGTCGTGGACAACTGGTACGACCAGATGCTGGGCGTACAGAAATCCAAGCTGAAAATGCTGATGAAGATGGGCAACAAGGTGATTTCCCTGCTCTCCATCACCGGGAAGAAATCAGAGTAGCGGACGCACCTCGTCCTCTGTTCTCAGTCCTTCTCGAAAGTTACGATCATGCAAGTCCGTCTTGTGCCCCACCCCGACCTGCCGATGGTGGATCACCGTTTCAGTGATCTACTGGGGCAAGAAAGCTGGATGAAGCTGCCCGTGGCTGTTCGTCGCCGCTTTGGCAAGCGCGTGCGCGGCGGTGCCAGCGTCGCGTATCAAGGCATCGTGACCCACATGCACATGAATTGGTCTGGTTGGGTTTTGGCCCAGGTGACCCGACTGATTGGCGCTCCGCTGCCCTATGACCGCAGCTGTGTCGGAAAACCTGCCGTCGTCATTGTCACCGAAGACATTGCAGGCAATGGCCAATTCTGGATCCGCCAATATGGTCGCGCCTCGGGCTTTCCGCAGATGATCCACAGTTCCAAACGGTTTGCCGGTGCCACCGGGATCGAGGAATACATCGGATACGGGATCGGCATGGCCTTGCGTGTTGTCGAGGAGAACGGCGCGCTTCTGTTCAAGAGCGATCACTATTTCCTGTCGGTCTTTGGCAAACGCATCAAGATCCCAAAGCCAATTGCGCCCGGGAACCTCGTCATCGGCCATCATGACCTCGGCAATGGCCGATTTCGGTTTTCGATGCGGCTGCGGCATACGCTGTTTGGCAACGTCCTCAGCCAAGATGCTGAATTTCAGGATGCGAAAGAATAACGCCCATGCAATACGCTGCGATCTGGCTTTTTGACAGCCACTGCATTCTGTGTAGCCGTGGTGTTCAATACACGCTGCGCCACGAGAAGGCGGCAACCATTCGGTTTGTGGCGATACAATCAGGCGAAGGCCGTGCGCTTGCCCAAGGTCACGACATTGACCCTGACGATCCATCTACCTTTCTGTTCATCGAAGATGGGGTTGCATTGGGTGCCTCGGATGCCGTGATTGCGTTGGCGCAGCATTTGAAGGGTTTGGGGCGGATCGCAAGGCTATGCCGGATTATCCCGAGGCGCTTTCGTGATGCGGCGTATCAGCTGATTGCACGCAATCGCTATTCCCTGTTTGGCAAAGCCGATCAATGCATCATCCCCACCGCCGAGCAGCGCCATAGGTTCGTATTGTGACGGCACACAGCATCCTGATCATTGGCGGCACCGGTGTCTTCGGAAAAAGGCTGGTGCGCCACTTGTCCGGACAGTCCGATCTTCTCATTTTTGTGTCATCGCGAAGTGCAGCAAAGGCTGAAGCATTCATCACGAGGCTGAAGCACGCACAAGCCGAATTGCGCCCCGTGAAGCTTGACACTCAGGTGAACCTGCGCGAGCAATTTGATCAAATCCGACCTCACGTCATCGTGGATTGCTCCGGCCCTTTTCAAGGCGCGGGATACGAAACCGCGCAGGCCGCAGTGGCGACGGGCGCACACTTCATCGATCTCGCCGATGCGCGCGACTATCTTGCCGGGTTTGCCGATGCACTGGATACCACTGCAAAGCGAAACAATGTCAGTGCTTTAACTGGTGCCAGCTCAACGCCGACACTGTCAACACGTGTAGCCCAACATCTCACCAAAGGATGGCAGCGGGTTGATACCATCGACATCGCCATCATACCTGGCGGCAAAAGCGAGGTCGGCCAGTCGGTCATAGAGGCCATTCTAAGCTACGCAGGCAAGGACGTTCCGTTGTGGGAGGCCGGTAGGCTGTCGAAAACAATCGGATGGCAAAGCGCGAGCAGGATCCACGTACCCGGCCTGGGTCATCGCCGTGTGGCTGCGGTTGAAACATATGATGCGGAATACCTTGGGCCGCTTCTGGACGTACAGTCGCGTGTGTATTTCTCGGCTGGTCTGGAATCCATGATTGAGCAACGCGGGATCGAAACCATCGCTGCGCTATGCAAACGCAGTATCATTGGCTCGGTCACCGCATTGATCCCGTTGCTTTTGAGAGCGCGCCAAATCACCCGCATCCCGACATCAGCATCGGGTGGGATGTTGGTTAAAATCTGTGGGCTTGATGCGGGCGGCGTGATGACCGAGGCGAAATGGTCACTTGTCGCTCATCAGGATCATGGGCCAAACATTCCAATCCTCCCAGCAGCAGCAGCCATCCGCAAACTCCTATCAGGGTCAACGAAACAGGGTGCAGATTTTGCACATGCCGCAGTATCGCTGGCGGATATCCAAAGCGAAATGCATGCCTATGACATTACGACTGCAACGTCATTGGTTCAGACACAACAAAGCATCTTTGAAAAGGCTCTTGGCCCGCATGGAATAGACGATCTGCCAAAAAGACTGCAGCAGTTTCATGGGGCATCGGGGCCAGTTCTTTGGTCGGGTCAGGCAGATATCACGCGGGGAAAAAGCGCCCTTTCCCGGTTGATCGGGTGGATTTTCAAATTTCCACAATCGGGGCAGGTCATGCCAGTGACCGTCGGCATAGACCGGACGCGATCGCTGCAAGATGAACCAATCGAGGTTTGGACGCGTACGTTTGCAGGCAAATCCATGACGTCCGTACTGAGCAGTCAAGGTGATAGGCTGATTCTGGAACGGTTCGCGCCATTCAGCTTCGGGCTGAAGCTAGAACAGGATGCAAAGGGCATTCAGATGCCGTTGAAGCATTGGCGCATCGGAAGAATTCCATTGCCTGGTTTCCTTGCCCCTCGGTCCGAGACCACTGAAACCACTGATAGCGATGAGCGCTTTCGGTTTGATGTCAGGCTTTCTGTTCCTTTCGTCGGATTCCTGGTTCATTATCGCGGATGGCTGCAACCGAGACGTGAAAGCTAACCCGGCCCATTGCTGTCGCTCAACCCTAGTGGAAGATGCTGCGGTCGCAGCCCGCTAAGCCGCCATTCGCTGCGCTCACATTGTTTCAAGCTACTGTATGATCAGCTCTTCCGTTTTCCGGATGCCAAGCTTTCGGACATTAAGAAAACCCTCACGCAGGAGGCGTGCGACCTATCTGTCACTGATCCATGTGATGACACAACCAATCCCTCCGCCGTCCCCGTCAGGGGGTCATGCTGAGGCTTTGGTTTTGCCCGACAAGGTGAGGTGTGGCTGGATCGCCTGCATGGACAGTTTAATGATGTCGTCATGCACAGTCGGATCAGATGAGATCCGGGCGTTGATGCCCATGGCCCGTCCTTGCGCGGAGTAGAACCGGGCAAGAACCTGGGCATCTGCCGCGGCATCCAGTTGCTCGTCCGCCTGGGCCCGCCGAAACCTCTGGTAAAAGGCGCGTTCTTCATCGGCAAAGGCCTGGGCCACGCGCCGTTTCACACCCGGCGCGCGCATTTCGCTGTTTTGGGCCGCCAGCACCAAAAGACATCCCGCTTTGGACGCCCGATCTGTCAGGCGCTGTTTCAGAACACCCAGGGCACTTTCGATGGCGGTGCAGATATCTTCGGAGTCGAGCGCCGCCTGAAAGGCAGGGCGTGACTTGGAGAGGTAGTGGTCGATGACCGACACGAACAGCTCTTCCTTGTTGCCGAACGTGTTGTAGAGGCTTGACCGGCTCACCCCGGTAGCCTTGGTCAAATCGTCCACGGACGTGGCTTCGTATCCAAGCTCCCAGAACACGGACATCGCACGCTCGAGCGCCTCGTTCACATCGAATTGTTTTACACCGACCATGTGTTTCTCCCCGGTCCTGTGCCCCGCATACAAACGCTGACGCTTCAATGCACGGTTTGTCTTATCGCTAATTGGGATGACGTCAATGACACGCAGAACGGAACAAAAAACGTCACCCCGATTTTCAGCAGATCGCCCTGCGTCACTGTCCCGGTCCAGATGGCGTCGCCGTGATTGATCAGGGCGATGATCGGTCCCACGATCATCGCCACGCACATGGCGCGCCGGAGGCAGGGGCCCAGACTGCCCGACCCCACCGTTGTTTTTGGGTGTTGAGGTTTTGCCGTCATGCGACCCACCGTTCTGTCAGATCCAGGTCACGGGCAAAAATCGTCTCTGCCGTTTGTCCAAAGCCGCGAAACGCGAAGGATCCCACAAAGCCCTGAGGCAAGCCGCCTGCAAGGGCGTCCGCAAGCCCGTCAAGAAACGCGCTGTCCCGTGCAGGCGTTTTTCGGAACACAAACTCGGCATACACATCTGCCGTGTGGGGTGCTGTGATGGCCGTCGTGATCAGGACGTTTGTGGCCCGGGCCGGAACATCCAGTTGTGCTTGCAACACCTGCTCCAGCTGCGCGGCAAGGTCGCGCAGTGTCGCCGGTGTCCAGCCGAGATCTGCGTTCACGGTGACTTTCAGGTTTGGCATGACGTTCTCGCCCCTTTCTGTGATGCCGGGGCGCGGCCAGTGCCCATTTCCGGACCATCGCCGCGCCGTCCTTGTCGGTTCAAGCTGCGTAGCGTTCCATTGCGGCACCGGGCGGGTGACCCGGCCAGCGGATCGCACCCGACAGGATGGACGGACGGGCAAAGCAGCGGTCCGCGTACGCTTTGACAGTGGGCAGGTCCGCCCACATCCAGTCGTAGCCAAGATAGAGCAAGCGGAAGAGGCTGACGCCCCAGAAGATATCGGCCAGCGTGAACGCATCGCCCGCGACCCAGCTTGTGCCACCGGCCTTGAGCGTCTCTTCCAGCGCTTTGATGGCTGTTTCGGTCTGCGCGATGATCGCCCGCATGTTGTCGGGGTTCGCGATGAAGTCGCGCCCGGCATGTTCTTTCTTCAGCTTGTGGTCGTAGGCGGGGTGCAGGGGCGAGTCTGCGGGCAGTTCGGCCTTGCGCCGCTCGATCTGTTCGATCTTTTTGAGATGCGCGCCGTTCATGCCTGCCTGGATCGGCGGCGGGCGGTGATCGCCATCTGGGTTCGCGCCATAGAAGAGACCCGCATGGGGCAACCCGTCGACAATGTCGACCTGTGTCATCACCGCGTCGCGGATGGCCGCGGGGATCAGCTTGCCCCCCGAAAGGTCATCGGCGTACAGCGCGATGTCGCGGCTGTCGGTGATCACTGACCCGCTTTCATGGTCCACCAATGTTGGCACCACAAGGGGGTCGAACCCTTCGCCATGTACGCCCGTGGCACCGGTATACCCACCGACCAGCGGCTGGTTGGCCGCCGCGTCCGATGCCATGCGCAACGCCACATATTGTTCGATGTAGTTTTCGTTAACCGGCGGCATGATCACGACCTCGTTCGAGGCAAATTCCATCCCCGCCTCAAGCAACGCTGCCCGGCTTTTTTGCGAGCAGATGGACATCACGAAATGAAAGAGCTCAAGACGCGGGTCCTGCGCCGTTTCGTCCCGCACGCTGTCGGGCACAGGGTGATCTGCCGACACCACCGTGCGCCGTTTGGGATCACCCACGGCAGCGAGGCGCGCCTTTCTGGCAAGGTCATGTGTATCAACGTGGATCGTCATTTATCTTCCTCCTTGAGTGTTGGGTTAGACGGCGCGGTGCATGCCGGCATCGACCACCAGTTCGGTCCCCGTGAGGGCCCGGGACGTGGGCGAGGCTGCAAACAGCACCGTGTTTGCAATATCTTCGGGTTGGACAAAGCGCCGGAGGCTCAGCCCCAGCTCTTCGGGAATGGCGCGGTCGCGCGCTTCTTCGGGGGTGCAGCCATGGCGGGCTGCGTATTGTTCCAGCTGGCCGCCGGGTTCGGTCCATTGCGGCGTGAGCGTTGGGCCCGGCGACACGGACACCACGCGCACACCTTGGGGGCCAAATTCGGCGGCGAGGTTTTGGGCAAGGTTCAGCGTGGCGGCCTTGGTCGCGCAGTAATCGGGTTGGATCACGATGGGTTCGCGGGCCAGCACGCTGGTGATGTTCACGATGACACCCTGACTGGCGACGAGCATCGGCAGGGCCGCCCGCGTCACACGGACCATGGAGAACAGATTGATCTGAAACAGCCGCTCCCAATCCTCGTCGGTTGTGTCCAGAAACCCCGCGCGCACCGGAGAGGCACCGAGGTTGTTGATCAGGATGTCGAGCCCGCCAAAGCGGTCTTGCACGGCGTCCATGAGGGTGCGCGCGCTGTCGCGCTGCCCCATGTCCAGTTCCAGTGCAAAGCCGTCCGAGGCCCCGGTGACCTCGGCAAGTTCTTGGGTCACGCGGATATCCGCAGAGGCGACCCGCGCCCCCTGCCCTGCGAATTTGCGCGCAATCTCAAGACCGATCCCGACGCCTGCACCCGTGATCAGCACCCGTGCTCCCTTGAAATCATTGTCCATGGTTTCCTCCCTTTGTCGTTCCATCAGGCCGCCACATGTCGGATGTGGTCGGGCAGGATCGCGTTGAATGCCGGCATAAGGGCCGCGCCGATCTGGTCTGCTGACATCTGGTCCAGTTCCGCCGAAAACACCTCGGGCCCGACGGATGTCAGGTGCCCGTTCCGGTTCATGACGTTCAGGATGTCGCGCAGGGGCAAATCACCTTGCCCCGGGATCAAACGGTGGTGCAGGCAATCGTCGAACAGGGTGAGACCCGGCGCAGGTTTTACGGTGCCATCCGCGATCTGCACGTGGTCGATCACGCCTGCGGGGATGCTGGCCAGCAGCGCGTCATCACGCCCGCCGCGCATGTAGTGCCAGGTGTCGAACAGGATGCGGATGTTGGGCGCATCGGCCTGGCGCCGCAGCTCAAGCACGTCGGCGAGAGTGCGCAGCCCCCACATGGGCATGGCTTCGAGCACACAGGTGATCCCTGCCGCCGCCGCGCGGTCCGCGAAGCGCCGCAGATGCAATGCGGCATCGGCAATATCATAGCGACCCGGCGGGAATGCGGTGATGGTGAGCATGCGATCTATGCCCAGGCCGTGCGCGAATTCAAACTCGCGCCCCAAGCCAGCCGCCAGGAACGGCACAAAATCTGCGGCCGTGTCATCGGGGTGCCATTCGGGCAACCAGGACACGACCGGATCGAGATAGGTAAAGGCCACACCAACGTCTTCAGCCATCGCCCGGATCGACGCGAGCGTCTCTCCGGCGTCCAGCAGGGCCACGATGTCTGCGGGCGCGATGTTCAATGCGTCAAAGCCGTGCGTTGCGGCAAAGGCCGCCCGCGCGCGCACCGGCAAGGTGCGGACATTTCCCCACCAGAGAATGCGGCTGAACATGTGTGGCGTCGTCATTGTCAGGCTCCACGTGATTCTGGATCACGGTAACTGGAATGATCAGTTCAAAACAAGAGATTCCCTTCAGGCATATCGGGGTGGTTCATGAAATATTCTCGATTGTCTGAAATTTATAGAGCTTTAACAATGCGTTAATTTGAGCGCACAGACACTGTGCAAAAACTTTATTGACGAACGACCGTTCCAAGATAACCTGAAACAAGTAGTCCAAGATCGCAAGTTGCGGCTGGACACATCAGGGAGGAAAACCATGAAACAATCATCCGGAATGACCCGCAGAGGTGTCTTGAAAGGTGTTGCAGGGACGGCGGTCGCGTCTGCATTGGCAACGCCTGCCATTGCCCGAAACCGCGCTCTCAAGATCGGGTTTGTGCAACCTGAAACCGGCCCGCTGGCCGAGGTCGCATCCGGCAACGGCTTTGTGCTCGACAATCTGCGCGAGGCGCTGTCCGGCGGTCTGACCATGGACGGCGGCGTCACCCGCGAGGTCGAAATCGTGGTTCGCGACAGCCAGTCCAATTCAAACCGCGCCTCCGAAGTGGCCGCCGACCTGATCCTAGGCGAAGAGGTCGACATCATGTGCGCCGCGATCCACCCTCTGACCGTGACCCCGGTCGCGGATCAGTGCGAGTTGAACGGCGTGCCGCTGATCTCGTCCATCACGCCGTGGGAGACGCAGTTTTACGGGCGCGGTGCGACAGATGACGCCCCGTTCAGCTACCAGCTACACCAGTTCTGGGGCTTTGGCGAGATCACCAATACCTATATCGACGTCTGGGAACAGCTGGGTACCAACAAGGTTGTGGGTGGTCTGTGGCCAAACAACCCCGATGGCGTGGGCTTTGCCCAGGGCTTCACCCCCATTCTGGAAGAACGCGGATTCACGGTGGTAGACCCCGGTCGCTATCAGGATCTCACCGATGACTTCAGCGCGATCATCCGCATGTTCAAGGACAACGAGGTCGAGATTGTCACCGGCGTGGTACTGCCCCCCGACTGGACGACGTTCTGGACTCAAGCGGCACAGCAGGGCTTGAACGTCAAGGCTGCGACGACAGCGGCCGCCCTCGCCTTCCCCGGTACGGCGGAACAGCTTGGTCCGCTGGCCCAGAACCACAGCTTCGATCTGTTCTGGCATCCAAGCTTCCCCTTCGAAAGCTCAATCACCGGTCAGAGTGCCGCGGATTACGCCGCCGCGTTCGAGGCAGCGAAGGGACGGCAATGGATCCAGCCCATCGGCACCATCCATTCCGTCTTTGAAACCGCGCTGGATACGCTGAAACGGTCAGGTGGGGGCGATTGGGAAGCCACGCGCGAGGCGATGTTCGAAACCAACCTCAACACGATCCAAGGGCCCATCGTGGCCGGATCGGGGCCGGTGCCTAACGCCGTTGTCACACCGCTGACCGGCGCGCAGTGGCGCCAATCCGACGGCCAGTTCGACTTCGAGGCTGTCATCGTCAGCACGGTTGCCGCCCCGGGCATTGAAACCGGCGGCAGTGTTCAGGCCACGGTCTGAGCCATTCCTCTCCCCAACTGGCCGGGAGCCCCGTCTCCCGGTCGCCTTTCCCGCAAAAGGGGACACGACATGGCTGAGCCACTTTTGGAATTGCGCGCCGTCGACAAGGCCTTTGGAAAGGTCGTGATCGCGGATGGCATTGACCTCACGCTTCATCGAAACGAGGGACTGGGAATCATCGGACCAAACGGTGCTGGCAAATCCACGCTGTTCAATCTGATCACCGGTGATCTGCGCCCGGATGCAGGGGATATCAGGCTCGCGGGCCAGTCCATCACCCCCTACAAGCCGCACCAACGGTGCCGTTTGGGGATTGGGCGCAGCTACCAAATCCCGCATCCCTTCGGGAAAATGACGGTCTTTGAAAACGTCCTGACCGCCGCCACCTTTGGCGGGTCGGTCCCCGCATCCGGGGCCGATCAGGTCGCGCTGGATATTCTCGACATCACCGGGCTGCTGCACGAGATCAACACCCCTGCTGGCAAACTGACGCTGCTGAAACGCAAGCGGCTGGAACTGGCCCGCGCTCTGGCGACACAACCGCGCCTGCTGCTCCTAGACGAGATTGCGGGCGGGCTGACCGAGGGCGAAGTGCATGCCCTGATCAAGACCATTCAGGACATTCGGCGCAGCGGCGTGTCGCTGATCTGGATCGAACACATCGTGCATGCGCTGATCGCGACGGTGGATCGGTTGGTCGTTCTGAATGGCGGGCAATTTCTGGCCGACGGCGCACCCGCGGCCGTGATGAAGACCCCGGAAGTTCAGGAAATCTACATGGGGGTCGCAGCGGCATGAGTACCATCGAAACACAAGCACTGACAGCGCATTACGGCGATTTTCAGGCCCTGTTCGGCCTCGACGTGACGCTGAAGGCCGGGGAAACCACCGCCATTATCGGGGCCAACGGCGCGGGCAAGTCCACCTTCATGAAGGCGATCACCGGCTTGATCGACACGCAACCCGACATGATCCTCATTGACGGCCAGCCCGCAGGCGGGCGCGACGCGCATACCACCATCTCGGACGGGGTCGCCATGGTGCCCGAGGGCCGGCGTCTGTTTGCCTCGCTCTCGGTCGAAGAAAACCTGCTGATCGGCACTCATGCGAACCGCAAGGGGCCGTGGACGCTGGACCGGGTCTATGACGTTTTCCCTGTGTTGAAAGAGCGTCACCGCCTGCCCGGCACGTCGCTGTCTGGCGGGCAACAGCAAATGGTCGCCATTGGCCGGGCGCTCTTGTCCAACCCCACGACGCTGCTGTGTGACGAGATCAGCCTGGGCCTTGCGCCGGTGATCATCGAGGACCTCTACCGGACCATCGCGGACCTGCGCCAAGAGGGTCTGTCCATCGTCATCGTCGAACAGGACATCGCCCGCGCCGTCAGTGTCGCGGATCAGGTTTACTGCTTCATGGAGGGGCGCGTGTCCCTCAGCGGGGCGGCGCAGGACCTGGCCCTTGATGACATCCGCAACGCCTATTTCGGGATCTGAGCCATGGACTGGATTGCAACACTTCTTCAGGGGCTCTTACTGGGCGGGGTCTATGCGCTGTTTGCCATTGGGCTCAGCCTTGTCTTCGGGGTCATGCGACTGGTGAATATCGCCCATGGCGACATGATCGTGCTGGCGGGGTTCGTGTCTTTTGCCGTGGTCGAAGTGCTGGGCCTTGGCCCGCTTCTGTCCCTTGCCATCGTGCTGCCGGTCTTCTTTGCCTTTGGCTACGTGCTTCAGCTTGCGGTGCTGAACCGCACGCTTGGTGATGACCTGTTGCCCCCGATGATCGTGACCTTTGGGCTGGCGATTGTCATCCAGAACGGCCTGCTGGAAGGGTTCTCTGCCGACAGTCGCAAGCTGAGCCTGGGCGAGGTGGAAACCGCCAGCATCGCGCTGGCGCCTGACGTGGCTGTCGGTGTCTATCCGTTGATAATCTTTGCGACCGCCATCGTCACGATCCTTGCCTTGCAGGCCCTGTTCTACGGCACCCGCATCGGACGCGAGTTTCGCGCAACGTCGGATGATCCCGAAGCTGCGCGCCTGATGGGTATCAACACCAAGCGCGTCTTTGCCGTGGCAACAGGCATCGCGCTGGTGGTGATCGGCATCGCCGGTGTGCTGATGGCGATCCGAACAACCTTTGATCCGCTTTCCGGTCCGGTGCGCCTGCTCTTTGCGTTCGAGGCCGTGATCATCGGGGGGCTGGGCAATATCTGGGGCACGCTTCTGGGCGGCGTGACCCTGGGTCTTGCGCAAGCCTTTGGCGGGGCCATCGACCCGCAGTTCCAAGTCATGGCCGGGCACCTTGTGTTCCTGGCCATCCTCATCATTCGCCCCCGTGGCTTTTTCCCGAAGGTAGCGCACTGATGTCTGTTTCATCCTATCGCATTGAACGCGCCACGCGCGCCTCCACCATTGGTCTGACCCTGTTGGGGCTGGGATTGGTGGGGCTGCTCCTGCTGCCCATGACGGGCGACCGGTCGACCATGCGGCTGGTGGTCGAGATCGCCTATTTCCTGGCACTCGCCCAGATGTGGAACCTGCTGGCGGGCTATGCCGGGCTATTGTCCGTGGGCCAGCACGCGTTCATCGGATTTGGCGGCTACATGCTCTTTGCTTTGGTGGCCCATGCCGGGTTGTCGCCGCTGGTGTCCCTGCCCTTGGCTGGGCTGCTCAGTGGTCTGATCTCGATCCCCGTCGCCATCTTGATGTTCCGGCTCAGTGGCCCCCACTTTGCCATCGGCACATGGGTCGTGGCCGAGGTGTTCAAGCTGACCTTCTTTGAGGTGCCCGCGCTTGGCGGCGGCTCGGGCATGAGCCTGCCGTTGCAGGCCGTACGGGACATCGCACCGACAACGCAGGCGCGCGAGCTGATCATCTATCTGACCGCACTCGGCATTGCCGTGGCGTCGGTGGCCGCCGTCTATTTTCTGCTGCGCTCCCGCTATGGGCTCGCCCTCACAGCGGTGCGGGACAGCGAACGTGCCTCTGCCTCGGTTGGGGTGGACACGTTCAAGCTGAAGCTTGGTGTGTTCGTCGCGGTTGCCACCTTCACCGGCATGGTCGGCGCGCTGATCTTTCTGCAAAAGCTGCGCATTTCACCCGTGGCGGCATTTGACGTCATGGAATGGTCCGCCGCCATCATCTTTATCGTCGTGATCGGCGGCATTGGCCGGATCGAAGGCCCGTTCATGGGCGTCGCGATCTTTTTCCTGCTGCGCGAAACGATGTCGGATTTCGGCACTTGGTACCTGATCCTGCTGGGCCTTCTGGCCATCGCCATCATGCTCTTTGCCCGTCAGGGCGTCTGGGGGCTGATCGCCGACCGCTACCGCATCAACGTCTTTCCGGTCGAACGGCATGTGCATCTGTCGGATGCCGCGCGGCCCTCATCCCTCAAAACATCTCTCAAACCTTCGGAGAAACACTCATGACACATGATCGCAGCAACTTTCTTTTGTGGCAGGGCACCGTGCGTGCATTGCCGCTGGCCGAGCAACTTCGCGTGGCCCGCGAGACGGGCTTTGGCAAAATCTCGGTCACGCCCTTTCATCTGGATATGTGGATGAAAGAGGGCACGTCCGCCGCCGACATGAAGTCCATGGCCGCCGACAACGGTGTGAAGCTCAGCCATCTTGACCCGCTGACCCGCTGGGCCCCGAAATGGAAACCTGACAATGTCGCAGACGAATTCCTGCCCTTCCTCGGGTTCGAAACTGACCGCTTCTTCGACATCGCCGAAGAGTTCGAGTGCGAGAGCATTTCGACCATCTGTTCTTTCCCCGCCGGTGCCGTGAACCGTCCGCAACTGACGGATGCCTTTGCCGCAATTGCCGACCGGGCCGCCGAACGTGGGCTGGTCTGCCATCTGGAGTTTATCCCGTTCTGGGGTCTCTTTGACCTCAACATGGCCTGGCAGGTCATCCGCGATGCGGACAAGGCGGGCGCGGGCATCGTGTTTGACTAATGGCATTTCATGCGCGGCAATCCCGATCTGGACCTGCTGGCCTCGATCCCCGGGGACAAGATCGCGTCCGTGCAACTGGCCGATGCCGCCGCCGCCATCCCCGAGGGGCGCAGCCCCGTCGACGACTGTCTGAACTGGCGCGAGCCGTGTGGCGAAGGCGAATTCCCCGTGGCCGAGATCACGCGCATCATCTCCGACATTGGCGGGCTGCGGAATGTCGGCCCCGAAATCTTCTCGGCCAAGTTCGACGCCATGAGCGCCGACGAGATCATCGCCTCCATCCGCGACTTCTTCCCCAAGGCGCTGGATGAGGCAGGCGTGCGCCAGGGCTACATGCCGCAAGCCGCCTAACATACTGACAAGACGACGAAAGGGAGGATGTCATGACGACAATCAAGAACCACAAAACGGATATCAAGGACATCCGCATGCACTATTCGGTGGCGGGCAACGGCCCCGCCATCGTGCTGATCCACGGCTGGCCGCACACCAACTATGGTTGGCGCGAGGTGCAGGAACGGCTGGCGGACACATACACCGTCATCGCGCCCGACATCCGGGGGGCCGGGTACACCAGCCGCCCCGAAACCGGCTATGACGGCGACAACATCGCCGACGACATCCGCACGTTGGTCAACGACCACCTGGGCCATGACAAGGTCGTCGTTGTCGGCCACGACTGGGGGGCCGTCTGGGCCTACCACTATGCCGCACAGTTCCGGGACGAGGTGCTGGGCCTTGCCAATTTCGAGATGATGATCCCCGGCACGGGCGGTCACGAGGCAGGGATGCAACCGCAACCCGATGGCAAGTTCTTCTGGCACATGAACTGGCACTCTGTGCCCACCTACCCCGAAGAGATGATCCGTGGCGATATCCGCCGCTATCTCGACTACTATTACACCGAGTTCAGCTATAACCCGCACGCCGTCACGCTGGAGGCGTTGAACGAATACGAACGCGCCTTCACGCAGTTCGGCTCCCTACGGTCGGGTCTGGAAATCTACAAGAAATTCTGGATCCATGCCGAGCAAGCCAAAGAGCATATGAAGACCAAGCTTGAGATGCCCGTTATCGCCTGGGGCGGGGCTGCGCTCATGAACACATGGTGTGTGGATTCAATGAACAAAGTGGCGGTTGACGTAAGTGGAGGCGGCATTCCAGACTGCGGTCACTGGGTCGCCGAAGAACAACCAGACTTCGTCGCCGATCAAATCCGAAGACTTGCCGATACGGCATTTTCCTGACCCCCGCGCGGTTGGGCACAGCTGATCTGTGCCTGCCGCATCCCGGAGAAACAGCATCATGGAGAACACAAAAATGGACGGCCCACTCGCGATCAAAACCACACCTGACATGATCACCGATATCGTGCTCAAGTCTTACGAAAACGCCCCTGACGCGCGCATCAACCAGATCCTTCAGGAGTTGATCAAGGCGCTGCATGGCTTTGCCAAGGCGGTTGAACTGAAGCCGGACGAGTTGTTGGCGGCCGCAGAAATCCTGACGCAGACGGGGCACATCAGCGACGCCAAGCGGCACGAATTTATCCTGATGTCCGACGTTCTTGGCCTGACCATGCTGGTCGAGACCATGAACGACGATCTGCCCGAAGGTGCGTTTGAACCGTCGGTGCTGGGCCCCTTCTACCGCGAAGGATCGCCCGAGATTGCGCATTACGACAATATCTCGCGCGGGGACAATGACGGGCTGCCGGCCCTCGTCTCCGGCCAGGTGCGCGATCTGGATGGCAACCCGGTTGCGGGTGCGCTGCTCGACATCTGGCAGACAAACAACAACGGTCTCTACGAGAACATGGATGACAGTCAACCCGACTTTAACCTACGGGGCCGTCTGCTGACCGATGACGACGGCAATTTTGCCTTCTGGACGGTGAAGCCCGAAGCCTATCCCATTCCAACCGATGGCCCGGTTGGCGACCTGCTCGAGGCCGGTGCGCGCCACAATATGCGCCCCGCCCACATCCATTTCATCGTGTCGGCGCACGGGTACAAAACCATCGTGTCCGAGCTCTTTGCCCGCGAAGATCAGTATATCGAAGGCGACGCCGTCTTTGGCGTCAAGGACAGTCTGCTGGCCGATTTCGTTGCCGCGGACGAGCCGGAAATGGCACAGAAATACGGCATGCCCAACCCATTCTGGCGCATGAGTTACGACTTCGTGCTGG
This sequence comes from Pseudomonadota bacterium, assembly GCA_039179785.1. Taxonomy (GTDB): domain Bacteria; phylum Pseudomonadota; class Alphaproteobacteria; order Rhodobacterales; family Rhodobacteraceae; genus Tateyamaria. The sequence goes on along the minus strand of JBCDEK010000015.1, from coordinate 31,262 downwards.
TCCCCGGTGATCGCGCGCAACACGACTTTTCAACGTCGCGCTGACCCATGGACAGCTTTCTGTATACAGCGGGTCCGGCCCGCGTCCTGTTCGAAACGGGTGGCCTTGCAAAGGCCGGTCAAGAGCTGAGCCATCTGGGTGTCGAACGCGCCCTTGTGCTCAGCACCCCGCAACAGGCCCAGGGCGCACAGGCTCTGGCCGAAAGGCTGGGCACTCAGGCTGTTGGCGTCTTTTCCGATGCGACCATGCACACTCCGGTCGAGGTCACGGACCGCGCCATGGCCGTGGTTGCTGAACACAATGCCGACGGTGTCGTCGCCTTTGGCGGCGGATCGACCATCGGTCTGGGCAAGGCGCTTGCGCTGCGCACGGACCTGCCGCAACTGGCCATACCCACGACCTATGCAGGCTCGGAAATGACGCCCATCATCGGCCAGACCGAGGGCGGCAAAAAAACCACCCAGACGACACCCAAGGTTCTGCCCGAAACGGTCATCTATGACCCGGCGCTGACCTATACGCTGCCGTCTTTCATCGCGGGGCCATCGGCGGTCAACGCCCTCGCCCATGCGGTCGAAGCGCTTTATGCCGAAAATCGCAACCCGGTGACGTCGATGCAGGCCGAAGCGGCGATTGCGGCCATCGGGCGGGCGATCCCCGGGCTGATGGGCGAAACTGTCAACGAAGCCGCGCGGGCGGACGCGTTTTATGGCGCGTGGCTGGCCGGGACATGTCTGGCAAGCGTCGGCATGGCGATCCATCACAAGATTTGCCACACGCTGGGTGGGTCCTTTGACCTGAACCATGCAGACATCCACTGCCTGATGATCCCCTATACCGCCGGGTTCAACCGCGACCACGCGCCGGACGCGATGGCGGCCATCGCCCGTGCCTTGCAGGTCGAGGATCCGATCACCGGGCTGTTCGATCTAATGCAGCAGGCGGCGGGCAAGACGGACCTCAAATCCTTTGGCCTGTCGCTTGCCGACATCGACCATGCCGCGGACCTCGCTGTTGAGCGCGCCTACTACAACCCGCGCCCGGTGACCCGAGACGATGTCAGGACCATGCTGCTGGCCGCCTTTGATGGTGCCCACCCAGATGCGGCCCCGCAAAAAGGGGCCGCCTGACCGCCAACAGACCCACATTTGAAACCGTCGCCTAAGGAGGAAGGCACCATGAACACACTCGAAACAGACGTATTGGTTGTTGGCAGCGGACCTGCTGGTGGCACAATGGCACTGGCACTTGCGAGCTACGGCATCGACGTCACGGTCATCAACCGCTACCGCTGGACCAGTCCGACACCGCGCGCGCATATCACCAACCAGCGCACGATGGAGATCCTGCGGGATTTCGGGCTGGAGGACGCGGCGCTAGAGGATGCCGCACCTCAGGAATACATGGCCAATTCCGTGTTCTGCGACAGCCTTGCCGGGCAGGAGTTTGGCCGGGTGCTGGCCTGGGGCAACCACCCACAGCGCAAGGCCGACTACACCATGGCCAGCCCCAGTTCGATGTGCGACCTGTCGCAGACCTATATGGAGCCTTTGCTCGTCTCGAACGCGCTAAAGCGGGGTGCCAAGATCCGGTTCAACACAACCTACACCTCGTTCGAAGAAACCACCGACGGTGTGATTGTGCAGGCAGACGACACCGAGACAGGCGCGCCTTTGCAGATCAAGGTCAAGTATCTGGTGGGGGCCGATGGCGGCAATTCGATGGTGGCCGATCAGGCGGGCCTGCCGTTTGAAGGGGCCATGGGCATTGCCGGGTCGATGAATATCGAGTTCGAGGCGGACCTGTCCGAGCTGGTCGCACACCGTCCCAGCGTTCTTTACTGCGTGATCCAGCCCGGGTCGGGTGTCGGCGGCGTGGGCATGGGCATCGTGCGCATGGTGCGGCCATGGAACAAATGGCTGATCGTCTATGGCTACGACCTTGAGGCCGGACCGCCCGAGATGACCGACGCCTATGCCACGAACATCATCCGCGAACTCACCGGCCTGCCCGATCTTGAGCCCAAGATCACCGGCACATCACTCTGGACGGTCAACAACTACTGGGCCACCGAATTGTCCAAGGGCCGCGTGTTCTGCGTGGGTGACGCGGTGCACCGTCATCCGCCGACAAACGGGCTTGGCTCGAACACCTCGATGCAGGACAGCTATAATCTGGCGTGGAAACTGGCCTTTGTCCTCAAGGGTCAGGCCGGGCCCGCGCTTCTGGACAGCTACAATGCCGAAAGGGCCCTGGTGGCGGAACAGATCGTGTCCCGCGCCATCCGGTCGATCCAGGAATACGGGCCCATTTTTGGGGCCTTGGGTCTTGGCCCCGATGTCCCGCCCGAACAGGCCGCAACCGCGCTCAGCACGCTGGCCGCAGGCAATGATCAGGGCCGCGCGCGACGTTCGGCATTGCGGGCCGCGCTGGATGCAAAGTCCTACGAATACAATGCCCATGGTGTTGAACTGAACCAGCGCTATGCCTCATCGGCGGCGCTTGCGGACACCACGGCGATGCCTGCCCCTGCGGGTGCTGGTCAGGATCCCGAGCTGTACCACATCCCGACCAGCACACCGGGCGCAAAACTGCCCCACGCCTGGGTCGAAGCGGGGACAAAACTGGTGTCGACGCTCGATCTTGCCGGACAAGGCCGCTTTACCCTGCTGACCGGGATCGGCGGTGCGGGCTGGGTCGCTGCTGCAAAGGCCGTAAGCGCAGAGCACGACGTCCCGCTTGAGGCGTGCGTGATAGGGGTCGGTCAGGACTATCAGGACCCCTATGGCGACTGGCAGAATTTGCGCGAAGTGGACGAGGACGGCTGCATCCTCGTGCGCCCCGACGGCTACGTGGCCTGGCGGCAAATGAGCCTTGGTGACGCGCCAAAGGCTGCCTTGTCCGCAGCACTCCAGTCCATCCTGTCGCGCAAGGTCGATACACGCGTTGCCGAGCCAGCAGACTGAGTGCCAAACTCACCCAACTCAATGACGCGCTGTCCGGTATTCCGGATGGCGCGCAACTCATGATTGGCGGCTTTGGCGGATCGGGCGCACCGCTTGAACTGATCCACGGGCTGATTGATCGGTTCCTCGAGACCGGGCATCCCAAGGACCTCACGGTCATCAACAACAACGCGGGCAACGGCAGCATCGGCATCGCAGCCATGATCCGCGTCGGCATGGTCCGGAAAATGATTTGCTCGTTCCGGCGGTCGTCCAACGCAGATGCGTTCAACGCTGCCTATCACGACGGTCAGATTGAACTGGAGCTTGTCCCGCAAGGCACGCTGGCCGAACGCATCCGTGCAGGTGGCGCAGGCATCCCGGCCTTTTTCACGCCCACGGCGTTTGGCACGGATCTGGCCAAGGGCAAGCCAACACAAGACTTCGAAGGCAAAATGTACGTTCAGGAACGCTGGCTCAAGGCGGACTATGCGCTGATCAAGGCCGAATCTGCCGACACGGTCGGGAACCTCACCTATCGCATGGCCGCCCGAAACTTTGCGCCGCTGATGGCGATGGCGGCGGCCACCACCATCGTGCAGGCCCGGCGCGTGGTGCAGGCGGGCGAGATTGACCCGCACAGCGTCATCACACCCGGTATTTTCGTGGATCATGTCATCGACATTCCCAACCCCAGTCAGGAAGAGGCGATGGTGCGCGCAGGGATCGTTTACGCATGACACTCCCCAAACTCACAAGTTCCCAGATCGCATGGCGCGCCGCTCAGGACATCGAAGACGGCGCTTACGTGAACCTTGGCATCGGCCTGCCCGAGCGCATCGCCCAGTTTCAACCCGAAGGGCGCACGGTGACGTATCACACCGAAAACGGCATCCTCGGCTTTGGGCAGGCCCCGCCCGAGGGCGAAGAGGATTGGGACCTGATCAATGCCGGCAAGAAGGCGGTCACGCTGGAACCGGGTGCCTCGTTCTTTCATCACGCCGACAGCTTTGCCATGGTGCGCGGCGGGCATCTCGACTTGGCTGTTCTGGGTGCCTATCAGGTGGCCGCGAACGGCGACCTCGCGAATTGGAGTGTCGGGGCCAAGAGCGTGCCTGCCGTGGGCGGCGCGATGGACCTTGTGCACGGGGCCAAACGTGTGGCCGTGATCACCGATCATGTCGCCAAGGATGGCAGCCCGAAACTGCTGGATGCCTGCACCCTGCCACTGACCGGCAAGGCTTGTGTCACGCGGGTCTACACCTCGCTTGCGGTGATCGACATCACCGACCGGGGGTTCGTTCTGCGCGACAAGGTTCCGGGCCTGTCTGTTGACGATGTGCAGGCGGTGACCGGGGCCACGCTGCATATTGACGGCCCCGTTTGCGATCTCAACGTACCCGAGGTTTAAGATGCAAGACGCATTTATCTGCGCCTATCTCCGCACCCCCATTGGCCGCTATGGCGGTGCCCTATCGACCGTCCGCGCTGACGATTTGGGCGCGATCCCGATCAAGGGCCTGCTGGCGCGTGTGCCATCCCTGGATCCGTCCCGGATTGACGAGGTCATCATGGGCTGCGCCAATCAGGCAGGCGAGGACAACCGGAACGTCGCGCGCATGTCGCTCTTGCTGGCGGGGCTGCCCGACAGCGTGCCCGGTGTCACCGTCAACCGGCTTTGCGGGTCGGGCATGGACGCCGTCATCACCGCCGCGCGCATGATCCGGTCGGGCGAGGCGGATGTGGTTGTGGCCGGTGGGGTCGAAAGCATGTCGCGCGCGCCATTTGTGATGCCCAAGGCCACGGGCGCCTTCACCCGGGCAAATGAGGTCCATGACACCACCATCGGCTGGCGGTTTGTGAACCCGGCCATGCACGCGCAGTACGGCACCGACAGCATGCCCGAGACGGCGGAAAACGTGGCCTCGGACCATCAGGTGTCGCGGGCAGATCAGGATGCCTTTGCCCTGCGGTCGCAGCAGCGGGCCGCCGCCGCGGTTGCGCGTGGAAGACTTTCCGAAGAGATCACCCCGGTAACGATCCCGCAGCGGCGCGGGGACCCCATCACAGTCGATCAGGATGAACATCCGCGCCCTGACACGTCAGAGGCCAGCCTGACCAAGCTGCGGCCCATTGTGCGGGCGGACGGGTCGGTCACGGCCGGAAACGCATCCGGTGTGAACGATGGGGCGGCGGCCCTGCTGATCGCGTCAGAGGCGGCGATCAAGGCCCATGGCCTGACCCCGATCGCGCGGTTTCTGGGGGGCGCCACCGCAGGCGTCGCCCCGCGCGTGATGGGCATCGGCCCTGCCCCGGCGTCGCAAAAGCTGATGGACCGGCTTGGGCTGTCGCAGGACGCGTTTGACGTCATCGAGTTGAACGAGGCGTTTGCCGCACAGGCTCTGGCGACGCTCCGCACGCTGAGAATCCAAGATACTGACCCCCGCGTGAACCCCAATGGCGGGGCGATTGCCCTGGGTCATCCACTGGGCATGTCCGGCGCGCGCATCGTAGGATCCGCTGCGCTTGAGCTGCAGCAAACGGGCGGCACCCGCGCGCTGGCCACCATGTGCATCGGGGTCGGTCAGGGCATCGCCATGGCCATCGAAAGGTGTTGAACGAATGACGGTACGCAAAACGACCTCCGGCCTGTGGACCAGCCTTCTCCTGGCAGGCCTTCTGGCACTGGGACTGGCCGCCGAAGCTTGGGCACAAGCCTTGCCGCAGATGAAACTGTCAGACGATCTCGACCGCCCGGGCGAAGGGTATTGCATCGACGTACTGGGGGTCGGGCCATCGGCCCGGATCGACCTGCCACTGGTGGTACACAATTGCCTGCCAGACCTGCCGCGCGTCGACCGCCATGCGATCTTTGAAGACGGGCGCATCATCTTTCCCGCCTTCAACGCTTGCGTCACGGCCTTTGGTGTTGTCTCTCCGTTGCCCGGGGCCGCCGTGATCCTGCGCCCATGCGGCGCGCAGGAGAGCTTTCTGCCCGCGGACAGGCTGCAAAAGTTCGAGCGCAACCCGTCGGATCAGCTGCAACTGGCGGACACGACTCTGTGCCTTACCGCCGGGCCGGACGCGGCGCGCACGTTCAGCGCGTCAGACCGGTGGCGGACCTTGACGGTAGAGCCATACGCAACAGCACCCGCCGCACTATCGATATGGGACTGATCCGCGCGCGGCTATGCCAGAACGGCTTCGACCCGGATGGACAGATCCGACAGGATTTCCTTCCGGCTGGCCCCTGAACGGGCGCGCACAGCTTGCGCGCGCATGAAATCCCCCAGCAGAACGGCGCGCGCGTCCGGCGTCGGTTGCGCGGGCAAGGCCCCTTTGTCCACCTCTTGCCGAAACCGGTCGGTCAGAATGGCCGTCAGGCCCTGCGCCTGCTGATGCAGCTTGATGCGCAAAGGCGGTGACGTTTCCGCCGCCATCGCCGCGCAGCAGGCCAGAAGGCACCCGGTGGGCGCATCCGGTTGAGTATTGCCCTCGGCCGAGACGCGCAAAAAGGCTTCGACGGCAGCACTGATGTCGTCTGCGGACTGGAACGCCACAAGGGGGGCAGCCCCCGTACTGGCCGCGTAATGATCCAAGGCCGCATCAAACAACGCGTCCTTGTCACCAAAGGCTGCGTACAAGGTGGGACGTGACACGCCGGTCGCCTTGGTCAGTTCGCCAAGCGAGGCGCCCTCGTACCCCAACCGCCAAAATGCCTGCGTCGCCGCATCAAGGATTTGCGTCTTGTCGATGCTGGCCGGGCGACCACGCGCCCGCTTCTGAGTCTCTTGTGACATTTATTTTACCGATCCGCATTTAATTCTGGACATTCGGGCTGTCATGTTTACTTTACCGATCAGTAAAGCAAAAAGAGAGATAATGCAATGCAACTCAACGGCAAGATTGCCCTGATCACCGGAGCGACCACCGGCATTGGTCGCGCAACCGCACAAACCTTTCTGGAACAGGGGGTCAAAGCCCTGATCATCACGGGCCAGGACCAGACCCGACTGGACGCCGCCCGCGACGATCTTGCGTCTGCCGGCATCCCCGTGATCGGGCTGCGCTGGCGCGCGGACGTGCCCGAAGACAGCGTGGCCGTGGCCGCCCGCATCAAGGACGAATTCGGACAGCTGGACGTGGTCTTTGCCAATGCCGGTGTCACGTGGCCCGCCCCGCTGGGCCATATCGAGGCGGCCGCCGCCCAGTCGCAATTCATGGTCAACGTGACCGGTCCGCTTTTATTGCTGCAAGAGCTGGCCCCGCTGATGAAAAGCGGGTCGTCCGTGATCCTGAACACATCCTGTTTGGACGTGCTGGGCATGCCCGGCATGGCGGTCTATTCCGCGACCAAGGCCGCCATGCGGTCGATTGCCCGCATATTGTCGGTGGAACTGGGCGAACGCGGCATTCGCGTGAACACCGTGGCCCCCGGCCCTATCGAGACGCCGATTTACGGCAAATTGGGCATGTCCGACGAGGACCTGACCAAAATGAGCCAGGCCGTGGTCGCCAAGGTGCCCGCGGGCCGGTTTGGCCAGCCCACCGAAATCGCGGCAGCCGTGGCGTTCCTCGCCTCGGACGGGTCGTCCTTCATGCGCGGCGCCGAAATAGCCGTCGATGGCGGGTGGTCGAACCTATGAGCCTCCTGTCCAGCATTCGCACTCTTTTTTCACCCAGCAGAAAGACTGAAACCATGACTGACACATCCCCCACCATCCTGCGTATCGATTCCTCGGGCCGTCAGGGCAAATCCTATTCCCGCCCACTGGCAGACCGCATGGTTGCAGGACTTGAGACACAGATTCCAGGCGCCAAAGTGGTCACCCGCGACCTGACCGCGACCGTGCCACCAGTGGTGGACGAAGCCTGGTTCGATGCCGCCTACACCCCCGAAGACGACCGCGATGCTGCCGCCAAAGCCGCCCTGGCCGCGTCGGACGAGATTGTGGACGAATTCCTGGCGGCCGACGCCATCGTGATCACAGTGCCGATCTACAACTTCTCGGTCTCGGCCCAGCTGAAACTGTGGATCGACCAGGTGGCCCGCTTTGGCCGGACCTTCACCTACACCGAAAACGGGCCCAAACCGTTGGGCACCGACCGCCCCACCTATCTGGTCGTCGCCTCCGGCGGCACCCAAATCGACAGCGACATCGACTTTGCCACCGGCTATATGCGCCATGTTCTGGGCTTCATTGGCCTGACCAACGTACATGTCATCGCAGCCGATCAGTTGATGCAATCCGCCGAGACCAAGATCCCGGCAGCAGAGACCCAGATCGACGCACTGGTCACAAGCTACAGCGCGGACAAACCAAACGCGGTTATCGAGGCCGCCGAGTGACGATCTGACATAAGGCGTCCGAGCACGCGCTCAGACCCTACCGCAACGGGCGACGACATTTGTTAGTGTAGCCTAATTGAATAGGCTCCACGGATCCGACGGTAAACCATTACTACAGCCGTTTGTGCCCTCTACTGCTTTGGCGAACTCATGTTTGCCGTCGTTATGCGGCGGTGCAGAACTGAACTTGGATGGTTGGCGAAGCGAACGTCGGCTTTCGTGTATTGATCAGATTGGTTCACGCTCGCCGCGAATGTCCGCTTTTCCGCCCATTCTGTGGAAAAACAACGTGTTGCTAGCGCAGAATGTGGCGCTATGAACGAGGCGCGAGCGCCTTTCTGATCAGGCTTTGCGCGTTTGCTGCGGTGCAGGAAAGATCTTGGCCAGTTTGCGGAGGTTTTGGGCTGTGGCGGCGAGGAGGAATTCGTCGTTTGCGCCGCATGGACCGCGCAATCGGAGCCGTCCCAGTCCGAGGATGCGCTTGAGGTGGGCAAACAGCATCTCGACCTTCTTTCGGAGCTTCGCGGAGACCTTGTATTGGGTCGTCTTGGCGATGTCCCGCGCGATATCGCGCGCATCTTCGTGCTCTTCCCGGGTGATCTTGCGGCAGTCGGCCTTGGGGCAGCATTTGGGTTTGGACGGGCACGCCTGACAGGTGTGTTTGAGAGCTTGGTATTTGGCCACACCTTTGCCGGTTGGGCCGCGATTGGGGGCTGAATAATTACGACGGAACTGCTTCAGTGCCTCGCCTTCAGGGCAGATGTATTGGTTGTTCTTGGCATCCCATTCGAAGTCGGTTCGTGACCAAGTACCGTCGGTGCGACCGGCTTTGTCGATGACCGGGATGTGGGGCGCGATCTTGCGATCCACCAGCCAACCTAGCATCGGGCCAGAACCGTAGGCCGTGTCGGCGATAAGTCGTTCAGGGTGCAATTCGAACTTAGCCTTCACGCGATCCAGCATGGTTTTGGTCGACCCAACCTCGGCCTGTCGGATCGACCTCGTTGCCTCGACATCCAAGATGACACCATGGTCAGTGTCGATGAGGTAGTTGTCGGAATAGGCAAAGAATGCAGGACCTTTGCGCGCTGCGGTCCACTGACTTGCGGGATCAGAGAACGATGTGAACTTGGGCTGCACATCTGTTGCAGAGCCAAAGGCAGCTTCATCCAGCGTGTCGAGATACTCCTTCACGGCGCGTGGTGCAGCTTCGACATCGATCCGACCGGCGTCCCATTCTTCCTTGGAAGCGGAGAACTGTTTGTTCGCATCCGCTTCGATCAAGCTGGCATCGACCGCCATGCGCTGGCCGCTTACGAGACCTTCTTCGATGCAGCGGGCTACCATCGTCTCAAACAAATGGCGCAGAAGTTCGCTCTCTCGAAAGCGCCCATGCCGGTTCTTTGAGAACGTAGAGTGGCCCGGCACCTGGTCGTTCAGATCGAGACGACAAAACCAACGATAGGCGAGGTTCAAGTGCACCTCTTCGCACAACCGCCGCTCGGACCGGATGCCGAAGCAGTAGCCGACGATCAGCATCCGGATCCGCAGTTCCGGGTCGATGGAAGGACGGCCAGTGTGGCTGTAGAAATCGGCAAGATGAGCGCGGATGCTGCTCAGATCGACGAACCGATCAATCGACCGCAGCAAGTGATCCTGGGGCACATGGGCGTCTAGCGAGAACTCATAAAACAGAGCTGCCTGAGCTTCCTGCCTCGGTCCCATCATAGCCAATCCCTCCCTACAGGACGAATTGAATCAGCGACTTACTCCTCGATCAACCCAGAGTTTTTCAAAGAAATAAGCCCTCATTTTGGTTCGACATCATTCCAATGCTGGTTTTCGGGCAGATCTCTCGTTCTTGCGACGATGTCGTCGAATTGAACGTGCGCATAGTCCCAAACATCGACACCGACATTAACGGAGTTTCTTGAACCCAACCAATTGTTGTGGACATGACCAAAGAGTTTTAGCGCGCCACGTCTTGCGTGGTTCCATGTAATCATGGGGTAGTGGCAGAGCGTGTTCATTTGCTTGATTGGACCATCACGTAGTTCGACGAGCGGGGAAACTGTGTCCCAAGGCAGGCTCGAGGTCGGCTCACGATCATGATTTCCGACGATCAGGTGCTTTCGGGCGCCAGGCAACCGATCGAATACCGACCGAAGGTAGCTTGCATCCTTTGATCGAGGGCCAAACGCGAAATCACCAATGATCCAAAGATCGTCATCATCGTGAACCCGGTCGCACATGTTTTCGATCAAGACGGCATCCATCTCCTCCACAGAGGAAAAGGGGCGATCACAGAACGTCATCACGTTCTCATGGCCAAAATGCGTGTCAGCAGTGTACCAGATCGTCATTTGTTCAGCGTTTAATCCTAAGCTTGGAAAGCCCTCAGTTCTTCCGGTGTATAGTCAAAAGCCAGCAACTTCAGTAGGATCAGATCCAACGGTAGCTGCGTTTCCGTCCACGCTCCATTTTCAGATGTTATGCAAAGATCATAGCCACCTCGTTTGTTAGAGCTGATCAGCATTTCACGACCATTCAGGAAGTCCCACAGTCGCAGCGGGCTGGGGTAGTCTGCATTGTCGGGGTGCAAGTCTATCCCGGAGCACTTTGAAAGTACTGATGGCAACACGACCATCAAGTCCTCCCAGTTTCGTTGCCTGTCTCGTGATTTGAGTGGTTTCGCTTCGGGCGAAATGGAATCTGCGGCAGCTTTCAACGCGAATACCGGGGCAAACCTGGTCTCGAAATCATCTTGAGCCATTGGCTTCTCCTCCAAAAAATCGGTGTTGGACACCAGCTTATATGTTTATCAAAGTTAGCTGTTTTTTGGTCCTGAAGCAGCCGCTGTCGGAACTTCAACATAGCAGACTACCAGCCAAACAATTCCCCTAATTCACAGTATACTTCATAGACGAAATCATAAAGAGCCGAGAAGCCGATTGCATGGAAGAGCAATAGGATAAGTTACTCAGTTCATTTGCATTTGTGGTACGCAGACGCCGGACTGAGCTTGGGCTAACGCAAGAAGAACTGGCACACCGGGCTGGTGTTTCGATGCGTTACATCTCTCTTCTAGAGACCCAAAAGCACCAACCGACGCTTGATACGATACTGGGGCTCAGCGAAGGCCTCGAGACCACAATGACCGCGCTCATATCTGAGATAGAAAATCTGCTCCACAAGGGCTAGTCCATTGAATTGAAGCTATTTTATTGACTCGCAGGGACAAATGGGCTCTGAGCTAGAGGCCGTTCCGTGACCCAAATAGTCATGTCGGATGACGCGTTTCAACACACCCCGAATACTCTTGCTCAGCCGCACTTTGAAAAACCGCACGACGCACAGGTCATGCAACCCTCAATCATCCGCATCTCATAGCTGCTACAGGACGAACATGCCTTGCCGCGTGGGGCATCCAGCCCGACCACTTCGGCTTGGGGGTCGGATTTGAGGCCCATGCCTTCGCCCTCGATAAACCCGGTGGCGATCATGTGTTTTTCTATGACGCCACCGATGGCGGCAAGGATCGACGGGATGTATTTGCCCTGCATCCAGGCCCCGCCGCGCGGGTCAAATACAGCTTTGAGCTCCTCGACCACAAAGCTGACGTCCCCGCCCCGCCGGAATACAGCGGAAATCATGCGGGTCAGCGCGACAGTCCAGGCGAAATGCTCCATGTTTTTGGAGTTGATGAACACCTCGAACGGGCGGCGGTGGCCGCCGATGACCAGGTCGTTGATGGTGATGTAAAGCGCGTGTTCGCTGTCGGGCCACTTGACCTTATAGGTGTTCCCTTCAAGCGCGTTGGGCCGGTCCAGCGGTTCAGCCATGTAGATGACATCGCCATGGGGTTGCAGGGGTTCGGCATCATCGTTGGCAAGGACCGGGGCATCTTTCGGCTTGTCTTCGGCAACGGTCAGGACCGAGCCTGTCACCGCGTTCGGGCGATAGGTCGTGCAGCCTTTGCACCCGGTGTCCCAAGCCTGCATGTAGACGTCTTTGAAGTCATCAAAACTGATGTCTTCGGGGCAGTTGATGGTCTTGGAGATCGACGAGTCGACCCACTTCTGGGCCGCTGCTTGCATCTTGACGTGATCACTGGGCGCGAGTGTCTGGGCGTTCACGAAGTACTCGGGCAGGTCTGCATCCCCGAACTTGTCGCGCCACATTTGTACTGCGTAATCAACGACTTCTTCTTCGGTCCGGGTGCCGTCTTTTTGCAACACCTTACGGGTGTAGGCGTAGGCAAAGACCGGCTCGATCCCTGACGATACGTTCCCGGCATAAAGGCTGATCGTACCTGTTGGCGCGATGGAGGTCAGGAGGGCGTTGCGGATGCCGTGCGTGGCGATGGCGTCGCGCACATCGTCATCCATGGCTTGCATCGTGCCGCTGGCCAGATACCCTTCGGCATCGAAGAGAGGGAAGGCGCCCTTTTCCTTGGCGAGGTCCACGGAGGCGAGATAGGAGGCGCGGGCGATGGCCTTGAGCCACACCTCGGTCTGTGCTGCGGCCTCATCCGAGCCGTAGCGCAGGCCCAGCATCAGGAGCGCGTCGGCAAGGCCGGTGACGCCGAGGCCAATGCGGCGTTTTGCGGCCGCTTCGCGGGCCTGTGCCTCAAGCGGGAAGCGCGAGGCGTCGACCACGTTGTCCATCATGCGGACGGCTGTGGCGACCAGATCGGACAGGGCTGCCTCATCCAATTCCGCTGCGTCTTCAAAGGGTTGCGTGACCAGACGCGCAAGGTTGATCGACCCCAGCAAACACGCACCATAGGGCGGCAGGGGCTGTTCACCACACGGGTTGGTGGCGGCGATGGTCTCGCAATAGTTCAGGTTGTTGGCGGCGTTGATGCGGTCGATGAAGATCACGCCGGGTTCGGCGTAGTCATAGGTCGAGCGCATGATGCCGTTCCACAGATCGCGGGCCTGCACGGTTTTGTAGACAGTGCCGTCAAAGACGAGGTCCCAGGACCCACCCGCCTTGACCGCGTCCATGAACGCGTCCGTCACCAGCACCGACACGTTGAACATGCGCAGGCGGGCGGCGTCTGATTTTGCGGTTATGAAATCTTCGATGTCCGGGTGGTCACAGCGCATGGTCGCCATCATCGCCCCGCGGCGTGATCCGGCGGACATGATCGTGCGGCACATCGCGTCCCAAACGTCCATAAAACTAAGGGGTCCGGAAGCATCTGCGGCCACGCCTTTGACCCCTGCCCCCTTGGGTCGGATGGTGGAGAAATCGTAGCCGATGCCGCCGCCTTGCTGCATGGTCAAAGCGGCTTCTTTCAACATGTCGAAGATGCCGCCCATGCTGTCGGGGATCGTGCCCATGACAAAGCAGTTGAACAGGGTGACGGACCGGGCCGTCCCGGCGCCTGCGGTGATGCGGCCCGCGGGCAGAAATTTGAAGTCTTCGAGGGCGTTGTAGAACGTGTCTTCCCACGCGCTCGGATCTTTTTCCACCTTGGCCAGATCACGGGCGATGCGGCGCCAGCTGTCTTCGACTGTGGTGTCGATGGGCGTGCCGTCCGCGTCCTTGAAGCGGTACTTCATATCCCAGATTTGCTCGGCGATTGGTGCTGCGAAACGTGTCATCAAAGCATCCCCTTGGCGGCAGTCGAATCTTTTGGTCGGCGGAAGATCACTACACTAGCACACCCCAACAGATTGCAGAAGCGGAGATACACGCTACAATATAGAGTGTGGCTTGGGGACGACTCTGTGGATAAGTTTATCAATCTGATCAAACTCTCGGTGGGCAGCGAAAGCTATGACGACCTGGTCGCGTGGCAATCTACGAAACGTGCGCAGACCGCCGACGGATACCCGCGTCACGTGACGCGGATGTGGCCCAAGCGGGAGACCGAAATCCTGAATGGCGGGTCGATTTTCTGGGTGGTCAAAGGGGTTCTGACCTGCCGCCAGCGCATCATCCGCCTGGATGAGGTGATTGGATCGGATGGCATTCGCCGCTGTGCCATCGTGTCAGACCCGGAACTGGTGCGGGTGCAATCGGCGCTGAAACGACCGTTTCAAGGATGGCGGTATCTGAAGCCGGAAGACAGCCCACCCGACCTGCCGAAAGGGCGGGAACGGGAGGAGCCGCTGCCGGTCGAGCTTAACCGGGCGCTGGCGGAGATTGGCGTGCTCTAGGACCAGAGGTTAACGCGCCGTGCGGTGCGTGATTTGGGCCAAAAGCTCTGAAACTGCGTATTTTGGACCCGAATGTGCACATTTTTCCAAAAGCAGATTCAGTGCATTTTCGGCCAGTTTTGGGTGAAGTGCACATTTTCACGGGCAAACTACGATCTTTCCGCGACGCAGAGCCGTTCATATCCTATTAACGTTTGCGCCGCGTTAAGGTTTGTGCGGGCGCATTAACTTTTGTTTAGGATATCGGGGGCGTGGCCCGCGTTTTTCGGCAGGCATCCTTGCGGCCGTCTGCTTGGACAATTGCCATCGCGCATCGCTTCTGTATCGTCCACGTTATCGCCGACAGGAGCGCGCCCATGACCACAATTGTATTCGCCGCGGTTCTGCTGGCCGCCCTGCTGCACGCGGTCTGGAATGCGCTGGTCAAAGGCGGGGCGGACAAGCATATGACGATGACGGCGGTGGTGCTGGGCCATCTGCCCGCCTGTCTGCTGGTCCTGCCATTTGTCCCGCTGCCCGCTGCCGAGAGCCTGCCCTGGCTGATCGCCAGTATCGGGCTGCACCTGGGCTATCAGCTGTTCCTGATCGCGGGCTACAAGATCGGTGATCTGACACAGGTTTATCCGATCGCGCGCGGGTCCGCCCCGCTGATCGTGGCCGCCGTGTCGGTTGGCGCGCTTGGGGTCACGCTGAGCACCGGGGAGGTGACCGGCATCCTGCTGATTGCGGCCGGGATCATCTCTATCGCGCTGGTGCGGCGCAGTGACGGGACGCAAAACCCACGGGCTGTGGTGATGGCGCTGATGACCGGCTGTTTCATCGCGTCGTATTCGCTGGTGGATGGGATCGGCGCGCGGCTGTCGGGCACGGCGCTGGGGTTCTGGACCTGGGGTGCGATTGGCAATGCGGTGCTGTTTGTGGCGGTCACGCTGTGGACCAAGCCCGCGCAGATGCGCGCGCTGGTCCGGGATGCGCGGGTGCTGCGCGCGGGCCTGATTGGCGGCACGGCGTCCTATCTGGCTTACGGTCTGGTTGTGTGGGCCTTTACGCTGGCACCGATTGCGTTGGTCACTGCGCTGCGCGAGACGTCGATCATCTTTGCCCTGCTCATTGGCGTGGGCGTGCTGCGGGAGCGGCTGAACCTGGCCAAGGTGCTGTCGACCATGGTGACGATTGCGGGGGCCGCGCTGCTGCGGCTGGCGCGGTCCTAGATCAGGCGGTCAAGCAATGTGTTGAGCGTGGTGCGATCAGCGTCTGACATGTCGGCCACGCGGGACCGCCAGAGGGTTGCCTGACTGGCGAGGATCAGGCCGTCGCTGAGGATTTTGAGGTGGTTGGCGCGCAGGGTTTCGCCCGACGAAGTGATGTCGGCGATGGCCTCTGCCGTTTCGTTCGCGACGGTCCCTTCGGTGGCACCCTGGCTGTCGACGATGGCATAATCGGCCACGCCCGCGTCGCGCAGGAAGTCGCGCACAAGGCGGTGGTATTTGGTGGCGATGCGCAGGCGGAACCCGTGGGCCGCGCGGAAGGCGGCGGCGGCGGCGTCGAGGTCATCGGTCAGGTCCACATCGATCCACGCCTGCGGTACGGCGATGATCAGGTCGGCGTGGCCAAAGCCCATTTCGGCCATCGGCTCGACCTGCTGTTCCCAGAGGGGCAGCTTTTCGTGGATGAGGTCGGTGCCTGTGACGCCCAGATGGATGCGACCCGCGGCCAGTTCGCGCGGGACTTCGCCCGCCGAGAGCAGGACCAGCGACACACCGTCGATGCCATCGACAGCGCCAGCATATTCGCGGTCGGAGCCTGTGCGGCTGAGCGTGATGCCGCGCTTGTCGAACCACTGAAAGGTCTTTTCCATGAGCCGCCCCTTGGACGGCACGCCAAGCTTGATCATTGTGCGCCCTCCAGCTCGACCAACAGGCCAGGGCGGATGACGGCACCCACGGCGGGAATTTCCTGGCCCCTGCCCAAGCGGCGGGTGAGCGCGTCGTAGCGGCCACCGGAGGCGACGGGGGGCAGGTCGGGGCGCGTGTCGGCGTAAAAGCCGAAGACGAAGCCGTCGTAATATTCCATTGAGGTGCGGCCGAAGCTCGCCTCGAATTCGAGGCTGTCCACGTTGATGCCGCGTTTGGCGAGTGCGGTCGCCCTTGCATCGACGCCTTTGACGGCTGTGCGGATGGCGGGCAGATCAACGCAGAGGTCATGCATCTGCGCCAGCGCGAAGGGCAGCGTTTCGCGCACGTTCAGGAGGGCGTCGAGGCAGTCCATCTGCGCCTTGGCGATGGGCGGTTCGGCGGCGTCGGCGTGCAGGGCGGCGATGCGGGCGTCAATCTCGGCCTGGCTCCGCAGGCCGGTGAGGGGCGCATCGGTTTTGGCTTGGCCCGCCAGCAGGGCGGCGCGGGTGTCGGGCACCGGGCTGCGGCCCGAGAAGCGGTCGAGCAGCGCGCGGAAACGGCGGGGGCGCCAGATGTGGCGGCGCAGGGCGGCCTTGCGTCGGTCGCTGGTGTCGAGCCCGTCAACGGCGGCCCTGAGGATGCCGATGTCACCGGTTGCGGCGCGCAGGTTCAGCCCTTGGGTGGCGTCAGCGATCAGGGCGAACACTTCGGCATCTGCCGCTGCGGGGTCGGCGCGGTCAAAGACCTCGTAGCCCACCTGCAGATATTCGTTGGCGCGGTCGGGGTCGTCTTCCTGCCTGCGGAACACTTCGCCCGCATAGGTGTAGCGGGCGGGTTCGGCGCCGTTGTCCATGTGCATCTGCACAACGGGCACGGTGAAGTCGGGCCGCAGCATCTGTTCGCCGCGCAGCGCGTCACTGGTGACGTAGGCGCGGGCGCGAATGTCTTCGCCGTAGAGGTCGAGCAGCAGATCGGCGGGTTGCAGGATCGGTGGTTCCACCGCCTGCGCGCCCGCCGCAACGAAGCGGTCGCGCAGGGCGTAGGCGCGCTGGCGTGCCTGGCTCATTGGTTCAGGATATCCTTCACCTTGGCCACCATCTGGTCGCGGGGCACTTCGAACTGGCTGGGGTTCTCGGCCCATTCCTCGTGCGTGGCGGTTTCGGCGATTTTTGCGCCAAGATAGAGGTCTTTGAGCTGGACGACGCCACGCGCCTTTTCGTCGGCGCCTTCGATGATGGCAATGGGGGCGTTGCGCTTGTCGGCGTATTTGAGCTGGTTGCCGAAGTTTTTCGGGTTGCCCAGATAGACCTCGGCCCGGATGCATGCATTGCGGAGTTCGGCAACCATTTGTTGGTAGTCAGCCATGCGGTCGCGGTCCATGACGGTGACGACGACGGGGCCTTGTTCCGTGGTTCCGATGCGGTTCGTGGCACGCAGGGCCGCGAGCAGGCGGTCGACGCCGATGGAGACGCCGGTGGCTGGGACCTCTTGGCCGGTGAAGCGCTTGACGAGGTCATCATAGCGCCCCCCGCCCGCGACCGAGCCGAATTGGACCGTCTGGCCCTTGTCGTTCTGGACGTCGAAGGTGAGCTCGGCCTCGTAGACGGGGCCGGTGTAGTAGCCAAGGCCGCGGACGACGGAGGGGTCGATGACGA
The DNA here is from genome assembly GCA_039179785.1 of Pseudomonadota bacterium. GTDB lineage: Bacteria > Pseudomonadota > Alphaproteobacteria > Rhodobacterales > Rhodobacteraceae > Tateyamaria. The sequence continues at coordinate 13,247 of JBCDEK010000015.1, read as the reverse complement.
TGCGGTCGGGGCCGTAGCCTGCGGCGTCTAGGAGGGCGGCGATTTCTTCGAGTTCGTCGACGCCTTCCTTACCAATCGCCGAATAGCGAACGAGCCTTCTAAGGTATGACAATACTAGGCGGTTATGCGCGGCTTGGTTTTGCTCGGTATCCCAATCCATTAACGATCCCGAGTCAGACCGAGAGTGCATTACCTCAAGAACCTTTTGCTGACTACCGGGCTCTGCTGTGTTCAATGCCGCGCCTACGCTAAACAATTCGCGTTTTATGTTCGCTTTTGCATCTACGAAATCCATGATGATTTCCGCCTCGGCATTGCTTAAGCCAGCACCCTTAGTAAAGTCCCCACTCTCATCCTTGCGCCCTTCGCCCAGCAGCGCGCGCACGCCGTCTGGCCCAAGCCGGTCAAGCTTGTCGATCGCACGCAGGACGATGCCGCGTTCGGCTTCCTTGTCGTCTCCGGCGAGGCCCGCGACCTCCATCACACCATTCAGCACCTTGCGGTTGTTGATACGGATCACGTAGTCGCCGCGCTGTATCCCTACGGCTTCGAGCGTGTCCGACAGCATCGCGCAAATCTCTGCATCGGCGGCCATGGACGCTGTGCCCACCGTATCCGCATCACATTGATAAAACTGCCGAAACCGCCCCGGCCCCGGCTTTTCATTGCGCCAGACCGGGCCCATCGTATAGCGGCGATAGGGATTGGGTAGGTCGTTGCGGTGCTGGGCATAGACGCGGGCGAGCGGGGCCGTCATGTCGTAGCGCAGGGCGAGCCAGTCGCCGTCTTCTTCCTGCCAGGCAAACACCCCTTCGTTCGGGCGATCGACGTCGGGCAGGAACTTGCCCAGTGCCTCGACCGTTTCCACGGCGCTCGATTCCAGTGCGTCAAAGCCATAACGATGGTACACCCCGGCGATCTTTTGCAGCATTTCGGCCCGGTCGGTGACATCCGTGCCGAAATAGTCGCGGAACCCCTTGGGCGTTTGCGCCTTGGGGCGGGGGGTTTTCTTGGGCTTGGCCATGGCGGCGCTCCGGGTTTGCGTTCGGGCGCGGGATACCGCAGCCATGGGGGCTGGGCAAGCGGGGCTTGAGATGGCAGGAGAGGGATATGGAAAAGCTGGAAGAACAGATCGCGCATCTGGAGCGGACGGTGGACGAGTTGTCGGACGTGGTGGCACGGCAGGAAACCGAGATTGCCCTGCTGACGCGCCGGGTGCAGATGCTGATGGAACGCGAAGCCCAACGCGAGGCGGATGGGGGCGGTGGTGTAGTCATCGGCGACGAGCGTCCGCCGCATTACTGACGCGTAAGGCTTGGTGGCACATCGGCCCTTCGGGGAGGATTTTTTTGAACCAGAGAAGCGGGTTCTTTACTTCAAATTAAGGTCATTACCTTTTTGATGCACCTGCGCTGGGAGCAGGGATGCGAACCGGCGTAACCGGAGAAGGCCCCTGGTTCGTGTGGATCAGGGGCTGGACCCGACCTGTTGAGCCCATTATCCCCTTCATCGACTGCGCCGCGCTTTGGCATTGTGGAGTGCCGGTTGGCAATGAGCATGTGCCATTCTAAAATTGTGCGGCTGATCAGCGCTTTGGCGTGCCGGTTCGACCCTTCTCTGGTTTAAAAAAATCTTCCCCGAAGGGTCGGGTGCGGCTGCCGCCCCTCCTCAGGGCGTTTTGAGCGCGGTTGCAAGCACAGCCCCGTCATGCAGCAGCATATCCGCCCAGCGTGCGTTGTCGGTGAAGTTCTCGTAGGCGCTGATGAAGGTCGTGTTGCGCGACAAGCGATCAATACGGTCGCCGCAGGGTGTGTTTCGACCGACATTGCAGATGCGGCGTTTCAGTTTTTCATAGGCCTTGTCGGTGGTGGAATAGGGGTATTCCTCGGCAGGCAGGCCATAGCGCAGTTGTTCGTGGAAGGCCGGGTCGCCAAAGAGCGCGAGGGCCGCGGTGAATTGGCGGGGGCAGTTGTCGGCAAAGCCGGTGACATAGAAGGTGCGCGGGGTGCTGCTGTCGGGTGCGGTATCGTAAAGCGCGTAGCCGCGCCCCTTGCGCGCGGCCTTGTCCACCACCTTGCCTTCGCGCGCGGGCTGCGCGGCGCAGTTGCGGGCGATCTGGCCGAAGGGCAGGAGTGTGCCGGGTGTCACGTCCGCTGTGTCGAGGCCGAGGCCTGCGCCACTGCGTGCCGGACTGCGGTCGAACAGGCCGCGGCGTTTTTCTGGATCAACCAGATCGGGCGTGGCTGTGACCGGGCTGGCCGCAAGCGTGCCATCGGATGTGTTGGGCAGCGCCGCCGGCACGACCAGCGGTCTGGTGGCGTCGCGGTTCTGGGCGGCCTGGCGGAGCCACCCCAACACCCCTCCGCGCGATGGGGCGCGTTCGGTGTCGGGCGTGGATGTCTCGGCTTGTGTTTCAGGCACGGTTGCGTTGACCGCGATGCTTTCTGAGGCGGTGGGACCCTGCGCGAGCGCGTCCGCATCGACCGTTGAGTCCTGGCGCAGCAACTCGGTGAGGATGGGGTCCTGGCGGGCAAGTTCGGCATTCGAGGGGCGTATGCTGGCGCCGGGATCGGTGGGCAGGGGTTCTCCCTGCGATACGCGGGCGATGTCGCCCAGCGGATCACCACAGGCTGCAAGAGCCATCAGCACTGCCAAAGCTGGTGCGCTTCGCCTCACGCGTGTGTTCCCCCAGTGATCTCCCGGCGCGGAGACTAGCGGGAACAGTGCGTTGGGTCCAGTCGGGCCGGCGGGGGCCCGCTTACATGTCCTGCACTTCCACCACGCCGGACAGCGATTTGATCGCACCCTTGATCTGGGGCGTGACCGGGAAATCGGTGCCGAGATCCATCTCGACCTCGCCCGGCAGGCTGTCGTCCATCAGGCACACCGTGATCGGTCCGCGCCCTGCGTGTTTGGCGGCTTGCGCGGCCCCGGTCAGCACTGTGGCGACAGAGGCCAGGGCGGTTGGTGCCTCGACAAAGATGCGCAGACCCATGCCGCCCACATCCGCGACCACGCTGTCGATGGGCGCCACGGAGCGGCCTAGAAGCTTGAGTTGGTCGCTTTCCATCGTTGCCTCGACCGTGACGATGACCTTGGCCCCGGTTTCCAGATGGTCCTGGGATTTTTCAAGGCTTTCGGAGAACAGCGTGACCTCGAACGCGCCCGTTGTGTCCGACATCTGGCAGAAGGCAAAGCGGTTGCCCTTGGCCGATTTGCGCACCTGCAGGCCCGCGACCACGCCCGCGAGCTTAGCGACAAGCGGTTGGCTTTCGGCCTTTTGCGTGACCTCGTCCAGGGTGATCACGCCCTTGCGCTTCAGCGGGCCCATATAGTCGTCGAGCGGGTGACCCGAGAGGTAGAAGCCCACCGCCTTGTGTTCTTCCCCCAGCCGTTCGGCAGGCAGCCAGTCGTCCACCGGCATCAGCCGGGGTTCGGGCAGGTCGTCGCCCGCCTCGCCAAAGAGCGAGACTTGGTTGGAGTTTTTCTGGTCGTGGATGGCAGCGGAATAGGCCGAGAGCGCATCGAGCGCGTCAAAGACGCGGCGGCGGTTGGGGTCAAGCTGGTCGAAAGCGCCCGCGCGGGCGAGCATTTCGAGGGGGCGCTTGCCGACTTTCTTGAGGTCCACCCGGCGGGCGAAGTCGAAGAGGTTGACGAAGGGTTTGCTGTCCCGCGCCTCCTGCACCAGCCGCATCGCCTCGACGCCCACGTTTTTGAGCGCGCCCAGCGCGTAGACAAGTGCACCGTCGACCACTTTGAAGGTCGCGTCGGAGCGGTTCACGCAAGGCGGCACCCAGGGCAGGTCGAGGCCCTTGCGCACCTCTTCGAAATAGATGGCGAGCTTGTCCGTGAGATGGATGTCGCAGTTCATCACGCCGGCCATGAACTCGACCGGGTGGTTCGCCTTGAGCCACGCGGTCTGGTAGCTGACCACGGCGTAGGCGGCCGCGTGGGATTTGTTGAAGCCATAGTTGGCGAACTTGTCGAGGAGGTTCCAGACCTCCATCGCCTTGTCCTTATCCACGCCGTTTTCTTTTGAGCCCGCGAGGAATTTGGGGCGTTCGGCGTCCATCGCCTCCTGAATTTTCTTACCCATCGCACGGCGTAGCAGGTCTGCACCGCCCAAAGAGTAGCCAGCCATTTCCTGGGCGATCTGCATCACCTGTTCCTGGTAGACGATGATGCCTTGGGTTTCGTCCAGAATGTGGTCGATGGAGGGGTGCAGCGTGTCGCGTTCGCTGAGGCCGTTCTTGACCTCGCAGAACTTCGGGATGTTCTCCATCGGCCCCGGACGGTAGAGGGCGACGAGGGCAATAATGTCCTCAATACAGTCGGGCTTCATCCGCTTGAGCGCGTCGATCATGCCCGAGCTTTCCACCTGGAACACGGCGACGGTTTTGCCCGCGGCGTAGAGCTTGTAGGAAGCTTCGTCGTCCAGCGGGATGCCGCCGATGTCATTCTCCATCCCATCCGCAGGCGTATAGAGTTCGGTCCCGTCCGCGGCGGTGTGCAGTTTGCGACCCGAGCCGAGGATTTGTTCAACGGCGTTCTGGATCACCGTGAGGGTTTTCAGGCCCAGAAAGTCGAATTTGACGAGGCCCGCCTGTTCGACCCATTTCATGTTGAACTGGGTGGCGGGCATGTCAGAGCGCGGGTCCTGGTAGAGCGGCACCAGTGCGTCGAGCGGACGGTCCCCGATCACGACACCCGCGGCGTGGGTTGAGGCGTTGCGCAGAAGCCCCTCGACCTGTTGGCCATAGGTGAGCAGACGGTCCACGACTTCCTCGTTGCGCGCCTCTTCACGCAGGCGCGGCTCATCGGCGAGCGCCTTTTCGATGCTGACGGGTTTGACCCCTTCGACCGGGATCAGCTTGGACAGCCGGTCCACTTGGCCGTAGGGCATTTGCAGCACGCGCCCGATGTCGCGCACGGCGGCCTTGGACAGCAGGGCACCAAAGGTGATGATCTGCCCCACCTTGTCGCGCCCGTATTTCTGTTGGACGTAGCGGATCACCTCTTCGCGCCGGTCCATGCAGAAGTCGATATCAAAGTCGGGCATGGAGACCCGTTCGGGGTTCAGGAACCGTTCGAAAAGGAGCGCGTAGCGAAGCGGGTCGAGGTCGGTGATGGTCAGCGCATAGGCCACGAGGCTGCCCGCACCCGAGCCGCGCCCCGGCCCCACCGGGATATCATGATCTTTGGCCCACTTGATGAAATCGGCCACGATTAGAAAGTAGCCGGGGAAGCCCATGCCCTCGATGATGTCCAGTTCGAAATCGAGGCGTTTCTGGTACTCCTCGACCGATGTGGCGTGGGGGATCACCTTGAGCCGTTCTTGCAGGCCCTCGTTAGATTGACGGCGCAGTTCCTGAACCTCGTCATCAGCGAACTTGGGCAGGATCGGATCGCGGCGATAGGCCATGAAGGCGCAGCGTTGTGCGATCTCAACCGTGTTCTCGATGGCCTCGGGCAGATCGGCGAACAGCGTCACCATCTCGGCCTGGGACTTGAAATAGTGCTGCGCGGTCAGGCGTCGGCGCGGTTCCTGCTGATCGACATAAGCGCCCTCGGCAATGCAGATCAGCGCGTCGTGGCTTTCGTACATGTCCGGCTTGGGGAAATAGACGTCGTTGGTCGCCACCAGCGGCAGGTCCATGGCATAGGCCATTTCAATCAATGGCCGTTCCGTTAGTCGCTCGGCCTCGGGCTGGCCCCCCTCGCCCGGGTGGCGCTGCAACTCGACATAAAGCCGGTCCGCGAAGATGTCCTTGAGCCGGTCCATCAAAGCCTGCGCCGCGGGGACCTGGCTGGTTTGCAGGAGCATGCCCACGGGACCATCCGGCCCGCCGGTGAGACAGATTACATCCGCCGAATGCGCCGCCAGTTACTCGACCGTGATATGGGGCAGTTCGGAGCCGTCGCGCAGATAAAGGCACGAGTTCAGCTTCATCAGGTTTTCGTAGCCCGCCTCAGTCTGCGCCAGCAGAACCAGGGGCGCGGGATCACGGGGGCGTTCACCGGGGCGCGGCGTGACATATTGCAGGTCGACCTGACAGCCAATGATCGGCTGCACCCCTGCCCCCGCCATACCGACGGAAAATTCCAGTGCTGCGAACATGTTGTTCGTATCGGTCAGCGCGATGGCGGGCATCCCGGCGTCACGTACCATGCCCGGCAGCTTTTTCAGGCGCATAGCCCCTTCGAGCAACGAGTATTCGGAATGCGTGCGCAGGTGAATGAATCGGGGGGTGTTGGTCATATTACCACGATATGTCGTGGCGGGCGGGTGGGGAAGCCCTACAAGATGTTATCCACAGACGATTGGTTAGCATATCGGCTAAGTGTATTGACTCGAATCGTTGCACGCTGATACTTAGCTATATGACTAACCAACTCGATACGTTCTTCAGCGCAGTGTCTGACCCCACGCGCCGTGCGGTGATCGAACAGCTGATCCACGGCCCTGCCGCGGTCAGCGCACTGCACGACGGGCACGATATGGCGTTGCCGACATTCCTACGGCATCTCAAAGTGCTCGAAGACGGCGGGTTGGTCCGCAGCACCAAGAAAGGGCGCGTGCGCACGTTTGAAATGCGCGCCGACGCCCTGCGCGCCGGGGCTGAATGGCTCGACGTGCACAGGACGATGTGGGAAGGGCGGATGGATCGCCTTGCTCGCCTCGCCGATCACATGGAAAGGACACGATCATGAGCACCGATACCGGACATTTCGACCTGATGCGCACCCTGCCGCTGGCACCGGACCGGCTGTGGCATGTGCTGACCGATGGTAAGATGCGCGAGATATGGGGCGCCCCCGAAGAAGGCATGGTGCTGGAGATGGACACATCGGACTTCCGGGTGGGCGGTCATGAAACCCACCGCTGCGGACCGGTGGACAACCCGGAATTCACCGTGGACACGCGCTGGTACCGGATCGACGGCCCCCATGACGCCACCTTTACCGAAACGGTGAATATTGGCGGCGCGGCCATCGCGACAACGCTTGTGACCTACCGTGTGACCGCCGAAGGCACTGGATCGCGGCTGGACGTGTCGGTGTCGGTGTCATCGTTCACGGGACCGGATGCAGATGGCGAGTTCAAGGCCGGATGGGAGGCCGGTCTGGCGAACCTTGAGGCACTGGCGACAAAACTGGCGGCTTAAGGCCCCGCTGTTGCTTGCCATTCCCTGCTTGCCTGCCCTACCTTATCCGCTGACAGCCCGCCCTTTGGTCTACGCCGCATCGACCGGGGCACGTCAGGGGCGTTGGTACCGCGGCTGGCACACACCATGCGCACGACCTTTCTTCTGAACGGAAGCGAGATCACGGCGGACACATCCCCGACAACGACATTGCTGGATTGGCTGCGGGACCGCCCCGGCCTAACGGGCACCAAGGAAGGCTGCAACGAGGGCGATTGCGGGGCCTGTTCGGTCATGGTCACCGACGCGGGCGGGGCACGTGCACTCAACGCCTGCATCCTGTTCATGCCGCAGCTTGCGGGCAAGGCGGTGCGCACGGTCGAGGGGATCGCCGCGCCGGACGGCACGTTGCATCCGGTCCAGCAGGCGATGATCGACCATCACGGGTCGCAATGCGGGTTCTGCACGCCGGGCTTTATCACCACGATGGCGACGGCGCACCTGAATGGCGACACGGACCACGACACGGCCCTCGCGGGCAACCTATGCCGGTGCACGGGCTATGCCCCGATCATCCGCGCAGCCAAGGCCGCCGAGAGCGCAGCCGTTCCGGATCACGTGAACGACGCCCCGCTTCTTCTGACTGAAAATACGACGGGGGAGGCTCCAAAGGAGCCGGGGGCAGCGCCCCCAACCACGCCAGAAGCCCTTGCCACATGGATGGATGAACACCCAGGTGGCACGCTGATTGCGGGGGCCACGGATGTGGGTCTGTGGGTGACCAAGGGTTTTCGCGATCTTGGACCGGTGGCCTTTCTGAACCGCATCCCCGCGCTCGCGGGAATCACCGAGGACGAGAATTCCATCCGCATCGGTGCGGCCACGACACTGACCGATCTGCTGCCGGTCATGGCTAAATATCACCCCGCCTTTGCAGAATTGATCCGCCGCTATGGGTCCGTGCAAGTGCGCAACGCCGCCACCATCGGTGGCAATGTGGCCAACGGCTCACCCATCGGCGATGGCGCGCCCGCGCTCATCGCTCTGGGGGCCACGCTGCATCTACGATCAGTTGAGGGCGTACGGACGCTGCCGGTTGAGGAGTTCTTCATCGACTACGGCAAGCAGGATCGGGCCGATAACGAGTTTGTCGAGGCGATCACGATCCCACGGCAGGCGGACCATCTGCGCTGCTATAAGCTGTCGAAGCGGTTTGATCAGGACATTTCCGCGGTCTGTGGCTGTTTCTGGATCGACGTGCGGGATGGTGAGGTGCACGAGGTGCGTTTGGCCTTTGGTGGCATGGCCGGCACACCCAAGCGGGCGCGGCGGGCCGAGGCGGCGCTGCGCGGGATGCCATGGACCGATGCGAGCGTGGCAGGCGCCATGCAGGCGATGACGCGGGATTTCGAGCCGATGAGCGATATGCGCGCCTCTGCCGCCTACAGGATGGAAACCGCGCAGAACATGCTGCTGCGCGCGTGGCTGGAAGATCAGGGACAAGCCACGAATGTACTGGAGGTGACCCCATGAGTGTCGCCAAGCCGCTGCCACATGATGCGGCGCATCTGCATGTCACCGGTGCCGCGCGCTATGTGGATGATACGCCCACGCCGGCAGGCACGTTGCACCTGGCCTTTGGCATCAGCACGGTGGCGCGTGGGCAGATCACTGCGATGGATTTGTCGGCGGTGCGGGATGCAGAAGGTGTCGTGGCGGTTTTAACGGCAGAGGATTTGCCCTTTGCCAACGATGTGTCGCCATCAAACCATGATGAACCGCTTTTGTCCGACGGGGCGGTGCACTATCTGGGTCAGCCCCTGTTTCTGGTCATCGCACGGTCGCATCTGGCGGCGCGCCACGCGGCCCGGCAGGGCCTGGTGGACATTACCGAAGAGGTGCCAATCCTCACCATTGATCAGGCATTGGCGGCGGGCGCGCGGTTCGAAGATGGCCCGCGCGTCTATGCCCGCGGCGACGCCATCGCGGCCATGGATATGGCCCAGCACCGGCTTGCCGGGTCATTCGACATCGGCGGGCAGGAGCATTTTTATCTCGAAGGACAGGCAGCGCTCGCTTTGCCGGGGGAGGACGGAGATATGCATGTCATCTCTTCCACCCAGCACCCGACGGAGATCCAGCATAAGGTGGCCGATGCCATCGGCACGCCCATGCACGCGGTGCGCTGCGAGACGCGGCGGATGGGCGGTGGCTTTGGCGGCAAGGAAAGCCAAGGCAATGCGCTGGCCGTGGCCTGCGCCGTGGCGGCGCGTTTGACCGGCGCGCCCTGCAAGATGCGCTATGACCGGGATGACGACATGGTCATCACCGGCAAACGGCACGATTTCCGCATCGATTATGACGTTGGATTTGACGATGCGGGCCGCATCACCGCACTGGACGTGCGTCAGTATACGCGCTGTGGCTGGTCGATGGACCTGTCGTTGCCCGTCGCAGATCGCGCCATGCTGCATGCCGACAATGCCTATTGGCTGCCCGATATCCGCATCGAAAGCCACCGGTTGCGCACCAACACCCAATCGGCCACTGCCTTTCGCGGCTTTGGCGGGCCTCAGGGGATGCTGGGGATGGAGCGGATCGTGGATCATGTGGCGGGCCATCTGGGGCTTGATCCGCTGGCGGTGAGGGTGGCGAACTTTTACGCCTCCGGCGGGCATATTTCTGGAACAATGAAGGCGCAGACAACACCCTATGGGCAAGAGGTCGATGACTTCATCGGCGATGCGGTTGTGGCGCAGTTGCGCGAGACGTCGGAGTATGACGCCCGGCGCACTGCCATAGCGGACTGGAATGCCAGCCATCCGGTGCTGAAGAAAGGGATCGCGCTGACGCCGGTGAAGTTCGGGATCAGCTTTACCCTGACCCACTTGAACCAGGCCGGGGCGCTTGTACATGTCTATGCCGATGGGTCGATCCATCTGAACCATGGCGGGACCGAGATGGGTCAGGGCCTGTTCCAGAAAGTGGCGCAAGTCGCGGCCAGCCGCTTTGGTGTTCCGCTCGAGATGGTGAAGATCACGGCAACCGACACGGCCAAGGTGCCCAACACGTCCGCCACGGCTGCATCGTCGGGCAGTGATCTGAACGGGATGGCGGTGAGGGCGGCATGTGACACTATTCGCGATCGTATGGCGGACCATCTGGCGCAGTTGCATCAGTGCCGCCCGGACGAGGTGGTCTTTGACAATGGGCGTGTCCGGGCGGGGGCCGCGGAGTACAGTTTTGCCGAGGTTGCGGCGCTGACCTACATGGCGCGCATCAGCCTGTCGGCCACGGGCTTTTACAAGACACCCGACATCAAATGGGACAGGATCAAGGGTCAGGGCCGCCCGTTTTTCTATTTCGCCTATGGGGCGGCGGTGACCGAAGTGGTGATCGACACGCTGACGGGCGAAAACCGCATCTTGCGCGCAGATATCCTGCACGACGCGGGTGCGTCACTGAACCCAGCGCTGGACATTGGTCAGATTGAGGGGGGCTATGTGCAGGGGGCAGGCTGGCTCACGACCGAGGAGCTGGTCTGGGACGATCATGGGAGGCTGCGCACCCACGCGCCGTCGACCTACAAAATCCCGGCCTGCGCCGACCGGCCCGATATCTTCAACGTGGCGCTGTGGGACGGCGAAAACCGGGCCGACACGATTTATAAGTCCAAAGCTGTGGGCGAACCGCCCCTGATGCTGGGCATCTCGGCCTTTCTGGCGCTGAGCGATGCGGCGGCGGCTTGTGGACCGCACTATCCCGATCTTCAAGCGCCCGCCACAGCCGAGGCGGTTTTGAAGGCGGTGCACACCGCACGCGGCGATGTTTGACCGCGCCGGCCTGATTGCCGCCTGCGAGGCCCATAGGCGTGTGGTGCGGGTTGTCGTGGCCCACGTGCAGGGGTCGGCCCCGCGCGAAGCGGGTGCGGCCATGCTGGTCTGGGACGATGGACAATCCGGCACCATCGGCGGCGGCGCATTGGAATTCGAACTCGCCGCCACGGCGCGGACCTTGCAACAGGACGCCCACAGCCGTCACGCCCTGGGTCCCGATCTGGGTCAATGCTGTGGCGGGGCCGTCGATATCTTGAGCGAGGTTTATGACCTCAACCGCGCCCGCGCCCTGCCCCATGATCTGGTGGCCCGCGGCCCCGATCCGATGCCTCTGTCGATCAAGCGCATGATGAAGGCCGCCCGCAATCAAGGGCAATTGCCACCGGCGCAACTGAAAGACGGTTGGATGATCGAACCTGTCCGGCCTGCGGATCAGGATGTATGGATTTGGGGTGCAGGTCACGTGGGGCGGGCGCTGGTGGATGTGCTGCAACACATACCCGGGTATCGGCTGACCTGGGCCGATACGGCGGCGGATCGGTTTCCTTTCGATGTTCGGGACACTGTGACCAAGATACCGGCAGCCGACCTGCCCACGCTGGCCGCTCATGCGCCCGCAGACGCGCACCACCTGATCCTGACCTATGCGCATGACATCGACCTTGGGCTGTGCCACGCGCTTTTGAGCCGCGGCTTTGCCTCTTGCGGGCTGATCGGATCGGCCACGAAATGGGCGCGCTTTCGCAAGCGCCTGGGCGCGTTGGGGCATCCGCCCGATCAAATTGATCGCATCACCTGCCCCATTGGCGACCCATCATTGGGCAAGGATCCGCATTTGATTGCGGTTGGGGTCGCCTATCGGCTAGCACAGTCCACGCAGACCATACCGCAACGACTGGAGACGCGTGCGTGAGCCCCCTTTTGTCCCTGACCGGCTTGACCAAGGCCTATCCCGGCGTGGTGGCGAATGATGACGTGTCGCTCGCCATCGCACCTGGAGAGATACACGCCCTGCTGGGCGAGAACGGGGCGGGCAAATCCACTTTGGTCAAGATGATCTATGGGCTGGTCAAGCCTGACGCTGGGCAGATGAAGATGAACGGGGGCACGTTTGCGCCCGGCGACCCACGGGCTGCGCGCGCGGCGGGTGTGGGCATGGTGTTCCAGCATTTTTCGCTTTTTGACGCGCTGAGCGTGGCCGAAAACATCGCCTTGGGGATGGAGACGCCGCCGCCGATGCGGACATTGGCGGCGCGTATACGCAAGGTGTCGGAGACCTATGGCCTGCCTCTATCGCCGGATCGGGTTGTGGGCGATCTGTCCGCCGGGGAGCGGCAGCGGGTCGAGATCATTCGATGCCTTTTGCAGGACCCGAAGCTGTTGATCATGGATGAACCCACGTCAGTGCTGACCCCGCAAGAGGTTGATATCCTGTTCGAAACCCTCCGCAAGCTGAGTGCCGAGGGAACGGCGATCCTCTATATCTCGCACAAGCTGGAAGAGATCCGCGCTCTCTGTGACGCGGCGACGATCCTGCGCGGCGGCAAGGTGGTGGGCACCTGCGTGCCACGGGACACATCCGCACGCGCCATGGCCGAGATGATGGTGGGAAGCACGCTGGCCACGCCCAAGGCCGCCGCCCACGCGCCGGGCGAGGTGCTGCTGTCGGTGACCGGCCTGTCCGTCGCGTCGCCGTCGGCCTTTGGCATGGCGCTCAAGGACATCTCGTTCGATGTGCGGGCGGGCGAGGTGTTGGGCATTGGCGGCGTCGCGGGCAACGGGCAGGATGAGCTGCTGGCCGTGCTGTCGGGCGAATTGCGCTGTAAGGGTGGCATGGTCCGGTTCCGGGATCGCGACCTGTGCAAGGACGGCCCCGAAGCGCGGCGTGGCCTTGGCGTCTTGGCCGCGCCCGAGGAACGGCTGGGCCACGCAGCGGCGCCGAACATGTCGCTAACCGAAAACGCGATGCTGACGGGGGTTGCACGCGAAGGGCTGTCGCGCAGCGGGATGCTGGATTGGCGCAAGACGCGCGCCTTTGCCGAGCGCATCATCGTGGGCTTTGATGTGCGCACGCCGGGACCGGAGAACGCGGCGCGGTCGCTGTCGGGGGGGAACCTGCAGAAATTCGTGATTGGCCGAGAGGTGTTGCAGCGCCCCGACGTGCTGGTCGTGAACCAGCCCACTCATAAATATGAAGCGCAGCAGAAGAGGTTGCAGAACATCAGAAGCAACGCAAGAAATCTGCATCAACAGAGACATCAAGAGC
>JBCDEK010000018.1:0-44297 GCA_039179785.1 Pseudomonadota bacterium | reverse complement strand
GTTGTAGCCGTTGAATTCTGCCGTGCCCGCGATGCGGAAGCGTTTGCGCCCGAGGCGGGAGGTCACGATCTTGGCCTCGTCATCCAGCAGGCTGACCCAGGGGGCGGCGGCCTGGCTGTGGGCATCGTCGAGGTTGACGGTGATCGAGTAGCCTTTGACCGGGTAAATGTTCACCCGGTCCCCCAGTTCGGCGGCAATGGCGCGGCTGCCAACACCGGCACACACCACGATGCCGTCAAAATCCTGCGCTTCCATAACACCGGCATCATCCCAACTCAGGCGCACACCCGCACCGGTATGGGTGATGTCAGTCACGTTGCTCTTGTAGTGAAACGCCACGCCCATCCGCTCGCACCCGTCGCTGAGCGCGCGGGTGTAGCGGTGGATGTCGCCAGTAAAATCGCTCTCGGTATAGAACCCGCCAATCGTGTCGGCCTTGAGCGCAGGTTCCAGGCGCTGCACTTCGTCCGCCGACACCTCGCGCCGTTCCAGCCCCGCCTGTTCCAGCAGCGCGTTCACGCGGCGGGCGTGATCGAACTCGGACCTTTTGCGATAGACGTGCAGGATGCCGCGCTGCTCCATGTCGAAATCAGCGCTCACCTCCTTGGCGAAGTCCAACAAGTGTTCGCGGGCCGCGATGGCGAGGCGCGCGGTCTCGACCGTGTTGCGTTCGTAGTCGGGGATATTGCCCATGAACTCGGCCATCCAGGACAGCTTGTGCCAGCTGGGCGTCGGGTTCACCAGCAGGGGCGCGTCGGATTTCATCATCCATTTCAAGCCCTTGAAGACGGTGCCCCAGCGGGTCCACACTTCGGCATTGCTGGCCGACAGCTGCCCGCCATTGGCAAAGGATGTCTCCATCGCGGCATAGCGGTTGCGGTCAAACACACTGACGGCATAGCCGCGACGGGCGAGCGCGTAGGCGGTGGTGATGCCGGTGATCCCGGCGCCGATGACGGCAATATGGGTCATTGGGGATCCTCCCAAAGTCATGGCGATGATACGGATGCACCCCGCACCGCGCGGGCCTGCATCCCCATCTGTCGCGAGACCTGAGAGCTTGACGGCACCTGTCCCGGCGCCGCTTTCTCCTTCGGTGGGCCGGATGCCATGCGGTCCGGCCACTCTCCAGATCGTCGTCTTCACCGTCCCGATGGGTTTCGGGTTGGGCACGGCCGGCACGGTTCGTGGTGCCTGAGAGTTTCCGGGGCGTTGCTCCTTCGGCGGCAGCCTTGTGCTGCGCTCTCCCATGTCGGCCTTGACGACTGAGGCGGATATAGGGGGCTGTGGCGAGTCGCGCAAAGCGTATTTCGGGGGTCTCACGCTTTTGTCGTTTGCGTTGCAGGGAGGATGCGGGGGCTGGCGGGTTGGGGCCAGAGTCCTGGATGCCGCAGTGTCGTCTGCTTTGGTCCGTTGAGATGCTGGATCAAGTTTGCCAGCAATGTCATGTCGTTTGCGGACCGCCCATCGCCCAGAAGGTTCTGCGCGGCCTCAGCCGCGCAAACAGGCCGGACACAAGACCGCGTCTAAAAACGTACGCGGAATCCCATTGAAGCCTTTCTATGCGGGCGCCATACACATAAGACATTCACCACGCGAGAAAAACTCAGATCACTCGAACTCATCCAATGCAGAACAATGCAGGCGCAAATCGGATGATAGTCTTCACATCTCGACGCGCGATAAACATCAAAACAGAGCGGTCTTAAAACCGAGTGATTGCTGAATCTCAACAACTGTTCTGGACATCATCGGACCAGCACACGCACCCAAGGCCATTTCAGTTCTTAAGGGTCCCATGTCAATGAGACCCAAGTGCTCGACCACTCTCGACCTGACCGGGACGACCTCAGAAACACGGCATTCACCAAACAACGATCAAATTCGCCCGAAACAAACGGCAACTGCCCTTCCGCATCCGTAACATGTCTTTCGTATGTGACCTTGGCATCAAAGGAGCGACAGAACAGATCAACGGGGTGATGCTTCGCTACATGATCCGTTGCGAAAAGCTGTAGGCCGAAGGGTGATTTCACCCACTCATATTCAAATCCGTGGCGCATGTCAGCGGCATCGGCGTGTCCGTACTGCACCAGCAGTTTTGAAAACCGGCGATATGTTTCGGGCACACCACCATTTTCATCGGGGATCGGTCGATCCTTGGCGACCAAGCTTTCGGCTCCAACCTCTCTCGCGAACGCCAGAAAGTCGTCGACTGTGTCATGTACCAAACCGGTGCCATACGATGCTACGGCCAGCGTGTGTAAACCGTCACCTTGAAAATCCAGCGCCAGATCGCGGTCTGAAAGTTGTAGTCGATGCAGGGCCTCAGCCTTTTTTGGACCGATCCAATAGGCCGCGGCATAGGCACGAGGTTCGAACGGATAAACCTTACCCTTAAAGTTTTCTCCTATAAAAACCTGTGCGTTGAGCGATCGTTCTTGCGTCTGATTGTCGATACCCGTTGGTTCTAACCAGAACTCATGTGCTTCTGCTGAACTCGCAATAGAAAAACAGATCACAAGACCTGGCCAAGGCTTAGACATCGTCCAACACTCCGCTGGCAAGGATGGAACCTGTCGGCAGGCCGGTAGGGGACCCTCCCAGCGGCTCAAGACTGACGGCAAGACGTGTGCCATCGCGTATGACCGGATCATCGAAGTCTGGGAATTGACCTGTCTGACCAAATGTTCCGAGGGACTGAGGCACGCCATCATCGGCAATCACCCACAATTCGAAAACCCGATCATCGGTCAGATCACCAGTGGTCAGCGTAATGTCTACAAAACCGCTGCGCTCATCTACCGACACGGCAAAGCTATGTGTGCCTTCGCTACCTTCAAGTTGCGCAACGAGCCTTGCGTCGTCGAGTGGGTTGAAAGCCAACACGCCAACGAAGAGACCAGCCAGGGTCACGGCCGTCGCCAAGCCCGTTTTGACCCAGCTTCCTACCCACCACCGCTTCGGCCTGAAAAGTCTTTTGTCGATCTGTGTTTTGGCTCGCTTGGGGGCCTGCACGGTGCCGTAGTCCTGGTTCAGACCGGAAAAATAGGCTTCCCAAGCGCTAACCTGTGCCGCAAACGCGGCATCACTGCCAAGACGCGCTTCAACTGCCCGCCGCTCTTGGGCGGAAATCAGACCCATAACGTACTCAGCCGCCAGCGCTCGATCATCGTCAGGTTCTTTGATTTTCTCAGTCATTTTGGCGCCTGCTCCAGACAGTCCCGCAACCGCATCAGACTGCGACGCAACCAAGTTCGGATCGTATTCAGCGGGGTGTCAAACCGATCCGCGAGTTCCTGGTACGACCAGCCTTCCAGGTAGGCAGCGCGCACGGCTTCCGCCCGCCGGTTGTCCAGCTCTTCAAGGCAGGCGTCGATCTGCGCACGACTTTCGCTTTGGGCCAAAGCAGCTTCCGGCGTGGGTCCCGCATCGGGCACGTCCTGCGCCATTTCGATCGGAGCAACAGGCGCTGTACGCAAGCGCATCCGGTCAATGGCCAGATTGCGCGTGATGGTGATAAGCCAGGACATGGATCGCCGTTCTCCGGGACGAAAACTGCCGGCGCGCTGCCAGATTCTGACATAGGCGTCCTGCAGAACGTCCTCGGCTTCGGCGCGGTTCTTCATCATGCGCAAAGCCACCGCAAACAGCCTGCCGGATGTCATGGCATACAATTCATCAAATGCCTGACGGTCGGCCAGTGCAACACGCGCGATCAACCCGTCCAAGTCATCAAGTATGTTTGATATCGCGTCCATCACGCCCCCCTAGTAGACCCCACCGATTTCCAGCCTGACAGGCTTTTGGGCCCGCGTGACCCTGTTGGTCCGGGTGCCTTCCGCGGTTTCGGACCGGGCCTGTTGCAACGCGTTCAGACGGTTCTCGTAAGTCAGCTTCAAGCTCTGTTCAGATCGCAGCACAGTAGGCTTGAGAAAGACGAACAGCGTACGGCGCGTCTTGTTGCTACTGCGTGACCGGAACAGGTTGCCCAACAGCGGGATATCCCCCGCCCCCGGCACTTTTTGCAGGCTTTGAAGATCATCGCGCGTGATCAAGCCACCCAGAACAATGGTGGATCCACTACGGGCCAATACACTGGTTTCGATGGAGCGACGGTTCGTGATCAGGTCCGCTGCACCTTCAACATTTGCGTTTACCAGCGACGATACCTCCTGACTGATGTTCAGACGCACGGTGTCACCATCATTGATCCGCGGCAGCACGTTCATGGTCAGGCCGACGTCACGCCGCTCAATGGTGGTAAAGGGTTGGACCGTGTTGCCATCGGTCGCGAAAGTGCCAGTCCGGAAAGGCACATTTTGCCCCACTATGATTGACGCAGGCTGGTTATCAAGCGCCATCAGCGACGGTGTCGACAGCAGATTGGCGTTTGTTGACTGGTTCAGTGCCTGCAGCAAAAGGCCGAAGCTGTTGCCACCGATTGTTGCGCTGCCTCCGGCCGTTGCCAAAGCTGCATTTGGTGTTCCGAGTGCGGCCAACAATGTCCCCAGTGCGGCACCCCCGTTGCCAAAAGATGTCGCCGCCAAACCACCCGGCGGTGCAAGCCCTCCCAACCCCAATTGCGCACTGAGCCGCTGTGCGGTCTCGCCGGACACCTCAACAATCGCGGCTTCGATCAGGACCTGGGCACGTTTGCGATCTAGCTGCTGAAGCAAAGCCGCGACTTCGGTCAATTGTGCCTCTGTACCCCGGGCCACGATAGCGTTCTGCGCTTCGTCCGCTGCCACGGTCACATCGGGCACGTCGGACGTCGGCGCTGCGGCATTGAGACCATTTTGCTGCAACTCTCCAGCGACCGCATTTGTGGCGACAGCGCCAGCCCCTGTCAGTGCGGTGGACAAGATACCAACCAATTGCTCGGCCTCGCCATAGCGTAGTGGAAACACCCGGGTCGTCAGCGCCACCTGTGGATTGGATACAGGTGGGACATCCATAGCTGTCGCAAGCATCTCCACCTCGTTCAATTCGTCATCTGTGCCGCGAATGATCAGGGTGTTCGATCCCGGATCAACGGACAACCGCGCACCGGTTGCGTTCGGTCCCAGCACTTCGGCAATCGCGGCCCCGACGACCGCGGCCTGGGTGTTGCGAAACTGAATGACGCGCGATGTGCGCGCTTCATCCTTGTCCAAAGTGCGCGCTATGCTCAGGATCCTCGCGGCACCTTCCGCAGTATCGGTGATCAAAACGGCGTTGGGTTCTTCCAGCGCCTCGATCGACGCCGAGGCCGCCACGAGGGGGCGCAACACACGCACCGCTTCACTGGCGGGAACGTTATCCAGTGGGATCAAGCGCGTCACAAAGTCCTGACTGCCTGCCCGCATCTCTCCCATCTCGACGCGCGCAGCAGCCCGCGCCGTTTCTAGCGGTACGATCTGCCAGACAACGCCACTTTGGACTGCGTGAAACCCCCGGGCGCGCAGGATCGACTGGAACAGTTCCCACGCGCCTGCGCTGTCCAGCGGTTCAGCCGACACCACGGTGATCTCTCCGCGCAGGTCCGGATGCACGATCAAGGTGCGACCGGTGATGTCGGCAATCTGCTCGGTCAAGATGGTGATTTCGGTCTGGCGCAGGTTGATCGTATAGGTCGCGTCGGCCGTCTGCGCAGCGACGGGCGCGGCGAGGGTTAAGACAAGAATCACAGTTGAAAGCCGAGCAAACATGCATCACCTCAGCGGAAATGAGAAAGAGAGGAGTTGGCCACCGCGTTCCACTTCGATCCGGGCCTGCCCGGCTGCGGCAATGTCGTCGTAGAAACGGCGGTCGGTTTCCGGATCACCAACAGCGCGACCGTTTACTGTCCGAACCAGATCACCCGACCGAAAACCGGCAAGGCGTACGCCCACATCATGGGTGTCAGCGATAACATAGCCCTGATCCGTCGGTTGCAGTCCAATCTCGTCCAGAACGGCCCGAGGGTTCTTGCGGACGCGGTGGCGCCAGTAGTCAATATATTCAGCTGTTGTCTCGGGTCTGTCCGGTTTTTCGTATATCGCGGGAACGACCAGGTCGTTCGACATGCGTTCGTGCAGTGACGGCCCTTCGACGACGTTCGGTGCGTTTTCGACCTCGGCATCGGTTGCAAAACGCAACGTGATTTTACGCGCGCCATTGGCCAATTCGACCATGTCAGGAGTGATCCGCACCACATCCAGCCGGTCCGCGACTTGCATCGCCACGCGATAAAGTCCGGGTTCACCGTCTACATCAAGCAACGCGGTTGAGTCCGCGTCGCGTGCCGCAAAGATACCCCGAAGCACGATGTCGGGCAGATCCGATATGCCTTGCTCGGACGGCTGCGCTTCGACCGGTATTCGACCGAACGGAGCGAGCGTGAATATTGCAGTGAGGTCCGGCGCACCTTCGCTCTGCACAACCGATAAAGCGGCCACCGGGCGCGTTTCAAGCACGACAAGGCCCGCCATGTGGCGCGCCATCGGTATTGCCGCCCAAACAACCGACCCCAGGGCGATGCAGACCACCCCCGCTCGCGCAGCTGTGTCCGCGCGCATCATTCGACTGCGCCCTTTGCAATATCTATGAAGCCGGACAATCGGGCCAGGATGACATCTGGCTCGGATACCGTTGTCACGAACACATCAGCACGCCCAAGATCAAGGTCAACGGTCGCTGAGCGTTCAAGCCGCACAATCCAATCGGTGCCACCCAACTGCAGGGATGGCGCGGGCGTACCACCCAATTCAAGCTCGGTCATCGCATTCTGTGCGACCCAACGGGCCAAGGTGCGCTCGGTCACCGCGGTAACGGACCGCGTGTGCGCTTCCGTTGCAGACAAAATGACAGAGGACGACACGGCAAGCACGGTCATAGCCACCAGCGTCTCAATCAGGCTGAACCCGTCTGTCGCAGCCACACCCATAATTATGAGCCTGCCTGCCGACGTACGCGAAATCCATCAAACATCACGGACTGCAGGTTCGCTCCGCGGCCAAAGTCGACGCGTAGCGGCGTTGCGTTGTCAGGGATCAACTGGGCGGACACGGCAAAAACCTCTGCTTCTTCAATTGAGATACGAGAGGCCGCAGCAGAAAGTTTCGCTTGGCTGAGCCGTTTGTCGGAATGCGCCACCCATTCCGCACCCAAGCCGCGTTGGACAAAACGGATGTCTGTACCGTCTCGCAGGATGCCAAAGCCTTCTCCGGTGATCAGCGTGTGATCGACGGCGTGATCCAGATGGGCCACCAGCGCGCGCGCGGCGGCGTCAGTCGAAGTTGCGCGCGCACCGCTCGGGACGGACAGCAAAACTGCGCCTGCAACCACTCCAAATAGCGCCAGAACCACCAGCATTTCGATCAAGCTAACGCCAGCTGTTCTGGCACGAACGGCGGTCACAGGCCCGCCCGCGACTGCGTCTCACGCAGTGGGATATCGGCATTTACACCCTCCCCCCCAATTGCGGCATCCGCCCCAAGCGAGATCAGGTCAAACCGCCCCCCCTCTGCGCGATAGACATAGGGCGTGCCCCACGGATCGCGCGGCAGGACCGTCAGGTACCCATCCGCAGGCCATGTGCGCGGCAAGGGAGGCGTCACCGGCCTGACCGCCAGCGCCTCCAGCCCCTGCACCGTTGTCGGGTAGGTGCCATTGTCCAGTCGATAGAGTTGCAGCGCCCCGGCAATCGACCGCATGTCGGTCGCAGCAACGGATACCCGCGCCTCATCCGGGCGCCCGATCACGTTCGGTACAATAAGCGCAGCAACCACAGAAATCATCACAAGCACCACCATCATTTCGATGAGTGTGACGCCCGCCACAGGGTCGCGCACGGGCTGCGCGCGGCGGGTAGGTGAGGTCAAATCCAGCATGAAACTATTTCCTTTTGCGGCTCGTATTGTCGGGTACATAGGCGTGAAAATTCACGTCGTAAAGGAAAAAATTATGCTAAATCAGTATGTTAGCATGGGTTATCCTGGTTGCTCGGAAATCAGTTCGACGGCGCTGTCCCCCCTCCCGTCGCGCGATGTGTTCCGCGCACCCGATCCTGAACTGAAAGCGCGCTTGATGCGTGCGGCGGCGGCCTCGGACCGTCCTTCCCCCCGCGTGATCCCGGGTGCCGCCGTCCTTTTGTTTCCTTTGGATTTGCCCCTCAAATCTGACCGAAAACGCCGCGTGGCCGCCCGCTTTGCCGCCGAACCTTTGCTTGCGACACCGCTCGATCAAACACACGTGGCAGTGGGCCCCGTTCTGCACGGACCGGCGCATCTGTGTGCTGCAATCAACCGCACCAGCGAATACCTTAATACTGTACCCGCCGGGGCCCTTTTACCCGACCTTTGCGCTGTGCCCCTGCCCGTCACAAAGGCGGCTTGGGGCATTTGGTGCAGCCTCAGTGCTGTTTATGTCAGAACGTCCGACGGCAGCGGATGTGTAATCAGCGCCGATGCTTTCGGTGATGTCTGGCGTGCCTTTGATCGCCCGAGGCTTGAGCTTTGGCACGGCACCCCGCCCGACGATGTGCGCATCGCGCAGCATCACAAGACGCCGCCCCCTGTTGACGCTGCGGTGTGCGACCTTGACCTGGCTCTAGACCGGTCACCACAGCACAAGCTCTTGCGCGCGCACCTGGGGTTCATAGTCGCTGTCAGCGCGTTTGCGAGCATCGCGCATCTCGCGGTTCTGCGGGCAGATGCGTACGTATTGGACCGCGAAGCGAAGGATCGAGCCGCTGCACTTGTCGACCATGCTTCTGCGCGCGGACTGCCCCTGGACCTCGGTCTGCCCGCCGAAACCTCGACCGCCGCTCTGGCGCGACGTGCCGCCAGTGGTGGAGCACCCGATCCCTTCTTGCGATTGATCGCACGGACCGGCGCTGCGCTGGCTGGGACTGGTGACGTATCATTTCGCGACCTGCGCTTTGACGCGAGCGTGGGCACCTTGACCGTTCTGGTCAGTGCTCCAGACCTCGCCATCCTGCAGCAGACCGAAAACGCCCTGCGCGCTGGCGGACTGACGGTCACAAGCGGGGCCGCATCGACCGGTGCATCGGGCGCTGAACTGCAACTGATTCTGTCGGAGGCCTCATGATCCGCAAACTTTCCACCCGAGAACGTGCACTTTGCGCAGGAGCCGCCGGTTTGATCGGCCTTGTCGCGGCGTGGACTGTGGTGATTTCTCCATCGCTCTCGTCACGGGCCGACAGTTTCGCACAGTTGCGGAAAATCGACATTCTGTGGGCCGTTCTGAACCAAATGCCCGACACGGTGTCCGCGCCTGTCGCACAACCAACCGGGCCCCTGCGCGAACGGGTCACAGCATCCGCCCGCGAGGCGTCGATCGACATTCGCCG
The DNA here is from genome assembly GCA_039179785.1 of Pseudomonadota bacterium. Taxonomy (GTDB): domain Bacteria; phylum Pseudomonadota; class Alphaproteobacteria; order Rhodobacterales; family Rhodobacteraceae; genus Tateyamaria. The sequence goes on along the minus strand of JBCDEK010000018.1, from coordinate 34,963 downwards.
CCTTGATCCGCAGGGAACCGTGCTATCGGTGTCCTTGGACGCCGTTGCTTTCCCGGCGTTGCTGGGCTGGCTTGAAACTCTCACAACCAGTGCAGGCGTCCAAATCTATTCAGCCGAAATCGGGCGCCGCACGGAACCGGGTATCGTATCCGCTCGGATCGTGATGGAGGACAACCGATGACTGTTCTTCCCTACGGCTTTGCGCGGGACAACGACGTGGTCGTCTCGGACGCGCATTGCCACTTCACGGCGCAAACGCCGCTTCTCGCACTGGCGGAGGCGCAGCGAACCGTAGGTCAGACCCAGGACTTCCGCGCCGCGTCGGTCGCGTATCTCGCCGACATTATCAAAGAAACCTATCGCGACAGTGCAAGCGCCGCGGCAGGAGCCGCAGAAAAGGCCTCTGACGCCGGGGCGACCGACCTTGCGTCGCTCGCTGACACTGCTGCGTCCGTCGACGACCTTCTGGACCAACGCGAGGATGCACCCGTTGTCCGGTTGATCAACGCCATTCTGCTTGAAGCGATCCGCGCTCGGGCCTCGGATGTCCATATCGAAGTTGAGGAGGCACAACTGGTGGTGCGCTTTCGCGTCGATGGTGTCCTGCGCAAGGCACTGACATCGAACCGCAATCTCGCCCCGCAACTGGTCAGCCGCGTCAAGGTGATGGGGCGCCTCGACATTGCCGAAAAGCGTCTGCCGCAGGATGGGCGCGTGTCCCTGCGCGTCGCAGAGTTTCATTTGGACGCGCGCATTTCGACCATTCCCACGCAACACGGCGAACGCGTGGTCATGCGCCTGCTTGATCGCGGCCAGACACGAACCGGCGTGGCTGGGTTGAGCATGAATGACCAGATGCGAAAAACCTTCGAGGCGATGCTCAACCGGCCCGATGGGCTTATCCTCGTCACCGGACCAACCGGATCGGGAAAAACGACGACGCTTTATGCCGGCCTCGATGCGCTCAACGATCATGAACGCAACATCATGACGATCGAGGACCCGATCGAATACGCGCTGCCCGGCATCGCACAAATGCAGGTGAACCCTGCGACGCAGCTGACCTTTGCACGCGGTCTGCGGGCGCTTCTGAGGCAGGATCCCAACGTCATCATGATTGGCGAGATACGGGATGGTGAAACGGCACGGGTCGCGGTGGAAAGCGCGATGACCGGCCATCTGGTCATGTCAACATTGCACACCAACTCCGCCATTGGCTCGGTTGCACGCCTGATCGATCTCGGGGTCGAGCGGTTCCTGCTCGCGCCCATGCTGCGCGGTTTGATTGCGCAACGACTGGTTCGGCAAAACTGCGCAAGCTGCGCTGTGCCGCACACGATCACCGCGACAGAAGCTCGGCTTCTGTCAAACGCGCTGACCGCCGGAGAAACAACCCTGACCGGGCCCGGATGCGAGGCGTGCAACCATACCGGCTTTCAAGGCCGCATCGCACTCTATGACCTGATCGACGTCACTCCAGACCTTGAGCGGGCGATCGCCGACGGCGCGCCCGAGGCTGAGTTGCTGCAACGCCTCGCCCCCACCCATCATGGCCTGCTCTCAGATGGCGTGGACAAGATACGCGATGGCCTGACCACGCCCCAGGAAGTCGCACGGGTCGTGTTCGAAGCGCCAGTGGATACCATCAAATGACGATATTCCGCTATCACGCAGTGGACTCTGCAGGCAAAACGCATGTCGGAAAGATCGAGGCGGCGGAGGACGCGGCAGCGCGCGCCACATTGCGGGGCAAGGGATTGTTGCCATTGTCCGTGATAGCCGCCGAAGGATGGCGCATCGATGCTGCGGGTTTGTTCCACCACCACCTATCACGCACCATCTCGGCCACCGACCTCGCGGTCTTCACACGGCAGATGGCGACGCTATTGGGCAGCGGCGTGCAGGTCGAAGCAGCTCTTGGAACACTGGCGCAACAGGCCACACCACGGCTCAGCGCCATATGCAGATCATCGCGCCAATCCATCATCGATGGCGCAAGCCTCAGCACCGCGCTCAAGGATGCAGGTGCAGGATTTGACCGGTTCTATCTGACCTCGGTACAGGCAGCCGAGCAGGCCGGTCGGCAAGGTGTGGTGCTGGCCCATCTTGCCGATCATGTCGAAGGACGTCTGCGCAATCGCCAGACAGTCGCCTTGGCTCTGATCTACCCTGCCATCCTGATTATTGTCTCAATCGCCGTGGTCGTCGGGCTGCTGACATTCCTGTTGCCCGACATCGTCCGCGTCTTTGCCGCACGGGGTGCCGATCTGCCACCACTCACGAAACTGATGATCGGCCTCAGCGATTTTCTGACGGGCAACGCGGCTCTCGTGATCGGCAGTTTGGTGACACTGGCTGCCGCGGCAACAGCTGGATTTCGTCACCCAGCAACCCAAAAGTCCTGCCACAGGGCCCTGTGGCGCAGCGGACTGACACGACAGATGACCATCGTACAGTTTTCGGGCACGCTCGCGACTTTGAGCCGAAGCGGTGTGCCCCTTGCCGATGCCCTGTCGTCGGCGACAGCAACGGTCAGCAACAGTGCTGCGCGCAGTATCCTGACCGATGTCACCCGCGACGTACGCGACGGCGTGCCCCTGTCGCTTGCCCTGTCGCGTCAGAACGGGTTTCCACCGATGATGATCACCATGATCGCCAGCGGCGAAGCGGGCGGCACTTTGCCCGCCATGCTCGGTCGATTTGCACAGGATCAGACACAGGCGCTCCAGGCCCGAGTGAAAACGCTGGTCGCATTGGTCGAACCATTGGTTCTACTGGCCATGGGCGGTGTCGTGATGCTTCTGGTCCTCGCAATCCTTCTACCCATCGTGAACCTGAATTCGTTAGTCGGATGATGACCACGCAAACACCAGGCCGGAGGGGTCTCACCATGTACAACGACGCAAACCTCCATCGCCGCAAGTGCCTGGGTATGCTGGCAGCGGCCCCAGTTGTGGCGGCCTGTGCTCCCGCCACCACATCCGCTCGTCGAATGCCCAACGAAAAAGCGGACGCAAGGGTCGCGCTGCTGTTCCCGCTGTCCGGTGCGAGGGCGGCTTTGGGCCAGCAGATGGCTAAGGCAGTATGGCTGGTCGAGGATTATGGCGGGACAACTGAACGGACCATGATGCTTGATGCCGGCGAAACCCCACAGGCGGCCGCACAGGCCGCACGCGACGCCGTAGCAAAGGGGGCCAATATGATCGTGGGGCCCCTTTTTCGCGACCAGACACCTGCCGTCGTCGAGGCCGCGGGTCCCGTTCCCGTGATGTCACTTTCAAATGACATCGCCCTGAGCGCCGCAGGGGCTTGGGTGTTCGGAGTGACCCCCGCACAATCCGTCAACGCCGTTCTCGGTTTTGCAAAAGACACCGGCGCAAAGCGCATCACCATTCTTGAGACTGGGGGTGCGCTGGGGCACCGAGCCTTCCAGGCGTTGCACTCTGGCGCCCGCGGGGCGCCCGTCGCGCTTTTGGCGAGTATCCCCGCCACAACTCGGCCAAACGATATGAGCGACGCCTTGCGACAGGCGGGGAACGGGTCGATGCCGGACATTATCTATGTCCCCGAAGCGGGTGCAATGGCACTCCGGCAGGCCGAAGCCTCCGTCCAAACTGGTGTGACCACCATCGGATCGCTTCAGTGGTCGGGACTGGGGCAGGCCCAATTGGATCGACTGGACAAAGCCTGCTTTACCGGTCCGAATCCGGTACGCTTTGACCAGTTGTCCTCTTTTTTCCGCGCCCAGCTTGACGAAGAGATGGGAGTGATCGCAGCCCTTGCGGTCGATGCAGTAGGACTTGCACAGTCGGTCGGCGGCGCAAGAACCCTCAGCGCGCGCAGCAGCTACCAAGGGCTTTTGGGAGACACTCGCTTTGATCGGGACAAGACCTGTAAACGCGCCTTGGCCATTTTGCGGATTGAAGATGGCGCGGTGCGCCCGGTCCTATGACCCGGCGCACCCGCAACGCGGGGGTCACGCTGGTCGAAATGCTGGTGGCGCTCGCCATTTCAGCCTTGATCGGTCTGGCCGGGTTTGCGTTGCTGGAGGGCGTTGCACGGACCGAATCCAGCGTCTCGGATCGGCTCACTAGGCTCAATGCACAGAACAGGGCTTTTCAGCTGCTGACTCTCGACCTGGCTAATGCCATACGCGTCCGATTGTCCGAGGTGCTTGAAGTGCAGGTGTCAGACCAAACGATCACCTGGCAGGCATCAGATACAAGCCTTGTTCGTGTGCTGACTCACCCGAATGGTCAGGTTTTGCGGCAAGGCGTTCTCGACGGTCCTGCGATCCTGTCCAACCACGCACCCGGCGTAATCGCCCTCAAGCTACCAAAAAATGACGTTTGGCGGCTGATCCCGTTCGCTGCCATATCCGAGGAATGAAACGTGATCGCCGCTCAGGCGTCAGCCTTCTGAATGTTCTGGCCGTCGTGGCGGTCGGGGCCAGCCTTGTGCAGGTGATGCTGCGTGACCAGGATGCGTCAATCCTGCACCTTGAGGATACGAATGACGCGGCGCAGGCCCACGCCCTGGCCAAAGGCGGGATTACGTCGGTCGCAGTCGCCTTGCGCCACGACACAAAGGAAAGCCCGGATGTCGATCACCTGAACGAACCCTGGACCCGCGCGGCGCAAGACAGGATCGCGCTCGACTTCGGTGCATTCGAGGTGTCCATCGAGGACGCGCGCGGTAAGTTTGATCTCAACGCTCTGCAACCCGCCGCTCTTGCCGAAAGCCGTGTATTCTCCGCCCTGCTCGTGACACTTGACCTACCTGCCGTGCTGACAAGTCAGATCACGCAAATCGTCTCTCAGCACGGCCCTTTGACTGACCCGGAAATTCTCTTGGCTCACGGCTTTGCGCCGTCAGATGTGGACCGCCTCCTGCCCCATGTCACAGCGACACTGACGCCTGGCCCGTTGAACCTCAACAGCGTATCTGAGCCGCTGATGGTGGCGCTGACGAGCAACCCAACTGCCGCGCGCGTCCTCATTGCGCGCCGCACGGCACAAGGAGAGTTGAAGGCAAACGACTTTGCAGCGCTTGGTCTGCCACAGCCGCAACTTGCGGGCTACACATCAGAGACCTTCGATGTCCGAGTTCTTGCGTCGGTTGGTGATGCGAGCGCCATGCTGGCGCGCAGGCTGGTGCGCGATCCTGACACCGGTGCCATTCAAAGGCTGACCTTGCCATGAAAAACGCCGCCGGAAATTTCCCGGCGGCGCCTCTTCCTGCCTCATTGGATTGTCAAAGCTCGAACGGGTCTTCCGTCAAACTCAGAACAAGATCGGCGTTGGCGATATCGATGGGCGCGTCATTTGGTCCTTGGGCAAACGCCTGTTGGAAGGTGGTGCCCAACCGCCCGATGTTTTCGGCGACACCTCCGCCGCCGCCACAGGCTGCAAGGACGGCCAGACCCAGACCACCAAGTGCAAGGCGCAGATTTAATCGGTTCATGCGATGCTCCTTTCTGGACATGCCATCAGTTGGCAAAGGCGACGGTGCCGTTTGGCGATCCGGGGATCGGCGAGTTCAGATAGGGAAATGCGTTTTGCAGTTCGCTGGCCGAAATGGGTGCGCCATCTGTCAGAGCGACATTGCCGACCGGTGCCTGACCCGGCGTACAGAAGCCAAGGTTGACCAGGTCGGTGGCTGTGTCCTCCTCTGCGTCCTCGACACCCAGCTCGGCGCCCAGGGGAACAGGGTGACACAACGCGCCCAACGCCACGCGCAAGATCACATCAATCACATCGTCTCCTGGACGGCGCCCATTTGGGAAACCGGCAAGGTCCTCTGCCACCACACCGAACGTATGCTGATCATCGCGCGGCGTTGCAGGTACGGCCGTGTTCAGACGCATCATCTCGGCCGCGGTCACGTTCTGCGGTTGGTTCAGCCCGGGCAATCCGGTTAGGAAAGTTGCCACCAGATCGGTTCGTGGCAGGTTCTTGGGCGCGACGTTGTCGACAAGGCCAAGGTCCGGGCCGAACAGCAATTCGACCAGACGGGGGAAAGTTGGATTGGTCACGTAAGTGGCAAAGCTTGCGTCATCAATCGGTTCCGAGCCGTTGAAACGATCCTTATCCGTGATCCCGATAACGACCTCGTTCACCAGCGGCGTCGACAGGCGCGATTGCTGGACCAGCGCGCCCCCCACACGCGACGTGTCTTCATAGCTGGGCGACGGGTTCTCCAATTCGCCCTGCGCCAGGCTTGCAGATGTCCAGGCGCCGATCACCGGGTCATCGCCTTCGGTCACGCAAGAAATCGGCAATTCAAGGGCAAGTGTCGTCACATTGACCTTGCCGAACACATCGTCGTTCACACGGCTTTGGGTAATGCCGCCTTCAAAGCCGGCCCCATCGCCCGCACCGGGCGTGCTGTCACCCTCGATGGGCACAAAGTTGATCAGGTCAAAGACTTCGCCCAGATTCAAGGCAAAGGCATCGGCGCGCTGGCCCACAAAGACGCGGCCCAGCAGATCACAACCCGCCATGTCGAATTCATAGATGAACTGGTTCGCATAGCCGTCATAATCCGGCAATGTCTTCAGACCTACATGATCCAGCGGCTTGGTAAAGGTCGTCTGTCCCGACCCCGCGCGTGTGATCGCGCTCCGGGTACCGCTGCGCCGGTCCCCCTCGATCAACGTCAGTTCATAGCTTTCGCTTTCGTTCAGCAGCGACTGGTCGTTGGGCAGAATGGGGCCCAGATATTTGAGCGGAATTGCAACATTCACGCCGCCGATGTCCAAACCAATGCCCGCGCCGTTGTTGGCCAGTTGGTTCTCGAAATCGAACTGAAAGGTCAGGTCTTCGATCGCATCGCCGTCGTTGTCGATGTGGATCTCATAGATGCCGTCCGCATCCATGGTGTAGTAGCTGGGGCCGCCGTAGTTCACCTGTAGTGGTTGGTAGTTCGCCAGCAACGTCACATAGTCTTCCCGGCCGGGCTCGTAGCTGCGGAACATATAGAAATCGGTGCCGTCCACCTTGGGATGCTCGGTGATGGCGGGCGCCTCGCGATGCGACGACGCGCCGACAGGCCCGGTTGTGGCCGCCACCACGGCCACCAGAGCCGAGCTTAGGGCCAATGCCTTTTTGGTCTTCATATCTTGTCCTCTCAGATCGTTTTTGCGCACGCCTTCCCCGGTCGCAAAAACGCCTGTTCTTGCGCGGGAAAAACGTCCGACAGCGGAGTTCAGCCCTGGCGCGAAAAAGCGCTATTTCGGGACTTCAGGTGCTGCACCCAACAAGACGGGGGGACAGCTGAAAAAGTTTCAGCTTTTGAAACAAGATTGCGGCCCTGTCCGTACTGATTGTCAGGATGGCAGGGAAAGCATGTATGGCGCTTGGACTGGAACAGATTAGTGGCGCAGAATTGATCGCGTCAGCATGGCTCGGGGTCATGCTCGCCTGGATTTGCGTGGTCGATGTGCGGCGCTTCAAGATCCCCGATGCAGCCAGCCTCGGGCTTGTTGCCGTTGGTCTTGGCTTCAGCCCCTGGTCGACTCTTGTCACGCCTGCAATAGCGCTTTTCAGTGCGGCCCTGGGCTATGGCATTTTTGCCGGGATCGGCGCTCTTTTCTTTCGATGGAAAGGAGAAGACGGGCTGGGCCTGGGCGATGCCAAGCTGCTGGCTGCCGCGGGCGCTTGGCTGGGCTTTCGCGACCTGCCCATCCTGGTGGCGGTTGCAGCGATCAGTGCGCTCTGTTTTGCGGCGCTGACGCGCCAGCGCAGGATCGCTTTCGGGCCTTGGCTGGCCGGGGCCTTCTGGATGATCTGGCTGGTGCGGATCAGTGCCTAGGCACTGACCAGCACAAGACATCCGGCAGGCATAGTGATCTCGGGGTGCACGCTGCCCGGCTTGGCAACTTGCGCATCTCCCGCCGAATACAGCTTACCGTCTATCCACAACTCACCCTCAAGGATGAACAGATGTTCGGCCCGTTCGTGAATATGCGGCTTGATCGACGCGCCGGGCAAGCACCGCAACAGATACATGGACCGCCCTGTCTCGGTTTCGTGGGCCAGCACCTTTTTCCAGACTTTGTCCGTCCGCTGCTCCCACACCCCGTCCTCGGCGCGTACACTCTGAAACGGGGCCGCATACTCGCCATCAAGTTCTGCCTCGATCGCGTCAAACAGACCGTCCGGCGGCGCCGCTTCGGGCAACCGCGAAAGCAAGGGCGAAAGATGCTGGGCAAACGCTGTCGTCTCGTCTGCCAGATCGGGACGCGTGCCGGGCAAAGACGTGTCCAGCCCGCCCAGAAGGGCACTCAATACATCAGCCGAATGTGCGGCGTCGGACTTTTTCATATCATTGCTTCCTTCAATGCCGCGATACCGCGGCGCACCCAGCTTTTCGCCGTTCCAACCGGAACGTCCATCACGCTGGCCAACTCGATATAGGTGTATCCCTGGAAATAGCACAGCAGCAGCGCTTGCCTGTATTCCGGGCGCAAATCGTCAAGCAATTTGCGGATTACCATCGTGTCCAGGGTCGTGCCAGCCGGATCAGGATCACCACTGATGTCCGGGATCTCATCGGAAAACTGGACAAAGCCGCGCGACCGCTCGGATCGCAGCCGGTCGATTGCGCAGTTCCGGGCAATGGACCCGATCCAAGACAGGGGATTGCCGCAATCTGCCTGGAAATGGCTCGCACGTTTCCAGATCCGCACATAGGTTTCTTGCGCCACCTCGCTGGCAATCTCGCGATCTCGCAAGATGCCCAGAACCACTCCAAAGACATAGCGCGAACTGACGTCATAGAACCGTCGGAACGCCGCCCGGTCTCCTGCCGCACAGTCTATCAGCAGGTCAGCCAGCACTCTGGACTGTTCCGCCGCCCCCATCTTCGCCCTCGCGCCCCCATGTTGCTGAGACCTGGGCACAAATTTGGTCACACCCACATCCGGTCCTTTCCCTCGCTCCGTTTCCTAGCACTACGGACCCCGCGGATCAAAAGATGCACTCCATCAGAATTTTTTCATCCGGCGCCATCAGGGGCACGGCCTCGGGATGATCATCCTCAGGCGCATGCCCGTGCATGGTGATCAGAAAGTGCGTATGTCCATCACATTTTGCGCGGACAAAGCCGCGCAATCCCGCGCCACGTAACGCGACAAATCCCAGTGGCACCCAAGACGCATCCGCTGTCGGGCGGGCCACGATCTCCTGCCGGTCTTGCGCCGCAAGCATCGCGGCTGCACCCGAAACCAGGCCCGCCGCAAACGCGGCAATGACAATGCCGGCCTTTCGCACGTCCCTGCGCGGGCGGTCAGGCCCGTCAATCTGGCCTTCGATACGTGCAAGCAAGTCTGGCTCGGGCTCCGCATCCTTCAGCAGATGAACCAGCGGCGCGACCGCATCCAAATCAGGGCGCACCTTCGGCGACGACCGCAACACGGCGCGTAAACGATATAAAAACTTCTTCATGCCGAACAGATCGCGGGAAAGGTGTGGGTGTACCTGAAAATACGGGCGCCGTAACGCGGGGGTTTCACCTGCCCTTACGTCATCCAATTCATATGCCTGCATACCATTCGTAACCGCGGTCTTCCCAGTATCCACCGCGCCCGCGTCCGATGTCCGAAAACCCGTCGACCAGTTCGATGGCGCGGATGTACTTGGCCATCTTGTATCCAAGCTGTCGCTCTACCCGCACCCGCAGGGGCGCGCCGTTGGGCACCGGCAATGCCGCGTCGTTCATACCCCATGCCAGAATGGTCTGAGGATGGCGCGCGTCTACCATATCGATGGTCTCGTAGTACTGCACGGCACCGGTCAGGCTGCGCTCGATCGTGTCAAAGCAATGAAAGAGGACATATCGCGCACCGCTGCGCACTCCGGCCAGACTCAGCACATGGGCCAAGGGGACACCGGCCCATTCGGCGATACAGCTCCACCCCTCGACACAGTCATGGCGCGTGATCTGACGGCGCACCGGCATGGACCGCAATTGCGCCAGCGATAGCGACAAGGGCTGGTGCACCAACCCGCCAACCTGCAAGCGATAGTCTGAAAAGTCGTTGGACTTCAGCGCAAGATAGGCGTCGTCCTGCGGATCGGTGACACCATTGGGGCGGTGCGGCTGGCGAATGTCAGCGCGTTGGAACTCTTGCGCCAGCGCATCACGATCCAGCACACCGCGCTGCATCGCCATCGTCAGGTCATTCGCCCGCTCCATGAAGCGGCGCAGCCGGTGGTCGGGGGCGCTTAGCCCGTCCAACACCTTGCACCCACCCAGCGCCGATATCGACGCACCGGTCATGGCGGCGCGCAGCAGGGCACGACGGGTCAATACATACTCAGACATCGCCCGTCTCCTCTGCATCTGCGCGATACCATCCCGTAGCAATGGCCCGCATCTCGTTCAAAGGACCGGCCAGCACGACCATCGCCACATGCACGACAAAGAAGCCCGACAGCGCTGCGGCGGCCACGAAATGCAAGGTCCGGGCGGATTGCCGCCCGCCCAGCACCTCTGGCAACCACGGCGCCGCGGCATTGGCCCCGGGTGACATCGCCAAACCCGTCAGAACCATCAGCGGAAACAGAACAAACAGCACAAGCCCGTAGCTGAGGCGCTGCAACGGCCCGTACCGCCTGCCATGACGAAACCGAAGCCGCACGTGGTCGGCCAGGTCGGGCCCAAGCCGAACCCAATGCGCCCGCCCCATCAGCAGATCACGGCGCAAGCGCCCCGCAACAACCGCACCTGCGAACCACACAAGCAACGTCGCCACGAATACCCACGCAAAGAAGAAATGGACAACCCGCCCCGTCGCAAGATCCGCGCCGCTCGGGATCGTGGCCCAATGCGGAAAAGCGCGCAACGTCCCGTCGGACGCACCAAAGATGCCAAGCCCGCTCAGTCGCCAGTCAAACAGCTCAATAAACCCGCGCCCGTCTTCAGAACCGATCCACAGGACCCGGTTGTCGAAAGCAAAGCCGGACTGATCCCCCCAATAAAGCACCGGGTGAGCATTGAATATCTGCAACCCCGTCAGCAAAAGGAAAAACAGACAGATCGCCCACGTCCAATGCGTAATCCGCGTAATGCGTGTGTGGCGACGCACAAGCGGGCCGGGTGAAGCGGGTGTGTCCATGGTCTCGGTCTCCTTTTGGGTGTCAGGCAGTACGCCGCCTGCGCGCCCAAAGTTTCAGCGCACGCCTCATTTGCAGCTAAATCAGACCCGCGAAACTTTTTCGCTACACGCCCCGTCTTGTTCGCTGTCCCCGCCGGGACACCTGAACCAAGCGAAAGGAATTTTCATGTTCACCCCACGCAAGACTGCCGCCGCCCTTCTGTGCCTCGCATTGGGCACTACTGCCTCCTACGCCGCGAACCCCGACGTGGGTGGCGCGCCGATGTTCACCGACAAGAACATCATTGAAAACGCCGTGAACTCGGCGGATCACACCACACTGGTCGCCGCCGTCAAAGCCGCTGGCCTTGTCGACGCTCTGATGAGCGAAGGCCCCTTCACCGTGTTCGCTCCCGTCAACAACGCTTTCGCCGCGCTGCCGGCAGGCACAGTCGAAACCTTGCTACAGCCCGAAAACAAGGATCAGCTGACCAAGATCCTGACTGCGCATGTCGTGGCGGGTGACATCACCGCCCAGGACATCAAAGCCAAAGCGGCAGGCAGCAGCGATGGCTTTGTCCACCTCGAAACCCTGTCGGGCGACGCCCTGTCGGCGCAGGTGCGCGGCAACGACGTGTTTGTCTTCGATGAAAACGGCAACGCGGCCAAGATCACGATCGCGGATGTGGACCAATCCAACGGTGTCATCCATGTGGTGAACAAGGTCCTGCTGCCGAAATAACCGGACACTTTCCGGGCAAGCAGGCACAGTAACCACTTGCCCGGACAACTTGGGGGAAATACGCGCGTCGCCGCAGTATCACTTAGGGGTAGGGGAACTTCCGAGAAGTTTGGTTGCCTCTCTTTTGCGAGGACAAACTCTATAGAGTCTGACCCGCCCCGGTTTTTCTGAAGACTTTTGAGTTCTTATTTCAAGCTGCGAATTTGTCTGATTTCAAGGCTTGTTCGTATGTCTCCTCCGCTTCGATTGGTGCGATATAACCGAGCGGCTCAAGCTTGTGCTCTTTGTTGAACCAATCGGCTCACTGCAGAGTTTCCCATTCTACCTGATCTTTGGACTTACACTGTCCCAACCGATTGATGAGTTCGGTTTCTCCAAACAAGCGACATGCGCTCGAACTGCATCCACGATCTTGGTTTCGGCCGAACTCGCCGCACGCCCTGCCAGTCTGTACAAGCCGATATCGACCCGCTGACGAGAGCGGTCCTTTACGTCCAGCGCGATGATACCATTCTGCTGAAAGTAAAGCTGGCAAAGGATGGGATAGACCAAAAACGCGTTGGTATCCTTGAGTATATCTATGCCCGCCGTCATCGAATTTGTGCTGAGCAGGCCAACCAGGCTTTTCTTAAGGGGGGCCAAAGAGGTGTCATAGTTGGCATGTTCGATGATCCCCAAATGCTTGTTCACGAAAGGCGCTACATCCAGACGCGGATAAGGACGCAGATCCGACAGAGAGACCTTTTTGCCAGAAAGCGGATGGTTCTTTCTGGCAAAGATCACGTCTTCGACCGAAAACAGGTGTTCAAACTCAAGGCCCATCCCGTCATCAAGTTTCGCGACTTTCGTGCCAATGAAACACGTGGTGTCCCCGGCCAGGACACTGCGCAATCCGTCAAGGCTGCTGCATACATAGACATGCATCGCCGCTTCGGCGTTCTCGTGCAGGAATGCTCTCAGGATATCGCGCATGAACAAGGGCCACCATGCGAAGCCTGTGCCAATCCTCAGCGCGTTATGGGTCGTCGCTTTGAGGTTGCGAATCTCGGCGGTTGCGTGTTCGCCCAACCGCGCCATGACCTTGGCATGTTCATACAGAATTTTGCCAAACTCGGTGAGTGTGACACCCCGTGAACTGCGCGTAAAAAACGGCACACCATAGTCGTCTTCGAGGCGTCGAATATTCACCGAGATTGTCGGTTGCGACACGTTGAGCGTTTCCGCTGCGGTCGACACACTGCCCGCTTCCGCGACGGCTAGGAACTGTGAAAGTCGTCTATCCATCTTACCTACTGATATAAGGAAAATCTATAATACTGCATCAAAATCATATTTCCCTAATTTCCTGTCGTTGACTAGCCTTCGCGAGCGTGCGGGATGCAGCAATAGCGTGCCGTGCATCAATGGGAGGGAGTTCTGAGGATGTTGAAAGTCATTTCATCTGCCGCTTTGGCATTGACAGCCACCACGGCACTTGCTGATGGGCACCTGCTTGTGGCCCCGGGCGAAGGTCAGTTCAATTGGCAAAGCTACGAAGACTTTGCCGCGGCGCATGACTACACCGGGCAGAGCCTGACCATGTCGTCACCATGGCTTGGTCCAGACGCGGCCGCGGCCGAAGCGGTGCTGGCGTATTTTGCCGAAGCCACCGGTGCCAACGTCACGCAAGCCGGCTCGGACAGCTTTGAACAACAGATCCTGATCGACACCGAGGCACGCTCGGCGCCCAATCTCGCGGTGTTCCCGCAGCCGGGGCTTGCTTGCGATCTGGCGGCGCGCGGCTTTGTGGCGCCCCTGGGTGATGAAACCGCCAGTTGGATGGCAGAAAACTATGCTGCAGGCCCATCATGGGTGGCACTTGGATCCTGTGACGGGCTCGACGGGTTTTACAACTTTGCCTATGGCGTGAACGTCAAGTCGCTGGTCTGGTATGTGCCCGAAAACTTCGAAGATGCCGGTTACAAGATCCCCGAGAGCATGGAAGAACTCAAGGCGCTGACCGATCAGATCGTCGCGGATGGTGGCACGCCGTGGTGCATCGGCGTGGGCTCGGGTGGCGCGACAGGTTGGCCTGCGACCGATTGGGTCGAGGACCTGATGCTGCGCACGCAACCGCCCGAAGTCTACGACCAATGGACCAAGAACGAGATTCCTTTCGATGATCCGCGCGTGATCGCTGCGATCGAAGAGTTTGGGTATTTTGCGCGCAACGATGACTATGTTGCAGGCGGCGCCGCTGCGGTGGCCTCCATGGATTTCCGCGACAGTCCCGATGGCATGTTTGCCAGCCCACCGCAGTGCTACATGCACCGGCAGGCCTCGTTTATCCCGGCTTTCTTCCCCGAAGATGTTGTGGTTGGTGAAGATGCGGACTTCTTCTATTTTCCGTCCTACGAAGGGCTTGATCTGGGCAAGCCGGTGTTGGGTGCGGGGGTCTTGGTCGGGATCACGGATGACAGTCCCGCGGCGCGTGGCTTCATTGAGTTCCTCAAAACCCCCTTTGCGCATGAAATCTGGATGTCGATCGAAACCCAGGCCTTTCTGACGCCGCATTTGGGCGTCAACCCGGACCTCTATCACAACGACACCCTGCGCGGGCAGGGCGAGATCCTCAGCAACGCGACCACCTTCCGTTTCGACGGCTCAGACCTGATGCCGGGCGGGGTCGGCGCAGGCACGTTCTGGACGGGTATGGTCGACTACCTTGGCGGTCAATCGGCTCAGGACGTTGCGGCCCAGATCCAGAACAGCTGGGACAACCTCAAATAACCTCCCGGCTTTCGGGCACCTTGCCCGAGCGCCGGCGCACCCTGGCTCTGGTCGGTCAGGGTGCACCCATTTCTCCCCAAGCTCGGGACGGCCATGACCCAGTCTGATGCACCGTGGTGGAAAACAGCGACCGGATATCAGATCTATCCGCGCAGCTTTCGCGACAGCAACGGCGACGGCATCGGTGATATCCCGGGCATCACGTCAAAGCTGGACTATCTGCACGATCTGGGGGTTGGCTTTATCTGGTTGTCGCCGGTCTATCGCTCACCCATGCGCGACAATGGCTACGACATTTCTGACTATTATGACATCGCGCCCGAGTTCGGCACGCTCGCCGATTTTGACGAACTGGTGACCCAGGCCGAAGACCGCGGCATTCGGATCGTCATGGACCTGGTTGTGAACCATTGTTCGTCCGAGCATCCGTGGTTCGAGGCCGCGTGTGCCGGGACCGACTGCGAAGAGCACGCCTATTTCTACTGGCGCGAGGCCCGCCCCGATGGTGCCCCGCCCGATGACCAAAGATCATGTTTCGGTGGCTCGGCCTGGACTTGGGTGGACGCGGTCGGCAAATACTACTTTGGGTTCTTCGGCCCGCAGCAGCCTGATCTGAACTGGCAGAACCCGGCCCTGCGCCGCAACATCTATGACATGATGAACTGGTGGCTTGATCGAGGGATCGGCGGGTTCCGCATGGATGTCATCGAATTGATCGGCAAGGATATCGACGCGCGGTGCTACTACGAAGGCCCCGATATGCATCGTTTTATCCAAGAGATGCATCAGGAAACACTGGCCGGTCGTGACGTCCTGACAGTGGGCGAATCCGGGGCTGTGACGGCGGACAATGTGCTCGACTATTGCGGCGTCGACCGGGGCGAGTTGAACATGATGCATGGCTTCAACCACATTCATGCGGCCTGGGATCCCGACAAAGGGCGCTTCGGACCCAGCCGCTTTGACCTTGTGACTCACAAGCGCATTCTGGCTGACTGGCAGGCCGCGCAGGCTCAGGACGGCTGGAATTCCCTGTTCATGTCCAATCACGACCTGCCGCGGCCCGTTTCGTTTTACGGGGACGAAGGTCGCTACCGCAAACGGTCGGCCAAGATGCTGGCCGCGGTGACCTATCTGATGAAGGGCACCCCGTTCCTGTTTCAGGGCGAAGAGATCGGGATGACCAGTATGGTCTACGATCAGATTGACCAGTTTCGCGACATTGAAACCCTGGGCCAATATAACGACCAGATCGCCGAAGGGGTGTCCGACAGCACATTCATCGCCGCGGCCAACCAAAACGGTCGGGACACCGCGCGCAGCCCGGTGCAATGGGATCGCTCCGCGTATGCGGGCTTTACGCGTGGTATACCCTGGACGCCTGTGAACCCGAATTATCCGTATATCAACGTGGCAAAAGATCGGCGCGATCCGACAGGTATTTTTGCGTTTTATCAGTCATTGATCAGATTGCGTACGGAAAGCAGGGTGTTCCGCGAGGGCACGTTTGATCTATTGGAAGCGGACCATTGCGATATCTTTGCCTATGTCCGCAAACTGGAGGCTGAATGGATGTTTGTAATGGGCAATGTCAGCGATAGCTTCAGCTCTATTAAATCTCCTGCCGGGCTATTGCCGTCAGCAAAGCTGGTACTGTCAAATATGCGCAAGCCTTTGGTGGTCAGCGAAAACCTTGATTTTGCGCCATATGAAGTTTGCGTATTCTCGGTTGCGCCCTGATCCTTCGTCTCACCTGGCTTTCGATTTGCCGCGCGGTTGTAAAGCCGGGTCATTGATATATTTGACAGCTTTGCCGCAAGCCGCTGCAAGCCTAACGGGCATGAGAGCTTCGGCTCTCTTTTTGGTCGCATTGGCGTTTCATTGCATATTCAATACGGCTTTGGCCTGAGATCGAAGGTTAACCAATTGGTCTTAAAATACTTTTTATATGTTTGCAGCGGTTTTGGTCTGCTGGTATCGGCTGTCGGGATGATAGTCTTGGCCTAAAACCATAACGCGAAAATCCACGTTTTTTTAAAAAGTTTTTGCGTGATTTTATGTACATTTTCGTTGCATAAGCCTGTAAGCGCAAGTTGACACCTGCGCGAAGACGACATTTGTGGATAATGACCGTGTGCGCGATGGTCTGCTCCCTCTAGTTATAGAGTTGAGGTAGATATGCAGAGCAGCAGGGAAGATCTGGCGTGGCTGGAAGTGCATGCAGAAGTGGGTGATTTGACCCTCGCGATCCTGCCGCCCGGTGACATCGATGTCAGCATGTGCACCGACATGACCCTCCTTGATTTCAATCTTGCGCCGACACTTGCCAAGGTGGCGATGGCGTCTGACAAGCAGACGGACCTGTTTTTTCCCGAAGAGTCGATGGCGATCTACTACAGCGACGTCGAGTTTTCAGTACGGGCCAAGAACGAGATGCCGGGCCTGCTGGTCGGCGTCGGGGACGACACATTAAACAACTGGCTAGCGCATATGGAGATTGATGCGCTGCCTGAACAGTTTGCCTACAAGGCGGATCCGGTTGGATCAAAGATCGCACAGGCCGCCATCGCTGAACTGTTTCAAACAGGGCCTGATCTGTTCGGCTCAAGCCTGCTGACCATCGAGGCAATCATTCTGGCCCTTTCAACGCGTTTTGTTGAACGAGTCCAAGCTGATAGCTGTGGCACCAACACGCCAGCCGCGGCCGAAAGCAGTCGCGAGATATTGACCGACATGCAGATCCGGCGTGCGCAGGACTATATCATGGACAACCTGTCCGATCCCAAGTTGTCGATCACGAACGTGGCGCGTGAGGCGGGCTTGTCCAGCTCCTATTTTGGCCAGTACTTCAAAAACAAGATCGGTATCACACCGTATAACTACATCCTGCGGGCGCGTCTGAAGCGCGCAAAGCAGCTGGTGTCCGGCTCTAATCTGACACTTGCCGAAGTGGCATTCCGCTGCGGATTTTCAGATCAGGCACATATGACCTCCACCTTCAGCCGACGGTTGGGTGCGACACCAGGTCAACTCCGGAAATCCGCTGGCGCGCCGACCCCTGCGATACATCTGCCTTAAGGTCGTTTGGCTGTACTCTTACGTGAACAGACCACGGGGACAACAACCCCTTGCGGTAACAGTGAAAGCAATCGGATATCTGGAATGACTTTCATGGTTCCGATCCCAAGATGACACAAAGCTGCCGTATTTGATCTTTGTACAATTGTTATATCGAAAAATTCGAGAAAATCTAAAAAAGCAGAGGTTAATTTTTAAATATTACGGTGAACGTATCCTGTAGCACATAGATGTTCCGATGGCCCACGGGTCAGCGCGAACAGTCTGGGCGGGGGCCCAACTCGGCGGAAACGCCTGACTACAGGAGAGCTCAATGAATCTTATTGGACTCAATACAGAAAACAAGACCGAACGGCCCCCGCACACCGTATCGGTTATTAAAAAGTCGAATGGTTTCAGAGATGTAATTGATGTCCTGAACGAAAACTACCAATTCAGCCGGTTTTGTACGGCGCTTGAAACAGCAGGCGCTGATATCGAACTTGACCGTATTGGTGCATTCACACTCTTTGCGCCAACGAACGGCGCCTTTGAGCATTCAGATATCCTTGCTCAGGCTTGCTGCTCGCAAAAAAGCGCGCTCCAATTCGTAAACACCTATGTGGCAGGCGCGCGCAGATCGACATCTGCATTTCTTGGCCGCCGCACCTGGGTGCGGAATCTCAATGGTCAGCGGCTTCTGATCGATGGCAAACGCAATTTCACATTGCAGGGTGCTGCCATCACCCAGGGCGACTGGAACGTTCGGAACGGCGTGGTTCACGAACTGGCAGATCTGATCGACGACACAGCATACCCATTTGTATCACCCCTCGGCAGACCGGTCCGGCAAGCACTCTCTCTGCAAGCCGCATAACCGACAAATCCCAAGCTGATACATCTGGTGCAGACGGCGCGCGCCCTCCAGCGGCCGTTTGCCCCCCTATTTCCGGAATCAACACATGGCCATTATCAATGGGACCAACCAAAGCGAGCGCGTCTTTGGAACAAATGACAACGACACGATCAACGGGCGCGGTGGCAATGACAGGGTCCTGGGGCTTGAGGGTGACGACCTTGTCAGCGGGGATGACGGGAATGACGTCGTCCAGGGCGATGAGGGCAACGACACTGTTCTGGGCGGCGCCGGTGATGACATCTTGTTTGGCAATACAGGCAATGATCTGCTCGAAGGTGGCGCCGGTGATGACGATATCCGCGGCGGCGATGGATCCGACACCGTAAGCTACGAGAATGCGGCAGGTGCGGTGATCGTAGACCTCGATGCGGGCACAGCCACGGGTGAGGGCACCGATGTCCTTGCCGACATCGAAGATATCTTTGGTAGTGGTTTTGACGACAGTCTTTCGGGGGATGGCGCGGCAAACGAGATCGACGGCGGCGACGGCAATGATACGATTGACGGGGGTGCCGGGAATGACGTGCTTGACGGGGGCGACGGCGATGACGTCGTGCTTGGCGGCGCAGGCAACGATCGCATCACGGGCGGTGCAGGCGCCGATCTGGTCGATGGCGGCAGCGGCGACGACCGGCTGCTGGACGCCTCCGGTGGAGACACAATTATCGGCGGCTTCGGTCGCGACACCTTGGTTCTCTCCGATGGCGACGCAGACGCGATCATCGATCTGGCCTCGGGAACCACGGAAATGAACGGCCTGACCGGCAGCATCTCCGGGATCGAAGACGCGCAAGGCGGCGATGGCGATGACACTTTGATCGGGAATGATGACAGCAATCGGCTGACAGGGGCTGGCGGGAACAACACCATCATCTCGGGCGCTGGCAACGACACGTTGATCGGGGGCCTGGGCGCGAACCGTTTCATAATCAACGGAACCGACGGGAAAATCATCAACGGAACAGGGTCATCACTCCAGGACACGCTTGATTACAGCGCGCGCGATGACAGCCTGATTGTCACGATGACCAGCGCGACCAATGGCATCGTCGAACACGGAAACGTGGACGAAGATATCTTCTTCGAGATCGAAGCCTTCGAACTCACGGATTTTGATGACAGTTTTTTGGGCAACTCCGGGGACGATTCCGTCGAGGGGGGCGCCGGAAATGACACACTGATCGGCAATGCCGGGAACGACACCTTGTCAGGCGGCGATGGTGATGACGTGCTGGATGGCGGCGACGGCGACGACACGCTCATCGGCGGCGCAGGCAGCGAAACGTTCTTTGTCGAAGTTGGAAACGACCTCTATGTCGGCGGGACAGGTGACCCGTCGGATGTTGACAGCATTGACTACAGCGCGGCCATCGGGGGCTTGGACGTCACATTCACGGGGGCCTCTGCCACCGTCTCATCCGTAGAACTCGGGGAAGACACCGTGCAAGAGGTCGAAGTTTTCGACCTGAGTGATTTCGACGACACGGTCAATGCGACAGGCGCAACATCGGGCGGCGTCACACTGGACGCAGGTGCTGGTGACGACATCGTCGAAGGCAGTTTCTTGTCGGATGACCTGGTCGGCGGTGCTGGCACGGACACGCTCGACTTCTCGAACCATACGGATGCCGTGACCGTCGATCTGGCCGCCGGAACCGCCGAGCATCAGGGCGTCGTCGACTCTGTGTCAGAGTTCGAAGCGATCACCGGCAGCGCGCAGGATGATCAACTGACCGGCGATGATGCCGACAATCGGCTGGCGGGCGGCGCAGGCAATGACACGCTGACGGGTGGCAACGGCAACGATACGCTCACCGGCGGCGCTGGCGCAGATACGTTTGTGGTCACATCGACCTCGGGCGACAATGTGGTCACAGATTTTGTTCTGGGCGAAGACTTGTTTGACGCAACGGATGTCCCGTCCCAACTGGCCGGGTTTTCCGGGCAACCCGTGCGGCCCGGTGAAATCACCGTCACGAACAATCCTCCTCAATCCGGCAGTCCGTTCTTCCCCAGCGGCAGCCAAACCCTGACCTTTCCCGATGGCACACAGATCACCGTGCCCGAGAACACGATCCGTACGGACACGCCCGAACAGCAAAACGAAGACATCGCAGAGGCGGGGATCGTCTGCTTTGTGCGCGGCACATTGATCGAGACCGACAAGGGGGAACGCCCCATAGAAACTCTGCGGGTCGGGGATCGCGTGTGGACGCTGGACAACGGGCTGCAACCGATCCGCTGGATCGGGTCAAGGCCGACGGTCATGCAAGGTGGCCACGCCCCTGTGCGCATCCCCGCAGGCGTCTTGGGCAATCACTCAGACCTGTTTGTGTCGCAACAGCATCGGCTCTTGGTTCAGGGCTGGAAACCCGAGATGCTCTTTGGAGAGCCCGAAGTCCTGGTGCCGGCAGGGGGAATGAACGGTCTTGCGCCGATCTATGGGGGCAGGACCGCCCCGATTGAATTCTGGCACATCATGCTCGACGCGCACGAGCTGATCCGGGCGAACGGCGCCATTGCCGAGACATTGCTGCCCGGCCCCGAGAGCCTGTCAGCTCTATCACCGGCCTCCGTCCGTCAAATCCTGGCAATTCTCTCTGACGATGGTGCCGTTTTGCAGGGCCACGACTTCTATGCGGCAGCCCGCCCGATCATAAGAAGTTTCGAGGCGCGGCTGATCCTGGACGACGCTCAGATAGCCCACGCGCTCCGCGACGACGACCTCAGAGCGGCCTGACCCTTCGCGCCGGGGCTGCGGCCAGAGTGCTTTTGCCGGGCGCCAAGAGGCGCCCGGTTCAACGGGTATACCGACGACGAAATCGCACTGGTTGCCACCTTTGCCGCGCAGGCCGTGATCGCCATCCAGAACGCTCGCCTGTTCAACGACACGCAAACCGCGCTCGCACGCCAGACGGCAACTGCGGATGTGCTGCGCGTGATCAGCCAGTCGCCACCGACACCACCCCGGTGTTCGAGGCCATCGCCCATGCTGGCTGTCGCCTGCTGGATTGCGAAAGCACCGTCGTGATCCTGCGCGACGGCGACACCATGACCCCCACGGCAGGTGTCTGGCAGGGCGAACCGATGACAAACCTCGTCAACAGCCCCATCCCCATCGCCCCGGACCGCAACTTCCCGGCCCAGGTGATCACAAGTGGACAGCTTGTACATGTCCCCGATCATCGCACGGTTGATCTGCCGCCGCACGAGGTCGAGACGTTTGCAAAGTTTGGCCTGAAATCGGCGCTTTACCTGCCCCTCATCCGCGACGGTGACTGCGTGGGTGTTCTCATATTCTCGCGTATGAAGGCCGTGCGTGCCTTTACGGATGATGAAATCGACCTCGGCAATTCCTTCTGCGATCAAGCCGTGATCGCGATCCAGAACGTCCGCCTGTTCCGCGAGGCACAGGACGCCCGCGCCGCCGCCGAGCAGGCGAACGAGGCCAAAAGCGCGTTCCTCGCCACCATGAGCCACGAAATCCGCACACCGATGAACGCCGTCATCGGTATGAGCGGGCTGCTGATCGACACCGATCTCGATACCGAACAAGCGGATTACGCCCGCACGATCCGCGACAGCGGCGATGCGCTTTTGGGCATCATCAACGAAATCCTCGACTTCTCCAAGATCGAGGCCGGGCAAATGGACATCGAGGATCACCCGTTCGACCTGCGCAATTGCATCGAATCCGCGCTTGATCTGATCAGTGGCCGTGCCGCGGAAAAGCAACTGGAACTGGCCTATATCTACGACGACAGCGTCCCGGCAGGGATCAGCGCCGACCTCACCCGCTTGCGCCAAATCCTGCTGAACCTGCTCTCGAACGCGGTCAAGTTCACGGATCGGGGCGAAGTTGTGCTGTCGGTCACCGCCACCCCCGCCGCGGGCGGTCGCGTGCAACTGGACTTCACGGTCCGCGACACCGGGATCGGCCTCACCCCCACCGGAATGAGCCGCCTCTTCCAGTCCTTCAGTCAGGCCGACAGTTCCACCACCCGCAAATATGGCGGCACCGGGCTTGGTCTTGCCATTTCCAAACGGCTGGCTGAATTGATGGGGGGCACGATGTGGGCCACCAGCGACGGCGCAGGCACGGGATCGGCTTTCCATTTCACGATCCTTGCCAAACCGGCCACGTTGCCCAAAACCGAACGCCGCAGTCTTCTGGGCGAACAATCCGAACTGCGCGGCAAGCGGCTGCTGGTGGTGGACGACAACGCCACCAATCTCAAGATCCTCGCGCTGCAAACCCGGAAATGGGGGATGCAGACCCAGGCCTATGCCACCCCGGCAGAGGCGCTGCAGGCCGTGGACGCGGGTGCGCAGTTTGATCTCGCCATCCTTGACATGCACATGCCCGATATGGATGGCGTCGATCTGGCCCGCGCACTGGCACAGCGCAGACCGGACATGCCACGGGTTCTGTTCAGTTCTCTGGGTCTGCGCGACACCACCGCTGATGATAACCTCTTTGCCGCGTCGCTGGCCAAGCCGCTGCGTCAATCTCAGCTCTTTGACACGCTGATCACGCTCTTTGCACCCGTGGTCCCGCGCAAGCGGGCCATCACCCCGCCTGAAAAGCCCAGGATCGATCCCGAGATGGCCGCCCGCCACCCGCTGCGCATCCTTCTGGCCGAAGACAACCTGGTGAACCAGAAACTGGCCACCCGGCTGCTCGACCAGATGGGCTACCGCGTGGACCTGGCCAGTAACGGGCTCGAAGCCTGCGAAAGCGTCGCCCGCCAGACCTATGACGTGGTGCTGATGGACGTGCAGATGCCTGAAATGGACGGGCTCGAAGCGTCGCGGCGCATCATCCGGGATCAGGGCGCTGACACGCGCCCGCGCATCGTCGCGATGACGGCCAACGCCATGCAGGGCGACCGCGACATGTGCTTGGAGGCCGGCATGGACGACTACATCGCCAAACCGATCCGCGTGGATCGGCTGATTGAGGCGCTGCTTGCCGTGCCGCCCCATCGAAAGGACGGATCATGACGCCAAGTCTTGTCGACACCGAAACCTATGCAGACCTGTCCGAGGCGATGGGGGCCGATTTCGTGGCCGAGTTGGTCCACACGTTTCTTGAGGATGCTCCGAACATGATCGCCGCCCTGAAACAGGGCGCAACAGACCGCGACGCAGACGCCTACCGTCGTGCCGCCCACTCGATCAAATCCAACGCAAAGATTTTTGGCGCAACCTCCCTTGCCCATCAGGCCCGCAACATGGAACTCTCCGGGCTGCCGCAAAATGACGCGCCCATTCCGACGCTGGAAGCGATCTATGCCGACACCGCAACCCGATTGAAGGCGCTGGTCGATGCATGACGCGCCGGGCCGCCTGCTGATCGTTGACGACAACAAGGTCAACCGCCTGCTCATGTCGCGCAGCGTCGAACAGTTGGGCCACACCGCCTTCGTGGCCGAAAATGGCCGCATCGCGATGCAAATGCTGCAGGCCGAGCCCTTCGATATCCTGCTTCTCGACATCGAGATGCCTGAAATGGACGGGTTTGAGGTGCTCGAAGCGCTCAAGGCGGATCCCAAGCTGCGCGACCTGCCGGTCATCGTCACCTCATCGGTCGAAGGGCTCGACAACATTGTCCGCTGCATCGAGCTGGGGGCCGAGGATTACATCCCGAAACCGGTGAACAAGGTCCTGCTGAACGCCCGTGTGCGCGCGCCTCCCCGATGTCCGGTTCAAGGGCTTTTTGACCGCCACGCGCGTCTTCGCGCTGTAACAAGAACCCCGAAGACGCCCCACCACCCGATTGCCGCACCGGGCCTCACGTCCTCTCCGCAACACCTTCGGCAGGTTTCCGCGCTTTCCAGAAAACTGAAATCCTCGTCGATCAAACCTGGTCTAAAGTCGCTGCGTCGGGCCGTAAGTGTCTGACACACAGTGCGAAAAGGAACGAAAATGCCCACACCTACACTCAGCGGTCTGCCGCTTGATATGGACGTGCCCCCGGCTGATCCGATGCCTGGCGATGACAGGCTGACCGGGGATGCCAGCGACGACCTGCTCCGCGGCTATGGCGGCAATGACAGGTTGGATGGCCGCGGCGGCGCAGACACGCTGCAAGGCGATGACGGCAATGACCGCCTGTTCGGTGGCACCGGGGCCGACCTCCTGTTGGGCGGCACGGGCAATGACACGCTCTATATCGACGCAGACGACACGCTGGTCGATGGCGGCGACGGGTTTGACCGCGTCATCGTGACCGGCGCGCTGGGCGTGACCCTGCACCAGGCCAGCGCCAACGTCGAACGGGTCACAGGGGGCGATGGCAATGACGCCTTCAACGCCAGCGGTTTCACGGTCGCCACCACACAACAGGGCGGTGCGGGCCAGGACACGCTGACCGGCGGCGCGGGCGATGATCGCCAATGGGGCGGTGCGGGTGACGATGTGATCCTGGGCGGCGCAGGCCAGGACAAGCTGCGCGGCGGGTCGGGCAACGACACACTCCACGGCGGGGACGACAACGACACCCTGCGCGGTGACGCCGGCAACGACAGCCTGGCCGGCGGCGACGGGCGCGACAACCTGCGCGGTGGCGACGGGGATGACACCCTGACCGGCGGCGCGGGCGATGACCGCCTGGACGGGGGCGACGGCAATGACCGGCTGGAGGGCGGCAGCGATCGCAATGTCATGGATGGTGGCGCAGGCGCTGACCTGTTTGTGTTCGGCACGGATGCAGGAACCGCCGATGTGCGCGACTTCGAACTGGGCATCGACACCGTGGTGTTCACGGGAACCGGCGCCACGTTTGAAGACCTGACATTCACCGACACCCGGCGCGGCGTGAGCGTGACACTGAACGACACCGACGTGCTGCTGCGCAACATCTCCACCCAGGACCTCGACGCCAGCCAGTTCGTGTTCGAAGACAGCGCGCCCGCGGATGGTCCGTTTCCGACCGCATTTGGCGTCGTCAACGTGTCCGATTTCGGGATCGTCGCCGATGACGGGGTCGACGACACCGCTGCCCTTCAGGCCCTGTTCGACACCTTCCAGACCCGTGTCACCTATTATTTCGAGGACGGCGTTTACGACATCTCGGACACGCTGACACCGCCCAACGGCATTGGCGTGCCGGTGCCCAACTTCATCACCATCCAGGGTCAAAGCGAGGCGGGCACGGTCTTCAAGCTGGCCGATGGGCTGGATCACCAGGGCGCAATCCTGGATTTCGGCGCGGGCGTGGCGCAGGGCTTCAACAACCGTGTGCTTGATGTGACCTTTGACATCGGTGTGGGCAACACCGCCGCTACGGGCCTGTCCTTCAACGGCAACAACCAATCCACCATCAGCGACGTGACCATCCGCTCAGGCGAAGGCGGCGCCATCGGGCTGGATATGAACAACGGCGAAACCGGCCCCACCCTGATCGAAGATGTCACAATCGAAGGCTTCGGGATCGGCATCGACAACCGCAACCAGGGCAACAGCATCACGCTCGAAAACGTCACGCTGGTCGGGCAGGACATCGGCATTCACAACGGGCGCGCCGACGCGTTCTTCGGACGCGAGATTGACTATACCGGGCCCGGTATCGGGGTGAACAATGCCGACAATTCGTCGCGCGCGGTGATCCTGGATAGCACCTTCACCTCCACCTCCGAAGCGGGGGACCAGCCTGCGATCCTGAACACCCGCTTTCTCTATGCCGAAAATGTGCAGACCGACGGGTTTGCCAAAGCCATCGATGCCCAGACCTTGCAGAATGTGGGCAATGGGGATGTGAACGGCGATCTCGTCGAGGAATATATCGGCCTCGGCATCAGCGGGCCTCGCCGGGGTGGGGCCTCCAGCCTGTTTGACAGCCCCGACACCCGGATCGGGCTGACATTCGAGGACACGCCCGAACCGCCGCTGGACCCCGACCTGTCCAATTGGGCCAGTCTTCTGGATTTTGGCGGGGTCGAGGGCGCGGATGCGTCGGCGGCATTGCAGGCCGCCATCGATTCCGGGGCCACGACCATCTACATCCCGCCCGCCGAAGGACGTTGGCAATTTGATCAAGAGATCCTCGTGCGCGGCAATGTCGAGCGTATCATCGGGTCGGATGCCGGTCGCCTGGAAGGCGGTGCGCAGTTCCGCATCGTCGATGGCACGGCCGATACCGTGATCATCGAAGGCGTCAGCGCGGTGTTCACGGGATCGCAAACGCAATTCCTGCACGACAGCGACCGCACGCTTGTGCTGCGCGATCTGTCCGCGGCCCGCTATGATGCGGTGGCCGACGCGGATCAGGGCGACGTGTTTTTCGCCAATTTCGTCGGCGGGCCGATCAATCTGCATGATCAGAACGCCTATGGCCGTCACATCAATATCGAAGGCGACAATGCAGAGCGCGGCCTGGAGGCCAAGATCGTCAATGACGGTGCAAACTTCGTGGCCCTGGGCGTCAAGACCGAGGACGAAGGCACCGTCCTCAAGACCATCAACGGCGGCGTCAGCGAGGTGTTGGGCGCGTGGCATAACGGCCCGTTCGACGGGTCGATCCCGCGCTACATCACCGAAGATGCCAGTCTCTTTGCGGCGGGCACCACCTCGGCCACCGCTGCGTCGGGGTTCAATCTGGCGCAGGAAACCCGCAATGGCGAAACCCGCATCGGTGAGATCAGCATTGATGCCTACAGCGCCTACGATGCGTCGCTGATCGCGGACCGGCTGATCCTTGTGGACAATGATCAGGCCACGACAACCGGCGACTTTGTCAGCACCGCCCGTGTGGGTGGGTTCCTGGGCCTCGATTTTCTCTGGGCCGCCGGGGGGTCTGATGCGTCGATCCGGTACGAGGCAACCGCCGTCGTTGCCGGACAATACGAGGTCTCGCTCCGAAATCTCAACGACGAGGGCGGGTCAGCCACCCGCGATCAGGCCACAGATGTCGACATCACGTTCGGCGCCGGTGCAGACGAATTTGTGTTCGAGGGGCTCAATATGGATGCCACCGAAGAACAATATACCCGTCTTGGCATCATCGATGTGGCGGCGGGCCAGACCATGTTTGTCGACTTTGGCGCGCAAGAGGCCGATGGCACCATCATCGCGGACGCGGTCCGGTTTGAACTCATCACCGAGCCTGAGGACCTCTTTCTCTGACGCCTGCGCTCCGGGTGAGATGATACGCAGCCAGAGGATCGGAGGGCGCACTTGCGCCTCTCCGACGTGCCTTTTCGGCACAGTTGGTACGCCGCATGGCCTCACCGATCCGATCTGTCCTGAACGGATCAACCGCCGGGATGGTTTGCCGTCCGGGGCGTTTCAGGTCCAGGCCGCACAGGCTGGTGCGGTGTTGTCCAAACATGCGCCACCCGGCCTCGGCAGTGTGATCAGGGCAGGATATCAGGCCTCAAAATACGGCAGCGTATGGAGAGCCTCGTTTCAGCCCAGTCGTGAATCATCCACGCCCATAGATTGAAAATCGGCGTTCTCTCTGGTCCCCGCGGGGACAGCGCGCTAGCGTGCGCGCAATGCCACGCTTCGCCGCCAATCTCACGTATCTTTGGGCCGAGTTGCCGTATCTCGACAGGTTCGATGCCGCCGCAGAGGCGGGGTTTCTCGCCGTCGAGGTGCAACAACCCTATGACGTTCCTGCGCCCGAGACCCAGACGGCGCTGCACCAGAACGGTTTGCAATTTGTGCTGCTCAACGCGCCCGGTCCCAACTACACCGGCGGCGCGCGCGGGTTCGCGGCCGTGCCGGGCGGAGAGGCGCGGTTCGACTATGACATCCGCCGGGCCGTGCGCTACGCGCAGGCGCTTGGCGCGGGCGCCATCCACGTCATGAGCGGGGACGCGCAGGGCGACGCGGCCAAGGCCACGTTCATCGACAACCTGCGCCGCGCGTCCGAGACCTTGCCAGCCGACCTGACCCTGACACTCGAGCCGCTCTGCACCGCGGCGCAACCCGACTACTTTCTGAACAGTTTCGACCTTGCCGCCGAGGTGATCGAGGCGGTGGGGGCGGCGAATGTTGGTCTGCAGTTCGACAGCTACCACGCGCAAGAGATCACCGGGGATGCGGTGGCGACCTATGAGGCGCTGGTCCCGCTGATCCGGCACATCCAGATCGGCGACGCGCCGGGGCGGGGCGCGCCGGGCACGGGCGACATCGACTTTGACGCGCTCTTTGATGCCATTGATGCAAGCGGGTATACCGGTTGGGTGGGGGCGGAGTATCGGACCGAGGGCCAAACCGACAAGACGCTGGGGTGGATGCGCTGACCCTCATGTGGGGCGGCAGAGTGCACGCCCCGCCGGGGCCAAAACGCGCGATGCTGTTGCCCGATCGGCGCGATCCATGATCACGGTGTGTTATGCCATATTGCCTTGGACGTGTCCTGAGAGACCTGCCCGGACATTGGAGTGTCGGCAGGTTCTTTTCGGCCCTGGCAATCGGTTTGAGCGGGGTTTGTCCCCGCGGGGACAGGGTGTTCGGACCATTTGTGGGATATTTACCTGTCCGTGAGGGCCCTTGGTTTTCAAAGAGTTGAGCGGCGGGCGGTCGGGTACCGGATGTTAACCAGCCAAAATCTACCATACGGCCCGAACGCGGGCGGTCGCTTGGGATGCCGGGCCAGGACCTCGGTTCTCGGTTGGGTTTTGTCTGGTGTTGGCGGCCTTTGGGGATGGTGCCAAACATCGCGGGACCCTTCTGGTTGACGCAGGCCGTCGTCGCCCCCGATCTATCAGAACCTTGTCCGCACAGGCAGGCCACTTGCGGTGCCGGGCTTTCTCACCTCGTGTCATAAAAGCCGATTTGCGCATGTGCCTGTCCCATCGGGGCAAGTCGGTTGACGCGGCCAGATGCGACGCCTCAGCGAGAGGCCACCAAACGCGCGGGCCGGTGAGCACCAAATGGTCGACCGGCGCTGTGGGCCCTGTCCGGCTTTTGGCTGGAACGGCCTGACGTGGTGTGCAGAAGTCATTCAGACCACGCGATGCTTTGCCTAAGACACGCGCCCGGCCGGTTGTTCGCAGCCGGTCTCCGGTGTGGCCACAGAGCCAGAGCCGGGGTCCCACCGCATCCTGTTGAGACCCTCTGCGCACTGAATCTGCCGCTGGCGTGGTCCCGCCGCGATGCCACGTTGCCTGTCTCTCCGGCACTGGCTGATCAAAATCGCTACGGGTGATCGTGCGGTCTGGCCAATCTTCGGTCTGGGTGCCAAGTCTCGCGGTGCGGGGTTCGGACAGTGTCCAGGGAAAGGCCGCGTTGGCCGTGTTGGTTTCAAACACGACCGCGCCATCGCCGTCGGTCGACATGGTCGCCAGATCAAGCAACTTGGCGACACAGGCGTTGTGGCCTGGGTGCTTCTGGTCCGAGATGGGGGCGATGGCGTCCGCAACGGCCTGCGCCGTGACAGGTGATCCGTCGTGAAAGGTCAGCCCGTCCCGCAACGTGACGCGTCAGGTCGTGGGCGAGGCTTGCTCGATCCCTGCGGCCAGTCTGGGAAACAGGTTCATGTCATAGTCGATGCCCATCAGCGTTTCGGTCACCCCTGTCTGGTTCGACATCCACCCGTTGTAGCTGGCGCGTGGGTTGGGCACCTCGGCGGTTGGGCCAAACCCGATGGAGATGGTAAGGCTGCCTTCCTGGGCAATCGCCGGGAGGGCGCTGCCGAGAGCGAGTGTCGCGACGCATGCGAGCCGACTAAAGAACGACATTTGCATTTCCTTCAGATCATGGAGTTCAGTTTTGATTGAGTGGATTGCCGGTCCCGCGCCAGGGTGCGGGCCTCGGCCTGAGTGAGAGACAAAAGCGCTTCTTCAGCCGAAAGACCCTTGGCCTGCGACCTGGTCCAAATGCGGCGGACGGACCAGGGAGACCAGGGAAGTGCTGCCTGCGCCATCCAGTGCCGTAAGGGGGCTGGCAGATCGTCAAACGCCGCCATCGGGTCACCGGTGCGCCGTCTACGGCGCAAGCTGCTTTGTCCCAGATTGCGTTTCACGGGGCATCCCGCCATGACCAGACGCGACAACCTGCGCAGGGCAGCAGGGCCACATTTTTGTCGGGGACCGTGGGCGTGATCCGAGCGGCCAGATCCCGGGTTTGCGGGCCGCGGCGCACCACGTGGGCACGTCGGGGAAGGGCCGTGGCGGGAACATGGCAAGTCGACATTGATTCACTCTGTCAAATGCGAGAACAGTCTTGCAACTTACTCAGTTACTAGACGAACGCAACTGCAATTGTTACGTTTTGCTGTGATCGAAGGACACGAACCGTATGAAGCGCAACAGCCGCCTTTCTCTTGCCTTGCATACCCTTGGCCATATGGCGGGTGATCCCCAGCGGATGCGCACCTCTGCGGATATTGCGGACCATGTCGGCACCAACCCGGTTGTCGTGCGCCGGGTTTTGGGCAAGCTTCGGGAGGCGGGTCTGTTGAGGTCGGAAAAAGGTCATTCCGGTGGTTGGCGGCTGGCAAAGTCCGCCGCAGACATATCGCTGGCGGATGTCTATCTGGCGTTGGACGAGCGGCTTGTGTCCGGCGGCAGCGAAGACAGTGATCCATCCCGATGCTCGGTTGAAGTGGGGCTTCAGGTCCGCGTTGCCGAGGTGCTGGAAGATATCGAGGCGCAATTGGTCAAACGACTTGGTGAAACATCGATTGTCGAGGTTCACCCGTCGTCGTGTGGGTATTGCGAGGCCGGATCAGATTCAGAAAAGTGAGCGGCGTCCGAACGGCGTCGTGCGGCGATGGCGTTGATCCACCGCCGCAGGTTTACGCGGATGCCTGCCTGGCGGGTCAGTTGTTTGGGTTGGCCGTAGGTCGGCTGCTTGTGGGCAGAGGCGTTGTTGCGCGCTCAGGCGGGTACGAGAATTTGGTGCGTGACCCCGTTGGCCAGCGGCTGGACATGCGTGCGCAGGAAGGTGCGGGATCGACTTTCTGGCCCAAAGAGGCGTTTGCCCGGGCCGGTGACAACCGGGAATGTCCAGATGCGGAATTCATCAACAAGATCATCCGCCAGCAGGGATTGGATCAATGTGGCGCTGCCGTGCACCTGAAGTAACGGGCCATCCATGTCCTTGAGGTCGCGCACAGCCGTCATGTCGTTGCCGGGGACGGCGTGCGCATTTGCCCAGTCCAGTGGTCCGGGCCGGGATGTGACCACGTATTTCGTTGCGGCATTCAGCAGGTCGCTGGCCTCCGATTTCGGGGCATCGGGCCAGTGGCCTGCAAAGATGTCGTAGGTTTTTCGGCCAAACAAGATGTCATAGGGCGTGGCCATCGCCGTTTTGAAGACGTGGCCCATCACCCCGTCCCAATAGGGGGCCGCCCAACCGCCCTCGGCAAAGCCGCCGGACGGGTCCTCTTGGGGGGCGCTTGGGGATTGCATCACGCCGTCCAGGGTCACGAATGATAGAACTGCCAGTTTGCGCATCCTACTGCGCCGCGCTGGCCAGCGATGCAGCCAATGTCGCCAGCTTATCGAAGGCCTGGGTCCAGCCGCCCGCGCCTGCGGTGCCTTCGTTGACGCCGACATGCACCATGACCATCCGGGTTTTTCCGCCGGCATCGCTCAGGTCGACAATCACTTCGGTGATGTCGGGGAACGTGTCGGGCATGCCCATGGATTGCGGTGCGATCAGCGTGCCGTCGGCGTCACACATGCTTTCGGTGTAGACCAGGCGCGTGGGTGGGGTGACCTCTTTGTAGATGCCGGTGAACCACATTTCGGTCGACCGTTCGGGCGTTTGCATCGACATGCACACCTTTCGGGTTCCGCCAACGGTCACATCCATTTCGGCGGTTGGGACGGTCATGCCGTTTGGTCCGTACCATTGTTTGAACAGGTCGGGGTCCGTCCACATTTTCCAGACTAGATCGATGGGGCCTTCAAACACCCGCTCTATGCGCACCCATGTGTTGTCGTCGGTCATTGGTCCTTGTCCTTCATGTCGTTGAGCAGCGTGTCCATCATGTCAAAACGCGTGTCCCAGATGTGCCGGTACTGGTTGGTCCAGTGCGACACGTCCTGAATGGGGCGCGCGTCGAGCGTGCAGAGCCGGAACTGCGCGGTCTTTTCCCTGGTGATCAGGCCTGCGTTTTCCAGAACCCGGATGTGTTTGGAGACGGCTGGCAAGGTCATATCGAAGGGTTCAGCCAGTGCGTTCACGCTGGCCGACCCCTGTGCCAATCGGGCCAGGATCGCGCGCCTGGCGGGATGGGCCAAAGCAGAGAAGGTGGCATCAAGTGAGTCGTCGTCCATGATGCCGCAGTATTATACCAAACAGTTAATTAATCAACTGGTTTAGTTTGGTGCTGCCGCGGAAAGGCTGAGTTCAGGTATTGGGTGTGGCGGCGTGGGGGGCGGTCTTGCCGGACCGTGCCGCCTCACTCCCAGCCATAGTTGAACGACACCGACACCCGTTCTTCTTCGGCCATGTTCATGGGCACTTCGTGGCGCAGCC
Source organism: Pseudomonadota bacterium (assembly GCA_039179785.1). Taxonomy (GTDB): domain Bacteria; phylum Pseudomonadota; class Alphaproteobacteria; order Rhodobacterales; family Rhodobacteraceae; genus Tateyamaria. The sequence continues at coordinate 1,939 of JBCDEK010000018.1, read as the reverse complement.
AGCTTTCCCACAGCAGGACATCGCCCACGGCGGGTTTGGCATAGTGGAACTGGGCCAGGTCTTCGGGTGCGTTCGGCAGTCGGCCCGGGGACGCCATCATCATCGGCAGGCGGGGGTCTTCGAGCTTGAGCGCCGAGGTGCCCGGGGGCATTGCCACATAGATGGTGCCCGAGATCACCGAGTGGGGGTGGATGTGACCGGTGTGAATGCCGCCTTCGGGCAGGATGTTGATCCAGATGCTGTCCAGTGTCAGTGTCTTGTCACCCAGATCGAAGGCCAGCGCCTTGGCAAAGGCCGCCACGTGGGCATCGAGCGATTTGACCAGATCGGCAAAGATCGGGAAGCGCCAGGGCAGGTCGTCAAGCGAGGCGTAGGACGTGTAGCCGGGATAGCCTTCGCGCTCGCACCAGTCGTGGCCCGCCTCGTCATCTTCGGCGATGGCATAGCAATGCCGTTCCAGGTCGGTCGGGTCGACCTTGGGGGCGACCTCGGACAAGGGTGCGTGATAGAGGCGGGTGGCGAAAAGCGATGTGATCTTGGACATGGGGGTGATGTACCCCAGTCGCGCCCGGAACGGTAGGCCCGCGCGCCGTCTTGCGTGGGGGTGGTGCTTTGTGTTCAATGCGGCAACTGCGGCGTGACCGTGGGGATAAAACAGAGCAAGCACAGGCACCGTCATGGCGGATATCACACCCATTTCCCTGCTTCTTGATGCGTCGAAGAAGGAAAGCTTTGAGCATTTCAAGCCGCAGATGGAGCAGGCTATGCTGTTCCGACAGAAAGAGCGCGGTCGTGTGTTTGCGATCACACGCGCGATCAAGAATGGGGTCAAGGATGGCCTGTTTGTCGAATTTGGCGTGGCCGAGGGCGGCGGGTGCCGGACCTTTGGCAAGATCCTGGGCCGCAACGGATTGACGATGACCGGCTTTGACAGTTTCGAGGGACTGCAGGAGGATTGGACCGGCATTCAGACCGGGCGCGCTGCGGGCGCGTTCAGCACGGGCGGGGCGCTGCCCAAGGTGCCCGACAATGTCACACTGGTCAAAGGCTGGGTGCAGGACACTCTGCCCGGCTATCTGAAAGAGCATAAGGGCAGGGCGTTTGGCTTCATTCATATGGATATGGATACCTATACCCCCACGGCTTACGCGATGAAGGCGGTGAAAAAGCACCTGCGCAAGGGGACCGTGATCCTGTTTGACGAGCTATATGGCTATCCTGGCTGGCGTCACCACGAATACAAGGCGCTGACCGAGACGCTGGACGACAAGGACTATACCTATATCAGCTTTGCGCCGGAATCCGTCGCAATCGAAATGCTGCGCACGCCGAAGTAGCCTAGGGTCCTGACCCTAGGCGCCGACGCTCCGTCGCCATTGGAAATAGGGGTTGCCATACCCCAATCCCCCCCATATACGGCCCCTTTATTCACCCACTCCACGGGAATCGGTGTCACGTCCAATTGGCGGCACCCTCGTGATGTTGAAAGGAAAAAGGCGATGAACGCCCAGGAACTTCGGGATAAAACCCCGGACCAGCTGCGTGATGAGCTGGCAAATCTGAAGAAAGAGGCCTTTAACCTGCGTTTCCAGCAGGCCACAGGTCAGCTTGAGAACCCGGCGCGTCTGCGCTCGGTCCGTCGCGACGCTGCGCGCGTCAAGACGATCCTCAACGAACAAGCCGCCAAAGCGGCCGAATAAGGAGAGCACGAAATGCCCAAGCGTATCCTGTCTGGCGTCGTGACCTCCGACGCAAACGCACAAACAGTGACCGTGTCCGTCGAGCGCCGCTTTACGCACCCGGTTCTGAAAAAGACCATTCGTAAGTCCAAGAAGTACCGGGCGCACGATGAAAAGAATGCCTTCAAGGTCGGTGACACCGTTCGCATCATCGAATGCGCGCCGAAATCGAAGACAAAACGCTGGGAGGTGCTGGAGGC